>NZ_KB900627.1:233895-596562 GCF_000379125.1 Methylosinus sp. LW4 | reverse complement strand
CAGGCGGTCACGGCGGACAGTCTGACGATCGGATCATCGCTCAAAGGCGCGATGGTTGCCAGCGTCATGTAGCGACCGCGCTGCACGGCCCATTCATCGTTGGTCTCGAGCAGGATCGCGCCGACGAGACGGGTGATGGCGCGCTGGTATTTGCGATACAAGCTCAGCTTCCGAGATCTCGTGGAAATGATGGCGGCGCGGGCTGTCATTGGCCCATGCGACCATCATCCGCTGGGTTCAATGCTAACATTCCCGGAGTTCAAAAAGCGGTGGAACCGTTTGGCGCGCCAAGTCGGCGAATCGTGGCGCGTCGATGAGACCTGTGTCAAGATCAAGGGGCGCTGGGTCTATCTCTACCGCGCGGTCGACAAGACGGGAAAAACAGTGGATTTTTTGCTGCGCGCGAAGCGAGATGTCTCCGCCGCCAAAGCGTTTTTCCGTCGTGCGTTCGCGAGCCACGGGCGGCTGCCGCGCAAAATTACGCTCGACGGATATCAGGCGTCGCATCGAGCGGCGCGCGAGCTTCTCGCACAGCATCGAGGCGGCGCACGGATTCGAATTCGATCTTCGAAATACCTGAATAATCTGATCGAACAGGATCACCGATCCATCAAGCTTCGTTTGGGTCCTTTGCTCGGGTTCAAGCGCTTCCCACATGCGGCCACGACGATTGCCTGCGTCGAGTTCATGCATCGCATCAGAAAGGGTCAATTTGCACTGAGCAAATTCAGAGCCGCGGGCAAAACTGCGCCCGAAATCTGGAGCGCCGTGCTCGCTGCCTCATCCTCATGAGCTGCCTGTTCCCCTTCGCGTGGCCATCCGCAAAATTTGCACCGCAACCATCCCTCCGACGAGAGAGAGAAAATTTCATGACGGAACTTTTGCCATCTGGCTTTTGGGGAGGCGTGGACAGCCGGCATGGACAGCCAGCAATCAATCACGAAGAAGGTGCGACCTTCGTCCCATTCAAGAACGCGATCTTGCCATGGGGGCTTTATCGGAGCACAGGCGATCTTTGCATGTCCGCGATCGACCTCTCGCCTCGAATGGATTTAGACTCATGTTACGGCGTCGCGGCCCATATCAAGCAGCCGTTCTTCCTAGAGATCGATGCGATACGCCCGTCACCGGCGCCGGCTGGCCTTCGTTATATCTACGGCGGACTGCTCAACCTGCACTTCGGGCATTTTATAACGGATTTCCTATCCAGACTTTGGTTCGTCACGCTGCCTCAATTCGAAGAGCGAGATTTCCAAATCTGCTACACAGCCCCGGAAGTATTCACTGTTGCAAATGTTTTCTCATATCCGTGGTTGTCCGCCATCATGGCCTCACTGCGGCTCGGTCCACGAAATTTTCTCCACGTAATCGAGCCGATGCGCTTCGATAAGCTGACGATCCCAGAGCCGTCGCTCAGGGCTCAGTTTTACATTTACTCGTCATTTCGAGATTTGGCTTTGGCCGCGAACCCGTTGAGGGACTCAGTCTCCAAAGAGCGCGACAGAAAAATCCCTGTCTATCTATCGAAGACAAGGCTCGTCGGAGGCGTCAGCCGCATCGTTAACGAATATGAGATCGAGCGCCATCTGCGAGAAGCTGGCATCGATATTGTCTATCCGGAGTCCATTTCCTTGACGGAGCAAATTTCACTTCTCGAGAGCACGGATACCATTCTCGGAACGACGGGCTCGGCGTTTCATGTCAGCGCTTTTTGCAAGTCTGTCCCGAGAATCATAGGCGTCCATGCGGCGGAGAGGACGAACTCCAATTTCAAGCTCATCGATTCCGTCACAAATGCCGACGCCGCGTACTTTTACCAGCCTGGGGGTATGTTTCGGAGCACAGACGGGTCAGCATTCTCCGGCGAATTCGTCCTGAAAGACCCGATCGCCGCTGCACGCGAGTTGCTGGTGCTCATCCACGCTTAGCTAGGCTCAGGACTCAGACGGAAGGAGCTGGGACTCGGGCCAGCTTGTCGAAAATGGCCTTGCGACAGCGGTGGCGAAGTATATGGCCGAGAAGAAGGTCACGAAGATCACGGAGGCGACGCCACTACGGACTTCGATCTGAAACATGACGCCGAAGCGCGGCCTGGTCTCATTTCCTCAAAGAGGTCGACAAAGGAAATGATAGCTTGAACGTCGCGCCTCCGCTCGGCGTGTCTTCCAACCAAATGCGGCCCCCGAGCTTCGCCGTCAGATCCTTTGCGATGGCGAGCCCGAGACCGGCGCCCGGCGTCGCTTCGCTTTTCCGCCAGAACGGTTCGAAAATCATTTCGCGCTCGCTTTCCGGCACGCCTGGACCATGGTCGCTTATCGATATAAGCGCATTATCGTCGACTCTGACGACAATTTCTCCGCCCGGGGGCTCGGCGCGAAGGGCGTTGTCGATCAGATTGCTGATGATCGCAGCGATGGCCGCCCCATTGCCATGCACATCGACCGCCGCCGACGGCCCCGAGAACTCGATTTGCCGGCGATCGCGAATGGCCAGCAGCGCCGCATCGTCGACGACGGCGCGCGCCACTGCTCCAAGGTCGACCCGCTCTTCGAGAAGCGCAGGCTGCACGCCCGCTCGGAGCGTCGCCAGCAATTGCTCGACGATATATTTGATGCGATAGGCGTCGCGTCTCAGATCATTCTTGAAGCTCGCCTCTTCCGGCGCGTCGAGCCGTGCGGCGAGCACCGCGACGGGCGTGCGCAACTCGTGCGCCGCATTGGCCGTGAAGCGACGCTGGCGGGCGGCGCCGTGGTCGAGCCGCTCGAGCGCTTCGTTCATCGCGCCGACCAGAGGGGTTATTTCTGTGGGCACTAAGCTCGAGGTGAGCCGTTGATCGAGAGAGTCCATGTCTATGCACGCGGCCTCTTCCGCGACCGCCCGTAACGGCGACAAGCCTCGCCGCATCGCGAACCATGCGGTGGCGGTCGAGAGAGATACGGCCATGACGACATAGATGTTGAGCCAGCGAAATTCCCTCTGCCATGCGTCGAAGAGATCGTCCCACCGGAATTTCTGGCCGTAGACGGCGATGTGAAATCGTCCGTAAGGAGTCCATTTTTGTTCCATCAGGCCGAGAGGCGTCGACTCCTCGTCGCCGGGCAGGATGAAATGCGTATGCGTCGGACTGACCCCGATCAATGGGCCGAGAACCGTTACGAGCTCCGGCGACGAGCCGGCGAGAGGCCGCTTCTGAAGATCGAAGGCGGCGATTTTCATCTTGGGAGCGCGCTCGAGTTCCCTCTGTAGGTCCGGCGTCGGCGCGAGGATCGCCGATCCATCGGCTCCCAGCGCCACTGAGACGACGACCTGCTTTTCCGCGCGCGCTTTGGCTAGCTCGTCCCATGTCGTCGCGAAAAGTTCGACCCCCGCCATTCCGAGGCCGAGCGTGAGGATCCAGCCGAGCAGAAACGCGGCGAGTTGGGCGAGGATCAGATAGAGGACGATGCGATGCGCGAGCGATTTCGTGATCAACGCGCTTGTTCCGTCAACAGATATCCCCGGCCCTTCACCGTGTGAATCTCTATTTGCGCGTCGAGTGTCGTCAATTGGCGGCGCAGGCGCGAGACGATCGAATCCAGCGCATTGGCTTGCACGTCCTCGTCGATCCCATAAATCTCCTGAATCAACGTCTCCCTTGCGGCGACGCGACTCACACGCTGCATCAAGGATCGCAGCAGCATCATCTCGCGTCGATTCAGCATGATCGGAGCGCCAGCTATGGTAACTTCATTGCTTTCGAGGTCAAAGGCGACGGCGCCGGCGACGATGGGAGGCAGCGCATTGCCTCCTGGCCGTCGCATGCAGGCGCGAATGCGCGCGATCAGCTCTTCTCCCTGGAACGGCTTGGTGAGATAGTCGTCAGCGCCCGCCTCGAGCCCGGAGATTTTGTCGCTCAGCCCATCCAGCGCCGTGATCATCATCACTCTGATGCCCGGGCGGATCGCGCGAGCGCTGGCCAAGAGCGATATGCCGTCTCCGTCTGGCAGACGGCGATCCAGCAGCATGAGGTCATAGGCCCGCATGCGCAGAGCGGCGAGCGCTTCGGCGAGAGACGACGCCTTATCGACGACGAAGCCCGCGTGAGCGACCAGTGACGCAATGAGGCGCGCCATTTCCCGCTCGTCTTCGATGAGCAAGATCCGCAACCGACGCTCCCTCATATCCGCCGATGTGAACAGGGCCTTGCGATTGCTGACGTAAATCTTCCGTAGAAGCAAGTTTCTCCTCGCGTTCGTCGTGCTTTGGAGCATTCCGGGTGTGGCGCGTCGGCCACAGTCGCGTGAATTCTTGCGCAGCGACTGCCACGCCAGAAACTCGACAGGTTGCGAACTTAGGAGGGAGAGCTGAAGCGGCGGCGATCGGAAGCGGGGCTAGAAGTGGCGTTCCGCGGGCCCCGTGTTCGGGCGGAAGGCAAATGTCACATAGAGGCGGGGGTAGTTTCGGCGGCGATCGGCGCATTCTTTCCATCGCGCCGCGCTCCCTCGTCGCGCTCCTTATCGCCGTGCTATTGGCTTTCCATCCGTCATGCGCGCAGAGCGCCGAGACCATGGCGCGGCATGAGACCCGCGCCCAGGCGTTGGCCCTCGGCCAAGCGGCCGTGGATTGCGCGAGGCCGACGTCCGGACTTGCTGATCCGATAGCGCCCAGCGATCGGCACACGCACGCCTGTGCGATCTGCTGCTCTATAGCATGCGGTGGATTCGCTCCTTCGGCTACCAGCCTCGTCTATCCCCGCGCCGAGCCCGCGATAGTCGACGGCGGGGCTTTCCGCGGCCGGGGTGCGCGACGAACCGAAAGTTTCGGTCGTTCGTGGTCTTCCCGCGCGCCGCCCGTCTTCTCCTGAGCCGACCGAGCACTGCTCGAAAAAGCGTTGAACTCGCATCGCGCGCCCATGGCCGCGTCAGGAGAAATTTCATGTTTCACAACAGCCTATCGCGCGGCGCCTCCTTCGTCGCGCTCCTTTTCGTCGTCGATGCGTCCGCTGCATTTCCCCAAGAATCCCTGCCTAGCATCGACATCGGGGCGGCCGGAGCCGGCGCCGGCGACCGCGCACCCAGGCGAGGCGAGCCGCGCGCGCCGCTCGACACGGTGACGCCGGCGCGGCGAGCCGGCTCGATCTGACGCCGCGCCAGACCCCGGCCTCTGTCCATTCGATGACGAGCGACGAGATGCGCGAGCGCGGATTCGACCAGGCGCAAGACGCGGTCGCGGCTTTTCCAGGCGTCATCGTCGGCAATAATCCGATCAGTCCGACGAGCTATTCCATGCGAGGCTTCACAGGCAATCAGATTACCGTGCTGCGTGACGGGGTCTATCTCGGCCCGGCCAATTTCATCAATCGTCCGGCCAATAGCTTCAATGTCGAGAGCGTCGAAGTGCTCAAAGGGGTGGCGTCGCTGCTGCATGGCCAGGGCGCGATCGGCGGCGTCGTCGATATTCGCACCAAGGAGCCGAGCTTCGGTCCGACGCGTTTCGACGCATTCGTGAACGGCGGGAGCTTCGGGACGATCAATCTCGGCGTAGGCGTCGGCGCGCAGCTTTCCGACGATTTGGCCGCTCGGCTCGATGTCAGCCGCAGCCGCTCCTCTGGCTTCGTGAAGAACACGCCCTCCGACTCGCTCAATCTCACCGCGAGCCTATTGTGGAGGCCGCTCGAGAATTTCAGCGTCAAGCTCGGCATGGATTTTTTGGACGATAATATGTCGCCTTATTACGGCACGCCTCTCGTCCCGCTCGCCTATGCGCGCTCGCCGATGGGCGGCGTGATTTCGTCCACCTCGGGCCTCGTGCTCGACCAGACGATGCGCTTCAACAATTACAATGTCGGCGACGCGCTATTGGCGACCACGCAATTCATGCCGACTGCGCATGTCGTCTACAAGCCGACGGGCGAGATCGCCTTCACCGACGACGCCTATTATTTTTTCGCCGACCGCAAATGGCAAAATGCCGAGACCTACACGTTCCTCGGCGCGAACAATGGCAGAACGGACGCTCTCGGCAATCCGATTCCCGCTGGATCGATCGCCCGTGATCGCTTCTATGTCTATCACGATCAGCATAAGCTCGGTAACACGCTGACGATGACGGTCGATCGCCCGATTTTCGGCTTCGATAACAAATTCCTGCTCGGCGCCGACGTCAATTCGACGCATTTCGTCCGCGACCGTGGCTTTCCGAGCGCATCGATCGCCGATTATGTCGACGCCTGGAATCCGAGTCAGGGAACATGGGGCCTCTATGCCGGCGAATGGCCGATTCGCCGCGCGCCGACGCGCATAGATGATTACGCCGGCCTGTTCGAGGACGTCCTCGCTCTGCGTCCAGATCTCAAGCTCGTGACCGGCGCGCGCTATGAATTCGAGCGGTTGGATCGCGTCAACTACAATCAGAATGGGACGTTCTCCAACACGACGAGCTTCCGGCGCAATTTCCGTCCGTTCAACTTCCGCGTCGGTATGATCTATGACGTAACCAAGGATATTTCGTTCTATGGGCAATATACCACCGCGAAGGACCCGATCGGCTCGGCGATCTATGTCGTCAACGCGGCGCAGAATTTCAATCTGAGCAGCTCGCGCCAATATGAGGTCGGCGCCAAGGCCTCCTTTCAAGACGGCAAGGGCGAGGCGACTCTCGCACTCTATGAAATTCACCGCGCGAATATTTTGACGCAGACGACGCAGAACACCGCGTCCGACATCGGAAGCCAGATGTCGCGCGGCGTCGAAGCCTCGGCAAATTTCTTGATCACGCCGCAATGGAAGGTCTCGGTCAACGCCGCCTACGCCTATGCGCGCTACGGCTTCTTCGTCGATCCGGCGACTCTCGTGATCGGGACGGGAAACCGTCCCCCGAATGTGCCGACTTGGACGGCCAATCTTTGGACCTCCTATTCCAACATCGCCGACCTTCCCTTCGACGCCGGCTTCGGTTTGCGCTTCGTCGACTCGCGCGCCGGCAACAACGCCAATACGCTCTTCCTCGAGAGCTATGTGGTCGCGGATGTTGGTCTCACCTATCACGTCACGCCAGGAGTCGACGCAATGTTCCGCGTCAACAATCTCTTCGACAAGACCTATGTGAATTGGGCGGAAGTATCGTACCCAGGCGAGGTGATCCTCGGCGCGCCGCGAAGTATCACATTCGGGCTCACGATGAAGTTCTGAATCGAGCTCGCGATCGACGACGGTGAGAGTTCGGCAAATGCGAAAGTCGATAGTTTCGCTATCTCGCGAGACTATCGACTTCTCCGCAGTCGGATTTCTCGTCGTCGTCCGCGTAACCGGCAGCCGGCTCGCGTTCGCCCGGAGATCGATTAATTTCTCACGCTACGCTCCTACGCCGGGGAGCGCGAGGGAGCGAGGCTCGACGTCTCCGAACTCGTTCGGCGCGCCAAGGCTCTCGAACCACGTTCGCGCGTGCGGGCTTGCGTTTCGACGAGGAGGTCCGTCAGCCTGTTACTGGAAGCGAAGGAGAGCGGAGGCGTCGCGCCCGCGGTCGATTCGGACATTAACCGGACATTGGCAATTCGGGCGGGGCGGTGATGGGTCACAGTTCCTCCTTCATGCATTACTCTGGCGGAGTGCGGGGGGAGGCGACCGTTCGGCGACGCCAGCGAGGACCAAGATATCACCCAGCCGCTCGCTCGGCGCAGCCGAAGTTCGTCGATGCGCCGATTGAGCGTTCGGACGTCCGGCTGGTTGGGGAAGGCGGAAGCTGCGATCACGACCAGATCGAGGACGGTGACGTTGCGCTGGGCCTCGCAACAATGGTCGGGGCAATGGGCTCTCGGTAGAGCCGCCGTCGCCCCTCCCCTCGTCGCTTCCCGACTGACGCTGGATCGTCCAACAAACGACGAGCGTCGGCGCGACCGAGGCGCCATGCGCCCATTGCGCTCGCCGCCGAGAGCGTTTCACATTTTGAGGGAAGCGTATCCGGCGCTTGCAAGATAGTTGGCGCATTCGTCAGGCTCGATCGCTTCGACGAGGCTGCCATGTGACGCCACGTGTGGTCGATCGTTCGCTTCTGAGCCTGCCGCATCCAGTGCTCGATCTTGGCGAAGGCCTGCTCGATCGGGTTGAGATCGGGCGAATAGGGCGGCAGATACCAGAGCCTTGCGCCAGCGGCTCGAATTGTGCGTCGCACGGCCGCGGACTTGTGGCTGCCGAGATTGTCCATGACGACGATATCGCCAGGTCGGAGCGCTGGGACGAGCCGCTGCTCGACATAGGTGCGGAAGCTTTCGCCGTTGATCGGGCCGTCGACGACGCAAGGCGCGGCGAGACGGTCATGACGCAGCGCGCCGAGAAAGGTCAGCGTGCGCCAATGACCGTGGGGAGCGAAGCCGCGCAGGCGCACGCCTTTAGCTCCCCAGCCGCGCAGCGGCGCCATGTTGGTCTTGATCCAGGTCTCGTCGATGAAGACGAGGCGCTGCGGGTCGAGGCGTTGCTGCCATGATCGCCAGCGTCGACGCCTGCGAGCGATGTCGTCACCCGAGAAGGCCTCTCGTTCAAAAAAAAACGCTGTTCGCCCTCGAGCAGGCGCGCGCAGAAACAGCCACACGGCGTTGTGAGAGACCTTCACGCCATGCGCGGCGAGTTCGTCTTTCAATCCGTGCAATGTCAGATGCTGCGTCTGCATGATCCGTTCGAGGATGAAGGCTCGATGCGGCTCCAGGGTCGGCTTGCGACGCCCACCGATCTTGGCCGGAGCCACCGAACCCGTCGATCGAAGACGCTGCGACCATTTCACGACAGATGACGCCGCTACGCCGAAACGCTGCGCAACAGAACGGCAACTCTCGCTGGCCGCCGAAGCGGCGACGACGCGCTCGCGAAGATCATTGGAGAGAGGTCGAACCATAGATGCTGGCCTCCGCCCAGCCGGCATCTTGAATCACAATCCCTTCAAATTGGGATTCGGTCGCGATTCCAAAAACGCGTGAAACGTGCTAGGACTTCGTCGCGGCCTGCGTCGCCATTTCGCACAGAGCGCAGGGCGATTCCGCGGCGGGTGGCGGAGAGACCGGGCCGCTCCAACCGCCGCCGAGCGCCGTCATCAGCGACAATGCCGCTTGCAAGCGTCCCGTGCGCAATGCGATCGCCTGACGCTGCGCGGCGAAGGCGTCGGATTGCGCCGTCACCACCTCCACATAGGTCACGACGCCCTCCTCATAGAGCTTCAGCGAGATATCGAGCGTCTTATTGCCGGCGATGACGGCGGCGGCGATATCCTTTTCTTGACGATCGAAATAGCGAATGAGCGCGAGCGCGTCCTCGACCTCGCCATAGGCGCGCAGGACGACGCTCCGGTAATGCGCCACGGCCTCGAGATAGGCGGCCTCGGCGTCGTGCAGATCGGCCGAATGCGCGCCGCCGTCGAAGATCGGCAGCGTCACGGCTGGCCCGAGCGACCAGAGGCTGTTGCGCGCGTTGAAGAGGCTGAGACCCGTGTCTTGCGTTCCGCCGGAAAGATTGATCGTGAAGCGCGGAAAGAACGCGGCGCGCGCGACTCCGATCGAAAGATTGGCGCCATAGACCCTCCGCTCGACGGCGGCGATGTCGGGGCGGCGCTCGAGCAGCTGCGACGGAGCGCCGAGCGGAATCGTCGGAGCGGCGACGCGCGTCTGCGACGACGGCAGAGAAAAGCTCTCCGGCGTGTGGCCAGCGAGAATGGAGACGGCATGTTCGAGCAGCGCGCGGCGCGCCTCTATCTCCGAGAGCTGGGCCTTCGCGAAGCCGATCTGGGTCTGCGCGCGCGTCACGTCGGCCGGCGAGGTGATGCCGCCGCCGACACGTTTCTGCACGAGGGAAAGCGAGCGGCCGTAGGCCGCGACGATACGCTTCTGCAGCGCGATCTCATTGTCGGCGCCTTGCAGGTTGATGTAGTCGCGCGCGAGCTCGGCGTGCAGGCTCAAGGCGACGGCCGCGAGATCTGCTTCGGACGCCTGCGCCTGCGCGACGCCCGCGGCGGCGAGATTGCGGACGCGCCCCCAAAGATCGATCTCATAGCTCGACTGCATCGACAGCTGATTGTCGCCGTAAATGGTCGGCGCGTTTATGGGCAGGCCATGGGACTGCGCCGATCGCGCGAAATCGGAGCCGCTCGGATAGGAATTGGCCAATCGAAACGGGCGGTGCAATGATTCCTTGTTCTCGGTCAGTTGGCCGCTCGCCGTCAGCGTCGGCGAAAGGCCGACGGCGGCTTTCGTGGCCAAGGCGCGCGCCCGGTCCATGACGGCCATGGCCTGGCCGAGGTCTGGATTGAATTGGTCGAGGTCGCGCTCCAGCGCGTCGAGGCGCTTGTCTTGGAACGCGCGCCACCATGATCCTCGCGGACGTAGATCCGACGGATCGGCGGAAGACCATTGTAAGCCGCCATCGTTCGGGACGACGCGCTTTTTCTCGGCGGCGGATCCGCCTCCTTTCGCTTCCTTGAAGCTCTCCGGCGTCTCCACGGTCGGCGTGACATAGGACGGCGCGAGATCGCAGCCACTCAAAGATACGCATGCCGTCATTAGGAAGAATCGACGCAAAAACTTCATCTCGCCTGCGCTTCCTTCCGCTCGCTGTCCTTGATTCTCACCGCGACTCCGTCATGCACGGATTGCCATGGCGTGCGGATCACGCGATCGGTCTCGAAGAGACCCGCCGATATTTCGAGCGACGGTCCGAGATCGCGAGCGATCTTGACGGTCTTCATGCGCACGACCCCATGGTCGTCGACAGTCGCCACTTGTGGCGACGCATTGATGAATACGAGCGCGCTCGCCGGCAGGAGCAGCGGCGACCCTTCGGGAGGAAGAGCGATCCTGATCTGTCCGAAAGCGCCCGGCAACAGCGCGCGATCGGGATTGTCCGCCTCGAATTGCACGAGCAATGTTCTGGAGCCGGCGGCGATCGCGCTGGCTGTCGTCACGATCTTCGCCGAAAATTCGCGCGTCGGATATTGCGGCAGCGTCAACCGCGCGGTCAATCCCGACGTGATCTTCGCCGCATAGGCCTGCGGCGCGCGGACATAGATGCGCATTTTATGGATGTCCGCCACGCGAAACAGCTCGCGCCGCCCGGCGCCGGCGTCGACCAAGGCGCCGACGTCGACGTTGCGCGCGGTGACGACGCCGTCGAAAGGCGACGTCAGATTGAGATAGGCTTCGAGAGTGACGAGCCGATCGAGATTGGCCTGAGCCGCGTTCTGAGAGGCGGCCGCCGCCTCAAGATTTCCGGTCTTTTCGTCCGCGCTCTGGGGCGAGACCGCCGCCTCGTTACGGAGCGTGGTCCAGCGCCTCGCCGTCGCCCGCGCGAGATTTTGCTCCGCCTTGCTGCGCGCGAGAAGGCCTTTGGCCTGCTCGACCTGCTGGTTGAGGTCGGGCGCGTCGATAACGCCCAGGACGTCGCCCGCCTTGACTTGCGCGCCGATGTCATAGGCCCAGCTCTTCAAATACCCATTGACGCGCGCATAGATCGGCGCGTCGACGAACGCCTCGACATTGGCCGGCAGCACGAGCTCTCGGGTGGCGGTCGAGAGCGTCGGCACGCATAATTCGACCGTCGGAATCGCCGCATCCTGCGTGACGCGCGCGAGCTCGGCGTCACGCGCGCGCCGCGAGAGGATGCCGAAGCCGGCGAGCGCGAGAATGACGCCGATAGCGACGAGGCCTCTCGGACGTAGTCTGCGCAAGAGCTCCGCCTGCGCCAGCGGATCGGGCGCATGGAGATGGGGCGGCTCAGGGTGCGACATTCGCTTGCTCCAATTGCGTGTTCTTCCGCTCGTCGCCTTGCGCGCGCTGCGCTCTGCGGCGGGCCAGGAAGCCATGCGCGAGACTGAATGTGACTGGCAGCAACAGCAGCGTGCCCAGGGTCGCGAAGGTCAGGCCGCCGATCACGGCGCGACCGAGCGGCGCATTCTGCTCGGCTGAGAGCGCCATAGGCGCCATGCCGATGATCATCGCGAGAGCCGTCATGATGACCGGGCGAAAGCGCGTCACGCCCGCCGCCGCCGCCGCATGGAGCGGAGTGTCGCCGTGATCGAGCCGCTCGCGCGCGAAGGCGATGACGAGATTGCTGTTCGCCGTCGCGACGCCCATGCACATGATCGCTCCGGTCAGCGCCGGCACGGATATGGTGGTCTCGCTCAAAAAGAGCATCCAGACGATGCCGGCCAAAGCCGTGGGCAGTCCAGAGACGATCAAGAAGGGATCCAGCCAGGATTGGAAATTGACGACGATGATGAGGTAGACGAACACGATCGACAGGGCGAGGCCGAGCAGCAGATCCGCATAGGCGCTGCGCATCGTGGCGATCTGGCCGCGCAGCACGAGATTGGAAGCCGCGGGCGCTTCGTTGCGGGTGTCGTCCAATATTTTTTGAACGTCGTCTGCGATCGCGCCGAGGTCGCGGCCGCGGACGCCGGCATAGATGTCGAACGCCGACTGACTATTGAAATGGGTGACGACGCCTGAACTCCAGCCGCGTCGAATCGAGGCGACGCCGCTGAGAATTTGCTGCGCGTCGCCTGCGGCCACAGGCTTGCTCGCCAGTGCGTCGAGGCTCGTGTTCCAAAATTGCGGCTCCATCGTCACGATCGGATAGGAAACGCCGCTTTTGACGTTGAGCCAGAAGGCTGGCGAGGTCTGGAACGAGCCAGCGAGCATTGTCTGCAAGGAAACCGTCACGTCGCGCTCCGAGAGGCCGACCTCCTGCGCGAGCGTTCGATCGACGTCGACATGAAGCGTCGGCAAGTCGCCCGCCTGCTGCATGCGCGGGTCGGCGACCCCCGGCACGCGGGCGACTCGCTCCAATGTCTTTTGCAGATAGGCGAGATTTTCTTCGCGCTTGCCGCCCGAAATTTGGATGTCGAGCGGGGCCGGCAGGCCGAAGTTGAGAATCTGCGTCACTATGTCGGCCGGCAGGAACGAGAATACGACGCCGGGAAAGGCGCGCGGCAAGCGCTCGCGCAATATTTCCGCGAACGGGCTCGCGTCGGCGACCTTCTCGGGATCGAAGCTCAGCGTCAGATCGGCGTCATTGGTGCCGATGGTGCCGGAATTATTATAGCTCAGATTGATACCCGAGATCGGCAGGCCGATATTGTCGACGATGCTCGTCAGCGCGCCGTGCGGCAGAGAGTCGCGGATCTCCGCTTCGATCCGATCACAGAGAACGCCAGCCTGTTCGAGGCGGGTTCCCGTGGGGAGGCGAACGTGCAGCCGCAGGGAGCTGTTCTCCGTCTCGGGGAAGAAATCGCGTCCGAGGTAGGGCGTCAACGTGAATGAGAGCGCGACGCCCGCGAAGAATATGGCGACGAAAGCCTTCGGGCGCGCGAGCGCCAGTTGGAGCACGCGCGCGTAAGCGTCGAGCAATTTTTCGAAGCCTCGTTCGAACGCGATTTGCGCGCGCGTGAACGTCGCGAGGACGACGCCGCGCCGGGCCGGGCCGTATTTCGCCTCGCGCAGCGCCTCACCTTGCTGCGCGCTGAGGAAATAGCGGGCCATCGTCTCGACCAGAGTGTAGGTCAGAAAGTAGGATGCGATCATCGCGAAGACGACGGCTTCGGCGAGCGGACGAAACAGATAGCCAGCGACGCCGCCGAGAAGCAGCAGCGGCGCGAACACGATGCAGATGCACAGCAGCGACACCGTGGCGGGCGTGATGATCTCCTTTGCCGCCTTGATGATCGCATCGTCGATCGCCTCGCCCGCCTCCATGTGGCGGTTGACATTCTCGATCGTGACGGTTGCGTCGTCGACAAGGAGGCCGACGGCGAGCGCGAGACCGCCGAGCGTCATCACATTGACCGTTTCGCCGAGCGCCGACAAGGCGAAGAGGGCGGCGAGAATAGAGAGCGGGATCGAGATCGTGATGATGATCGTCGAACGCCAGCTGCCGAGAAAGAGCAGGATCATGAGGCCGGTGAGCGCGGCGGCGATCGCGGCCTCGCGCGCGACGCTGACGACCGCTCCGCTGATGAAGGCGGATTGGTCTCCGATCACGGTCATTTCGATCCCGTCGGGGAGCGCGAGCTTCAATCGCGGCAGCATCGCCTTGACGCCGTTGATCACGTCGAGCGACGACGCCGACCCCGATGTCAGCACGGGCAGCAGCACCGCCGGCGCGCCGTCGACGCGCACCAGATTTGTTTGCGGAGCGTTGCCGTTGTGGACATAGGCCACGTCGCGCAAATAGACGATCGCGCCGTCGGCGCGCTTTATCGGAAAATCATTCAACGCCCCGATGTCTGCGGGAGCGTCGTTGATGAGGACGGCATATTCATAGTCGCCGATCTTTTGTGTGCCGGCGGGTATGATGAGGTTTTGCCGTTCGACGGCGGTCACCACGTCTTGCGCCGTGAGGCCGAGCCCGAGCAGCTTCTCCTGGTCGAGGTCTATGCGCACCTGCCGCGATTTGCCGCCGTAAGGAAAAGGGACGGCGGCGCCGGTCACTGTCGTCAATGGCGGACGGATGAGCGTGTAGACGGCGTCGGCGACCTCCGCCTCGGTTCGCGTCGCGCTCGAAAAAGCGATTTGTATGACCGGCACGGTCGATGCGTTGAACAATATGACCTGTGGCGGCTGCACGCCCGGAGGGAGCAGACGCAAGACGGTCTGGCCCGCCGCGCCCACCTGCGCCAGCGCGAGATCTATTTTCACCTTCGGCTGAAAATAGATCTTGTTGACGCCGATGCCGTTGTAGCTCTGCGATTCGACGTGGTCGATATCGTTGACGAGCGCCGTCAACGCGAGCTCGTAGGGATAGAGGATGCGGGTGGACATATCGTCTGGAGAAAGGCCGACATAGGTCCAGATCACCGAGACGACGGGAATGCCGACCGCCGGAAATATGTCGACCGGCGTCCTGAAAATCGCCAATCCGCCGAGTATGACGATGAGAATCGCCGCCACAACGAAAGTGTACGGGCGCCGGAGAGCGATCAGCACGAGCTGGAGCATTTCGAAGTCCTAGCCGGACAGACGGCCGCCTGCGCTGGGTAGCCGACAGATTCGACGCTTTTGGCGATCGGCGGCGACGTCTCCGCCCGCCGAGCGGACAACATCCGGCCGGCGGATAGGGGAGCCGTTGACGAAGCATCGACGCCACGCCTTGACCGCGGGCAAGCTAGCACCGACAAATTTGCCTTGCCAGAAGTGATTTTGCAGGAGCAGTCTGCAAAAATGCAGAATCTGAATTGGGACGATCTACGCTATATCATTGTCGTGTCACGGACTGGGCGCTTGGCGAAGGCGGCGCGGCAGTTGCACGTCGACGAAACGACGATCGCGCGACGCGTGGCCCGCGTCGAGCGGGCTCTGGGCTCGCGGCTGTTCGAGCGCGCCAATGGGCAGCTGCTGCTCACGGAGATGGGGCAGGAGGTTCTCCGGCACGCCGAGCAGATCGAGATGAGCGTCTGCGGCATCAAAAGCGTCGCGACGGGCCTCGACGACAGGGCCGCGGGAACGGTCAGATTGACCTCGGTGGCTCTGATCATGAACCGGATCCTGATGCCCGCGCTCCCGGAGTTTCTGCAGGCTCATCCTCAATTGCAGCTGCATCTCGTCTCCGAGCCGAGAAATTTGGATCTCGGCAACAGGGAGATCGACATCGCCGTCCGCTTTGCCCGACCCGAGCAGGACTATCGCCTGGTCGCCCGTCGCATCTGCGAGCTGCCTTACGGGGTTTTCGGAGCCGTCGGATCATCGACGGCGAAGCTCCCGTGGGTCACTTATGAAGAGAGCCTGTCCGCTCTGCCGCTCGCGCGCTGGCTCGCCGAGGCAGTGAAGCAGGAGCCGGACTTGGGCCCGGGCTTGATCGTCAACGACTCCGACCTGGCCATGAATGCCGTTCATGCCGGATTGGGTCGCTCGCTGATGCCGATTTGCGTGGGAGACCATGACCAAGGTCTCGTACGGCTCAGTGGAGCCGAACCTGTCCTCACCCGAGACCTCTGGTTATTGGTTCGATCCGACTTGAAGCGTCTCGCGCGCATCAAGCTCGTGATCGAGTGGATCGAGCGCGTATTCGCGGAACTCGAGGCGCGCTGCAGCAAGCATACGCCCAGAATAAAATAACGCCCGGAGATCGACGAGACGGTCGACGCTGGAATCGGCTCGACGCTTTGCCCCTGATCGGCAAGGGGCCACACCACCATTTCATTTTTTTGCGGGTATACTCCTGTCGCGTCGCCGCCGATTGCCGGTTCAGCCGCTCCGAAGGCGAGGCGCGGCGTCACGGAATCGAGAGCCCTTGGCCTTCCGGGTGGACGCCGCCATTGTCGTCGATCTCGCCGGCGCCGATGATAGGTGCGCTTTCGACCTCGGAATTCTGCGTGGCGCGAACTGACTGCTCCTCATTGCGTTGCGATCGGATCCATTTGTGATGCCGAAAACGCGGATGAGGATGGCATGCGGCCCGCGCATATTGTCCGCCCATTGTCAAAGATGCGATTGCGAGCGTGAAAATGATCGCTTTCAGCATGACGTCACCCTCGGGGTTTCTTTGTTGGCGTGCAGGGAGCAAAATGGGCGCGAATATTTGCACAATCAACGGCGTGCATTGTTTCGCTTTATCGCTTGCCACCAGCGCGAATCGTCATCGAAGCTTGGGACGGCGTACCCTCATATCGGCATATTACACGATTTATTATTTGTAGGGGCGTGTTAAATCGACGTGTTCATTAAATTATAATTTAGCAATGCGAGGGCTTTATCAGACTTAATTTCGGCAGGCCATCCATTCAAACTTGGGGCGGGATCGCGGCGCATTCTGTGGAGCGGAAGCTCTACACTCTGGTTTCCTGGACTTCCGCCGGCCAAATCGAACGGCGTCGCCGAGATCACGAGGCCGCGGCCGCGGACGAAATCTTCGATCGCAAAGCATGGCGAGCCATTCTCCCGCTTCGACCGAAACGGGAGAATGGAACGATTCGAGATCAGAGGTGATAGTTCAGGCCGGCCCGAAGAATGTTCCCGTTGATATGAGCTTTCCAGGCGACGCTCGAAAGGCCCGCTTTATCGGCGTAGTACAATGGACCGATATTGGCCGTGTTCGCTGTACCGAGATCGTAACGCAGATACTCCGTCTTGATGCTCCAAGAAGGACTTGGCATCCATTCCAGTCCGGCGCCAGCCGTCCAACCCGAGCGCATGTCGACATAGCCGACCAAGCCATTATTGCCGACGCCGAAGTTGAGAATCGGCGAATGGAGTGGGGCGAAGTAGCTCGGGTTGAGAATGGCTTCGCCGAATGCGAGGCCGCCCGTGCCAAAGGCCAGAATGGCGGGCGTGACGAGATAGCCGAATCTGGCGCGGACTGTTCCGAGGTAGTGCTGATTGCGTTGCGCCTGAAGGAAGGTCGAATCGACGCCTGATCCACGGCACGCGCTGAGGGTGCTATTGCCGACCGTCAGCCCTTGCAAATCCGCCTCTAGCCCGGCGAGAATCTTGTCGCTCGGATTGAGATTGTAGCCGATTTGAATGCCGCCGATGAAGCCTCTGCTGTCGAGCGCGACATTGGGCGCCAGCGCGCCCGCCGCCGCTAGCGCAGCGAATCCGCCCGAGCCTCCATAAGTGAAGGCCGTCTCTGTGTCGCCGGCCCAAGTGTAGCCACCGTTCGCGCCGAGATAAAGCCCGCTCCAATCGGCGACAGGCGTGGCCGTTGCGCCGATCGGGCGCTCGAACACGCCGACGCCCGGAGCGGCGACGGCGGGTCCGTGCTCGCCGAGCTTCCAACGCATGGCCGCCATCGCCTGCCACGCGCGCGCCAGCTGAGGACCATTGAGATTCTGGTAGACCGGCAGGCCGCCTTCGAGACCGACGGAATAGCCCGGCGCGCCGAACAGTTTTCCATCGATGTCGACCCCGCCGTACATCTCGATCCTTTTGCCGCCGTAATAATTCGGATTGGCGCTCTGGAGCTTCCCGCTCATCCAGTAATCTTTGCCGTCGATCGGGCTTTGAATGTTGAAATTCGCGCGCACGGTCGTCGTCAGGCCCGGTATCCAGCTATAGCCTCCCCAAATGTTCGCCTCCTGATAATGACCCCACATGTAGCCTTCATTATTGACCGCGAGGGGAAGGCGCGCGCGATAGGACACGCCCCATGACCATGGAGCGATCGAGCCCGCGTAGAGGACGCCAGGCAGCACGTCGAAGGTGCCGGTCCCCGATTGCATCCCATAGAACGCTCGGCCGATATTGTAGGTGCCGTCGGTCCTCGACACGGCGCCGCCTTGATTATAGGTGCTCCCGGTCGGAAACGACATTCCGAGATTGACCTTGATCCGGTTGATCGGATCTTGATAGGCCCGCCAGACGACCGACGCGGTCATATCCTCGAGGCTATCGGTGCCCGGAAAGCTCATGCTGCGTGGGGTGACGCCGGACGCACCGTCGAAAACCATCAGATGCGAGTGCTTCTCGACCACGCCCGCGGACAGCACGATGGAAAAATTCTTCGCGAAGCCATAGGCCAAAGTCACAGTCTGCGATTCGATGAATTGATATTGCGGGACGATGCGCAAGGTCGCGGCGAATGGATTCCAGTACCAGGGAATCGTCCCAGCGATATATTGCGACGACACTGACTTTGTGCCGATCAGCGAATTGGCGTTGATGATGAACTTTGGAATGATCGACAGCGTCGTCCGACCGGGCTCCGGCAAATTGTCGCCGAAAACCCCGAGAGGCACAGGGACAGGCGACGAAGGCGCCGCGTCCTCCTCGGGCGGAGATCGAACTGCGGACTGCTGCCCGGCGTCGGCCCGAGCGCCTTGCGCGACCAGCGCGCTGGCCCCGAGCACGAGTAGCAAGGCGCTTTCATTTATGAGGTTGGAGCGGAATCTCGATCCTTTTTTCATTTTCTCACTTCCGATCTAGCGGCAATGCGCCGATCGCGCGTTCGACGATCCTCTAAGGAGTCTGCCTGCGCGGCGCGCATCGCAATATATTTACATGCTATATCGAATGAGAAGCTGTTTAATGCTGTGTCAGCATGGATTTTACAGATTATTGCACGGCCGTTGCAATAGTACAACAGTTAAAGAACTGCGCGCGATCGCCTTGTGGCGTGCATATATATACGAGCTACATATATCAATACATATATGCGGACACATGTACAAATATATATTTTCTATCTATTTGTACATGTGCCCATATATGCTACGGTAAATATTCGAGCCTATGAGCTATTAGCTCGGCCCCAAGCCCGACCGTGTCCGCCCTAACAATTACTCGTATATCAAACGCGGGTACATAGAAAAGTGGAGGCCTGTCCAGCCGCTTTCCAGATTCAAAATTATATTAAATTACACTAATGCCATATTTTTAAAATATACTCATCAAATTATGCCGGTCCAATGCGCCTGCATTGCAACCTCATCCCTCTCGAGCAGGCGGACATTGAGTAGCCTATTACGCAATAATATCTAATTTTGATATTAAAAAATAATTTAGTATTCTTTCACTGAAGCGTCATTCGGCTACCGTTAGTCCAGCATCGGTCAAGTCTGGAGGTGCTCGCATGAAAAATGCGCTCAACAAAGTAATGCCGGTCGAATGGGTGAGACGTAGCAATTGTCGCTCGCGTATCGCGAGAGACACGAGCTCCGTTCTGCTGGCGGTTTTGTTCTCCTCCTGGAGTTCCGTAGCGTCTGCCTCCGACGCCGAAATGAGAGCGGAGATGGAGGCGTTGAAGGCTCAAGTTCGACGCCTCGAGCATCGCCTCGAATCTCGCACAAAAGACCACAAAGGACCCAATCACGACCTCGAGCACGCTGCAAAGAGCGACCTGGGCTCCGCGAAATCAGACGCCTTGTGGCCCGACGTGTTCCATTACAAAAACATAACGCTCAAGCCCGGCGGCTTTTTCGAATTCGGCGCGGTGCACCGCGATCGTTTCATGGGCGCAGATCTGGCGACGCCGTTCGGCAATATCCCTTACGCGAATAATCCCACCGCCCATGACGGCGAAACCAGATTCACGGCCCGCCGCAGCCGTTTCACTTTGCAAACAGACGCACATCTCGACGATGAAACGCATGCGAGACTTTATTTCGCGGCCGACTTTCTCTCGGCGGCCCAAACCGCGAATTTGACACAGAGCGACTCCTTCAATCTGCGCTTCCGTGAGCTCTACACGAGCCTCGATCGTTCGGATTACGGGCTCCACGTCTCCGCCGGCCAGATGTATTCTCTCGCGTCGCTGAACTCTCGCGGCACGACTCCCGACACGTTCCTTGTTCCGCCGGTGATCGACGACCAGTATTTGCCCGGCTACACATGGTCTCGCCAACCCGGCCTGCGCATCAGCAAAGATCTCCCATATGATCTGCAAATCGCCGTAGGCGCCGAGGCGGCCTACACCAACTTCGCAGCGCCGGGCGTCAACTTTGCCGGCGCGGTGGCGCCCATTCCTGCAAATGGGGTGTCGCAAACGCTTCCCGGGACATATTATCCCGGCGCCTACACGCAAAACCCGATCGGAGGATCGCTCTACAACAGCCTCAATGCGGTGACATTCAATCATGTTCCCGATCTGATGTCGAAAGCGTCATGGGATCCGACGATCCTCGATCGCAAGATACACGTCGAAGGCGGAGGTATGTTGCGCAACCTCAATGACCGCACCTTCGGCGGCAGCCATGATGTATGGGCTGGCAGCGGCTTCATCGGCGTGACCGTTCCTGTCATTCCGAAATTGATCGACTTCCAGTTGTCCGGCGTCAGGGGCCGAGCCAACGGCCGTTACGGCTCGGCCTCGATCGCCGACGCCACATTCGACTGGACGGGCGCTCCGCAACCCATTCACGAGCGACAGCTGCTCGTCGGCGTGACGGTCCATCCGACTCCGAAGACCGATGTCTACGCCTTCGCAGGCGGCGAATTCGCCGGCGCCCAATATTCGACCGTCTTCCTGCCGAAAACGGCGTATCTCGCAGGCGGCGTCTATTCATTCGGCTACGGAAATCCCGGCTTTGTGAATAGCGGCTGCAACTTTGAAGGCTCCTACACCGGCGGCCCCTACGGGCTTATCGGGTCCTGCGTCGGACAGACCAAATCGCTACGCCAGCTGACGGGTGGCGTTTGGCATAACTTCTATGACGGCCCTGGCGGAAAGCTTCGCGTCGGCGCCCAATATTCCTACACGGTGAAAGACTCCTTCATTGGCGTCGGCGGCGCGCCCAAGGGCACGGAGAACATGATTTTCTTGAGCCTCCGCTACATGCCGTTCAACTGAGACTCGGGCGCCCGTCGCGCTAAAGTCTAGAGCCCTCGCTTTCGAAGCCGAGAAAAAAGTGCTGCGTCTCGGCTTGTGGCAAACAGGGCCCACTATAATGCGACGCCATCTTCGAACGACAAACGCCGCCCGGCGACGCACCGGGCGGCTAATTTTTTCCTGGCCCTTCTCGACCAACTCTCACGAAGTCCAATACGCTTTCGGACGCCAAATCGCATCGGCGCACGGTCAATAAGACGAAAGGCCTTTAATCCTCCAGTCCTTGCGCCGGACCCGGTAGCATGCACCAAAAAACGTTACGTTCGCTTCCTTCCCGATAGGATCGAGCTCTCGGGCCAGCGCCGAACTATTGGGGCAAATAGCGATCGTAGCGAAAGAGGGCAGCCGAAGGCGTGGAGTTTTTCGAAGCTGCGCTTTTCGTTCCCGAAAACGCCGATGGAGGCGGCTTCTACTCGCGTTGCATCGGCTACGCGAGG
Source organism: Methylosinus sp. LW4 (assembly GCF_000379125.1). Lineage (NCBI taxonomy): Bacteria > Pseudomonadati > Pseudomonadota > Alphaproteobacteria > Hyphomicrobiales > Methylocystaceae > Methylosinus > Methylosinus sp. LW4. Next base: position 574,853 of record NZ_KB900627.1, on the reverse strand, counting down.
GCCCTCCCTCTCGCCGCCATTCGATCGACGCTTACCCGTCGATGCTCAATGACCTTCGTGACTCAGGTATTCTTCGTTATCGGCGCTCGCGTTCAGCCGTCGCAAATTTCGCGGCATACGCCTACCGGTCGAATGCTCGACCTCCAGAACTCTCTCGAGCACGCCGATCGCTTGCTCGAACCAGAGCTGCGCCTCCGCCAAATGATCCATCGCACACAACAGATCACCGATATTGCTCAAAGATGTCGCCGTGTCTGGATGCGCCGACCCCATTGTTTTTTCGCAGGTCGTATAGACGCGCTCCAATATCAGCATAGCGTCCTTGTGAGCGCCTTTCTCGAACAGCGCCGAGCCGAGCTTGTTCAACGTCATCAGCGTCTGCAGATGCTCGGGACCCAGCATGCTCTCACGGATTGAAAGCGATCTTCTCAAAAACGGCTCGATCACGCCGCCGCCGCCGTGCATGAGGAACAAATCTATGAACTGATCGAGGAACGCCACTATATCTTTACGCGTCATGCTCGCGATCTGCTCGCGATAGGCCAAGGCGCGCTCGAGCAGCTCCGCCGCTTCTTTGTGATTCCCCGACAAAAGGTGAAGAACGACACAGCCGTCGAGGCTGGCGAGCGCCTCCGGTCGTCGCTCGTTCAGCAACTCATTATAAATTGCCAAAGCGCGTTCGCTATAGATCTTCGCATCGACTCGCTCATTCAACGCATGCGCTACGATAGCCGCTTCAGCCAAGCGCTCGGCCGTCTCGACCTCGGTCGTCCCTGCGTTCTCCTCGAAGATCGCGAGCGCGCGACGGAGAAGCTCTCTGCTTTCCAGTGAATTGCCTTGCTTGCCTTCCGTCAACGCAAGACGTAGCAGAATGTCGCCTTGCTCCCGATAGCTCGATGGCTTTGTCGCCTCGTCGTCGCCGAGCGCCTCGAGAAGCAAAGCCTTCGAACGGGTATAGTCTTGCCGCTCGAAAGCCCGCGCCGCCCGATCGATGAGCTTTTTGGCGCCGACATAAGGCTTCTCGACGTTGTTCCGCTTCGATGCCGCGGCGGGCGCTTCCGCATCCATGTTCGAATGGTTCGGCATATAAGCGAATGTCGGGCGTGTATCGGACTTCATGATAACCCCATCAGGCATTGTAAGCGAAGTTCGCCCCTGACGGACGGAGGCCGCGGCACCTGGCAGCGAGACAGTCGTGGCCTACCATCCTGTTCCGCCCCGTCTTCGCCGGGTGGAAGTCTTCTCAGCCGTTAGAGCTTCGCTCTCGAGGCCGACATATCGACAGGCAAGCGCCGCCTCGGCCTCTAGTGTTCGGGCCCAGCTGCAGATCGACCGTTGGGGCGCCAGAGCCCGGCCCAATTCGGCTCACGTTCAGGCATAGGCTTACCTAACACTCGCCCATCGCAACGAGTTACTAAAAAAAAATTTAGTCGGCGCCTGCCGACAATCGCCTGAACTCTAATTTATTTTTTATATTAGATTGCTTGCTGTCCGGCTGCTTTGAGTCGACATTCCCCGCGGGAGAAGAGCTGCTTTTCCTTTTGCAAACGCATCTCGAATTGGCGTTGCGAATGAATCGAAAAGCCGCTCAAAGGCCACCACTCATAGGGGCGTATGGCTCCGCCCACATTACGACTCAAGGTCGGAGTTTCGCCCGGTATGCAAGCCGCTATGCTCGGTATCGTTCGCGTCGCCCTACAACGCCCTTACACATTCGTCGTCGTGGCTCTTCTCATACTGATTTTTGGCGTGAAGGCGTGGAGATCTACGCCGACCGACATTTTTCCGAACATCGGCATTCCCGTAATCAGCGTCGTGTGGACCTATAATGGACTGCCGCCTGAGGACATGTCCGGTCGCATCATATACTTCTACGAGCGCGCGTTGAGCGCGCAGGTCAACGATATCCAGCACATCGAATCGCAGTCTCTGGCGGGATACGGCATCGTCAAAATCTACTTCCAGCCCACGGTGAGAATCGACACGGCCCTCTCACAGGTGACGGCGGCGTCACAGACCGTTTTGAAGTTTTTGCCGGCCGGCATTACGCCGCCTTACGTGCTGACATTCAATGCCTCCAGCGTTCCGGTCCTCCAGCTCGCACTATCGAGTCGAACTCTGTCCGAGACGCAATTATTCGATTATGCGCAAAACTTCATTCGGCCACAGCTCGCAACCGTCGCCGGAGCCGCGGTTCCCTCTCCCTTTGGTGGAAAGGCGCGACAGGTTCAGGCGGATATCGATCCACGCAAGCTGCAATCCTACGGTCTCTCGGCGCAAGACGTCGTCGATGCAATAGCGCGCCAGAATTTGATATTGCCGGTCGGCACACAGAAAATCGGCGTCTACGAATATGTCGTGTCGCTGAATGACGCCCCGAGGCAAATCGATGAGCTCAACGATCTACCGATCAAGGCCGCCGACGGCGCGATTATCTTCGTACGAGATGTCGCATTTGTCCATGACGGAAGCCCGCCACAGACAAATGTCGTTCGCGTCGACGGCGGGGCGGCGGTTCTCATGGCCATCCAAAAGTCCGGCTCGGCTTCGACATTGGATGTCATCAATGGCGTAAATTCCCTGCTGCCGAAAATTCGCGAAGGGCTGCCATCCGAAATCCAGCTCGTCGCCGTCGGCGATCAGTCCACCTTCGTCAATTCCGCTGTCTCGAGCGTCATCACCGAGGGGCTGATGGCGGCCGTTCTGACCGGACTAATGATCATGCTGTTTCTCGGCAGCTGGCGTTCGACGGTCATCATTATCACGTCGATTCCGCTCGCAATCCTCTCCTCTATCGTCGCACTTTCGCTCGTCGGCGAGACAATTAATGTCATGACGCTCGGTGGACTGGCGCTCGCCGTCGGAATTCTCGTCGATGACGCCACAGTGACTATCGAAAATATCAATGCGCATCTCGAGCAAGGCAAAGCGATCGAGGACGCGATCATGGACGGGGCGCGCCAGATCATCATTCCCGCCACGATCTCTCTCCTTTGCATCTGCATCGTGTTTCTTCCCATGTTCGGTCTCGGCGGCGTCGCCGGCTATCTTTTCCGGCCGATGGCAGAAGCCGTTCTCTTCGCGCTGCTCGCTTCCTATATCCTTTCCCGCACGCTCGTCTCGACTCTCGCTCACTACTTGCTCGCCACTCCTGCTCACGATCGCGAGCCGATCGCACGGCCTACCAACCTCTTCGCGCGCATTCAGCATGCCTTCGAGCGAAGTTTCGAATCGGCGCGAGCGCGATACAAGCGATTTCTCGATTCCGCTCTCTTGCGACCCGGCGCCTTCGTCGCCGCTTTTATGGCGGTTGTCCTCTCCTCTTTCGTTCTGACCCCGGTCCTCGGACGCAATTTCTTTCCGACAGTTCAAGCCGGGCAGCTGAAGCTGCATCTTCGGGCGCCGACCGGCGCTCGAATAGAAGAGACTACGAAGGTCTGCGACAGGGTCGAGCGGGCGATCCGCCAGCTCATACCGCCAAAAGCGCTCGAGTCGATCGTCGACAACGTCGGCCTGCCGATCAGCGGCATCAATCTCGCGTATGGCAATTCTGGAACGATCGGCGCCGCAGACGCGGACGTCATGATCACGCTTCGCGAAGGCCGAGAGCAAGAAACAGAACATTATCTCGAGCTTCTTCGGGAACGGCTTCCGCGACTTTTTCCGGGCGTCTCCTTCGCTTTTCTCCCGGCGGACATTGTGACGCAGATTCTCAACTTCGGCCTGCCGGCGCCGATCGATGTGCAGGTCAGCGGGCCCGATATCGAAGCCAATCGCGCCTATTCGGAACAGCTGCTTCGCAAGATCGCCGCAGTTCCGGCCGTCGCCGATGCGCGCATTCAACAAGCATTCAACGCGCCGACTCTCAACGTCGACGTAGACCGGCCCGCCGCCCTCGACGTTGGGCTGACAGAACGCGATATCGCCGTCACTCTGCAGGTGAATTTGGCAGGAAGCGTGCAAACCGCGCCGACGTTTTGGCTCAACCCGAAGAATGGCGTGTCCTATCCTATCGTGGCGCAGACGCCGCAAATGTGGCTGAACAGCATGGATGCGTTGCGGACGACCCCGATGTCGTCCTCGAAAGGACCACAAATCCTACAAGGCGTCGCCGATATTTCTCGTGGACAGAGCGCGGCGGTGGTCTCGCACTATAATGTTCAGCAAGCGATCGATATCTATGCGAGCGTTCATCGACGCGATTTGGGGGCGGTCGCCGACGATGTGCAGAAAATTCTGGACGAGACAGCGGCGCAGCGTCCAGCCGGTTCGACCGTTGCGCTGCGTGGACAAGTCTCGGCCATGACGATGACCTATGCGCAGCTGTACAGTGGGCTCGCTCTCGCAATCGTGCTCATCTACCTTCTGATCGTGGTGAATTTTCAGTCTTGGCTCGACGCCTTCGTCATAGTGTGCGCGCTTCCCACGGCATTGGCGGGCATTGTCTGGATCCTGTTCCTCAGCTTTACGACGCTGTCTGTTCCTGCCTTGACCGGGGCGATCATGTGCATGGGCGTCGCGACAGCGAATAGTATTCTGGTGGTTAGCTTCGCCCGCGGCCGCATTGCGGAAGGGGCCGCGGCGCTGACCGCGGCGGCGGACGCCGGCTTTTCCCGTTTCAGACCGGTTCTGATGACATCGCTCGCGATGATCATCGGCATGGCGCCGATGGCGCTCAGCGCCGAGCAAAATGCGCCCCTCGGACGCGCCGTGATCGGCGGACTCATGTGGTCGACCGTCGCAACGCTCGTCCTCGTTCCTGTCGTTTTCTCGCTTATCCACTCTGAAGCACGCAGATCGAGGACCTCCGATGAGTAATGAGCCCATATGGATATCGGATCAGCCCACGCAGGTCTCCGGGACTGCGCCGCTGACCATGGGGCGCCGCATGCTGTGGCCGACGCTCGGGGCGCTGATGGCGGTGACGTTGGGCGCATGCGGCATAGCGTTGCGCTGGCGTGAAGAAGCACGGTTGACAGAATGGACGCAGAGACAGGCCGCTCCGACGGTACAATTGGCGACGATCAAGACGGAGAGCGGCGGAGAAGCGCTGATTCTCCCCGGAGAGATCAAAGCATTCAACGAAGCGCAAATTCGCGCGCGAGTGAACGGCTATTTGAAGAGCTGGAAATATGACATCGGCGCACGCGTGAAAGCGGAGGCTGTTCTCGCGACGATCGACGCTCCAGAGCTGGATCAGCAATATGAGCAGGCAAAGAGCGAGCTGGGAAAGGCCGAGGCTCAGGCGAGGCTCGCCAAATTGACGTCGCAGCGATGGGCCGCGCTACGGGCGTCTTCGGCCGTGTCGCAGCAGAGCGTCGACGAAAAGGGCGGGGAAGTCGACACGCGATTGGCCGATGTCGCGGCCGCCCGCGCAAATATGGATAGGCTGAAGGCGCTGAAAAGCTTCACCTCGATCACAGCCCCATTCACCGGCATCGTGACGGCGCGAAAGGTGGACGTCGGAGTGCTGGTCGGTCCGGGAAATCCGATAGAACTCTTCGATATCGCCGACATTCATCAGATGCGCGTCTATGTGCGCGTTCCGCAGTCCTTTGCGAACCGGATCAAGCAAGGAATGACGGCGACATTGAAGCTCTCACAATATCCCGACCGGAATTTCAACGCCTCTGTGGTCGCCACTTCCGAAGCGATCGCGGGAAGCTCGCGGACATTGCTCGTTCAGCTGCTCATGGACAATAGCGACGGCGCGCTATTGCCCGGCTCTTTCACCGAGGTTCATTTTCAAATTCCCGATGCCCCCAATGTAATTCGGATTCCTGCGACCGCTTTGCTGTTTCGGCGCAACGAGCTGCGAGTCGCCACGGTCGGAGCGGACAACACGGTCTCTCTCGAAAAGATTTCCGTGGATCGAGATCTGGGGACCGAGGTTCTGGTGACGTCCGGGGTGAAGGCGACAGACAAGATCATCGATTATCCGTCCGAATTTCTGAGAGACGGCGATGTCGTCGAGATTTCGCAGTCGATGGTCAAGGGCGAGGAAGGGTCGTCGGCCCGCGGAGAGCGGAGAAAATGAAGGCGCGTTCTGGCTTGCTGTCGATGCTGTCCTTCCTGACTCTCGGCCTCTCGGGCTGCAGCTTCGCGCCGGACTATTCTCCTCCTGTCGTCGAAACGCCTGCAAAGTTCAAGGAGGACAAGACGTGGAGCGAAGCGCGCCCGCGCGACGACCAATCGAGAGGAGCATGGTGGCGCACTTTGAACGATCGAACATTGAATGAGCTCGAGGAGCAAATCGATGTCGGAAATCAGAGCCTGGCTGCATCTGTCGCCTTGCTGGATCAGTCGCGCGCTTTCGCGGCGCAGGCGGAGGCCGGGCTGACGCCGACGATCGATTTCGGCAACAGCTATTCCTCGAACAAGCAGTCTGCGCATCGACCACTTCGAAATTCCAATCGCGTGGCGTCGGCCCAAGGGCTCGAGCAGGCGTTGATCGATGGCAGGCCATACAATCAGCCCTCGCATTATGGAAACAATTTGCTGGGCCTGCAATCGAGTTACGAGGTCGACCTCTGGGGCAGGGTCAGGAATTCGATCGCGGCGCGAGAGGCGCAGACCCAGGCGAGCGCGGCGGATGTCGAATCGGCTCGCCTCGGCCTGCAGGCCGAAGTCGCGCGTGATTATGTTGCGCTGCGGACTACTGACAGCGAGATCGACTTGTACAATCATGTCGTCGCGAGCTATGCGTTGGCGCTTGATCTCACCAGGACGCTCGTGAATGGAAATGTCGGCGCCCCTTCCGATGAGCCCCGCGCAAGAGCTCAGCTCGAGGTCGCGCGCGCGCGCAGAGCCGATCTCGAAGCGAGACGGGCGATGTATGAACACGCCATTGCGGCGCTTCTCGGCAGAGCAGCCTCTTCACTCTCCATTCGGCCTTCGTCTCGGTCGATTGCTCAGCCGACGGTTCCGCGAGCCGCTCCGCTCACCTTGCTCGAGCGCCGGCCCGACGTCGCGGCGGCCGAGAGACGGGTGGCGGCGGCAAATGCGACGATCGGAGTCGCCACGGCCGCGTTTTTCCCGCGGCTGACCATTAATCTTTCCGGCGGAACACAGGACACGGGCCTCAGCCTGCTCAATTTCAAAAACAGCCTATGGTCGGTCGGCCCGGCGATCACCCTGCCTCTCTTCGACGGCGATGCGCGGATCGCCGAGCTCGACGCGTCGAAGGCTAGTCACGCTCATGCCGTCGCCGAGTACCGCGGATCTGTGCTGCGCGCTTTCCAGGAGGTCGAAGACAGCCTCTCGAATCTGCATTGGCTCGCCGAGCAAGAGAAAAGCATCAGCGCTGCGGTTGCGTCGACGCAAAAGGTGCTCGACATCTCTCTCGTCCTCTATCGCGACGGCGCCACCAATTATCTCGATGTGATCACAGCTCAGACAGCGGCTCTCGACGCGCGAGAGGCTTTGCTGACCCTCAAAGGGAAAAGGCTTCAGGCGGCGATTGCGCTGATGCTCTCGCTCGGTGGCGGCTGGTCCTCGGCCGAGCTTTTGCATCCCGAGAGTTCGCTGATCGCCACCCGGTCCGACAATGAGAGAATAGGAGGCCAGCTGTGACGGATCGGTCACGATCGCAGCAGCGCTGCAACAGCTGTACCTTTTGGAGGCGCACGGACAGCGACGGAGGAGCGTGCCACCGACGGGCTCCGAGCGCGAGCGCCAGCAGCGACGAGATTGCGCATTGGCCGCGCACCCACGACAACGATGCATGTGGCGAATGGAACGCCGACGGGTCGATCGTAACCTTATACTGTGGAGCCTGCGTCTACTGGCGGCAGCCCGAGCACGGCATGAGCCCAGTCGACCGCAAAGACCAGCCGCACGACTGGTGGGCTCACGCGGGTCGCTGCATTCGCCTAGCGCCGTCGCCGGACGGCCAGCCCGGCAACAGGGCGTTCTGGCGTGCAACTCACGAAGCTGACGGCTGTTTCGATGGAGCCGCTCGGTGATCTACGAGCTCGCAGCGAGCCGTACGACGGACCTTCGGGATTCATACGTAAAATGAACGCGCAACTCCACCTGCCGATGCATCGATCTACATATGACATGAGCTTTCATGAAGAAACGAGCCCGACAATTATCTTTGAAAATATCGTTCACAGACATATCGAATATATATCCTGGCTTCAACGGCGCCATTCGTCGCGTAACGCGCGACGAAGTGACATGGTTGCAATTCGTTGTTTGGTTTGTGCGCGGCCATTCCAGGTGGTACAAATCATAATCTTTAGCGCTGAAAGATGGACGTCGAAGCTGCAATGCCGGGTCTTCCTCGTCCGACAGCGTCGAGGAGAGCGCCGTTGCGGCGTCCATTCGCGATGGATGGACGCTCCGCGAGCGCCGATGGTCGTGGAAAGGGACGAAAAGCGTTGAGCGTCGATAAAGTTTCGGACCTAGGCTTTTCGCCGCGCGCCAAAGTGCTGCTTGTCGAAGACGACGAGCAGCTCGCGGGCGCGATCATCGACGCTCTGGGGAAACGACAGTATGAGGTCCTTCATATCTGCAACGGCAGCGAGGGGCTCTGCAAGGTCGGCGAAGGAGGCTTCGACATCCTCGTCATCGATCGCATTTTGCCGGAAGTCTTCGGAATTAGCATCGTTCAGGAGCTGCGCCGACAAAATTTCAATGTTCCGGTTCTGATTATCAGCGGGCTGGACGCGGTGGATGAGCGCGTTCTCGGCCTCGAGGCCGGCGCGGACGATTATTTGATCAAGCCATTCAGTCTGGAGGAGCTTGGAGCGAGGGTCGATGCGCTTCTGCGAAGACCGTTGCAGAGCTGCGCCACCAAGCTGCAAGTTGGCCCATTGACGCTCGATTTGTTGCGACGCACCGCTTATCTGGGCGAGGAAAAGATCGAGCTGTCGGCGCGCGAGTTCCAGCTGCTCGAATATTTCATGTCGAACGCCGGCCGCCTGGTGACGCGGCAAATGTTGCTCCGAGATGTATGGAAATTCCACTTTTTACCGCAGACGAATGTCGTCGACCAACACATCAGCAAGCTGAGGCACAAAATCGAAGGGGGACGCAGCTGCCGATTTTTCGTCAATGTCAGAGGTCAGGGACATATCTTTGACCACCACGGCTAAAATATCCTGGCCGTCGCTTCGTCGAGCGATCGTGAGCGTGACGGCTTATGTCACGGGCGCGCTGGTGCTGCTCGGGTTCCTGTATTGGAACTTCTCGACCTGGGAAGTCGGACGCTTCAGCTCCCATCTAGAACTTCAGGCTTTGGGAATTTCGGCCTATCTCGAAGGGCAGCAGAATCTGAACCTGGAGAGCAAGGCCTATAATCAAGCATATCGATTGTCTGTATCCGGCCTGTTCGAACGCGACGGATCCTATTTGCAAGGGAATCTGCGCCAGATTCCGACGAGCCTGCCTCTGGATGGGAAGGCGCATCTCATATTCGATCCCAATGTCCGATCCAAACGCGGCTTTGCGACGCAGACGCTCTTCGTCGGAGCGCGGCTTCCAGATCAGCGGATTTTCGTGATCGGCCGAGAAACGCCCGAGGTCGCTGTTCTCGAAGAGGCTATGAAGCGAATTTTTATGGAGGGCGTGTTTCCATTGTCGCTCGGCGCTCTGATGATCGGCGCCTTCGGCAGCCGCAAGATGAGCCGGCGCCTCAGATCGGCCCAGCAGCAATTGGACAACATCAAAAGGGGCGTGCTGCACGAGCGCTTGACGATCAGCGGTTCGAACGACGAGTTGGACAGCTTGGCGCATTCTGTGAACGAGATGCTCGCTCAGCTCGAGGCGGCGATGCACGAGCTGGAACACGTCGGCAATAATATAGCCCATGACTTGAGAACGCCGCTCAGTCGCGTCAGAGCTCATCTCGAGCAAGTGCAATCCGATTTCGTTCTCCCCCCCGAAGCGCAAGACCGGATCGAGCTCGCGATGAGCGGTCTAGATCAGAGCTTGAATGCAACGACGGCATTGCTTCGTGTCGCTCATTTCGACGCTGGATCGACCGACGCTCACTTCACTGAATTCGACGTTTCAGAAATGTTGCGAGAACTGGTCGATCTCTACCAGCCTGCGGCAGAATGCAAGGCCATGGAGCTGGTCGTTCGGAGTGAGACGGCGGAATTTGCGCGCGGCGATCGCGACCTGCTGCTGGAGGCCTTCGCGAATTTGCTCGACAACGCTATCAAATTCACGCCTGAGCACGGAACGGTCGAGATCCGCGTGTTGAAAAGCTCTCAGGGTCCGATCGTCGAAATTCACGACTCCGGCCCTGGCATACCCGCAGATCAACGCAATCAAGTCTTCGAGAGATTCTACCGATCTCGGGAAGCGAGACACGTCACAGGCAGCGGCCTCGGCTTGACTCTGGTCGCTGCAATTATTCGGCTGCATGGCTTCCACGTCGAAATCAAAGACAGCGACATGGGCTGCGCTTTCGAGATCCAGCTCTTCCGAAAAGCATGAGGGCGAACCGCTCCGCGAATGGCTCGAAATGAGCTAGACGAAACGATGGAGGGAGAATGAACTGCTTCTTCCTCACGTCCTGCGTATTCTTCCGACGAAGGCCACAGAGATTTCCGGCGCGGCTGGAATTTTTAAGCGGCGATGTCGTCGGCCGCTTTCGGAGTGGACGCATGCTCTGCTTTCCAGCGACACAGCAGAAGTCACGTTGCCCTTAAATCCACTGTCGGGATAAATCTTATTGGGCTCTGCTTTACTCTCGGTGCAAATTGGAATCCTGGAGAGGCGGCGTCCGCGCGCGTCATAGCTGTGAGCTTGATTTTCCTGTCGCCATTTCGGATTGAAATAGCGCGTGCGCAATTCCATCGGGAGCGTCTTTTCCGCCGACTGGATGTCGGTCTTCGTGAGATTTCGAAGTTCGCTGACGAAGAGCGGCGTCGTTCTCGAATCGTTCCCTGGGAAGGTGGTCCAAGGCAGTGATACGGCTTCCGGCTGATTGCTTCGGTGCGGCAAATACAATCCCCTCGTCGTGAGGCGCTTTTTGCGGCGCGCAAAAAGCCTCGAAGGACGTTCCAGCGACACACAGCGGCGAGACCCTTCGAGACGCCCGCTTCGCGGGCTCCTCGGGGCGAGGGACGGATGTTTCATCCGAATGGATCGATCGGAAGTCGTCTGACCCGCGAGCCAGGAGACCTGCCATCATTCGTGGTCACGAAGGCGTCGGGCGGGGCGCCCCGAGGCGGCCGAAACCCGTGTCGACGCAGTTTGAGCGTCGAATTTGAGGTGTGGAGACCCTTCGGTCGCGCGCTCTCGCCTCGTTCGAGGCTTTACGACAGCGGCTGCAGTGGTAAACTAAACCGTTCAGTCTAGTCCACGGGGCAAAGGGGCTTTGGATCGATCGCTATGAGACCCTCACCCCTTGCGCCGGCGGAAGCGCTGGAATCTTCGGCGGGTCGGAAAGAGACCCAGATCGTCTCTGCGGCCCGAAACGAGTTTCTGAAGCGCGGATTCGGGGAAACCAGCATGGAGTCGATCGCGCGCGCTGCGGGCGTGTCGAAAACGACGCTCTACGCCTATTTCCAAAGCAAGGAAGCGCTCTTCAGCCATTTGATCGAGTCGGAATGCGATGAGAAGCGCATGTTCAAGCCTGCGCCGATGATCGGAAGCTGCATCGACTCGGCTCTTCGAGGTCTGGGAAAGGAATTCATTCTCCATTTTCTCTCACAAGACGAAACCAAATTCTTCCAGACCGTGTCCAGCGAGCGGCTCCGCTTTCCTGGACTCTGCCAACTCTATTTTCGCACGGGCCAAAACAAGGCGAATGAATTTGTCGCCGCTTTTCTCGAAGACGCCAAAGCGCAAGGCTGGTTGACCTTTGGCGACGCTCATCTCGCGGCAAATCAGTTCCTCAATCTCATATTGTCAGATCTGCCGATGCGCGTCGCTCTGGGCCTCGACCTGCCGAATGAGGCGGAGGCGGAGAGAGTGATGGAGGCGGGAGTGTTCGTATTCTTGAGCGCCTATCGGGCGGCGCCGACCAAAGGCGCGTGAGTCTCATACTTTTCGTCGAGAGATCGCCATCCGACATGTGAGGTCGTCGCCATGTGAGGCCGCATCCTCTCGCCGCTCGCCGATGCTTTCCGACTTCCACAGGAATTTCGGCCACCGCCCATCAGACGGCTTCCCTCTGAGCTTTCGCTATGCTCGAACCCATTGTGTAGACGTGAGCAAGCCGATGCGTATCGCAGAGTCGGGCCGTGGGGTTCGTCGAATGTTGCGTTCGGCCATTGCCCCCGCCGGCCGCCGGAGGAAGGGTTGAGGCGCTCTCGATGAACCGTGGGATCGCCCGAACCCTCCTCGCTCTGCTGGTCATCGGCGCGGCCGCTGCGGGCTATTGGTGGTGGCGCAGCCATAGGCCCGCTCTGCCGGCCTATGTCTCGCGCGCGAATGGGCGGCTGGAAATGACGCGCATCGACATCGCCGTCAAATATGCAGGGCGCATCATCGATTTGCCGATCCGCGAGGGCGATGTCGTGCGCCCTGGAGCCGTGCTCGCTCGCCAGGACGCGGCCGAGATCAAAGCGCAGATCGCCGGAGCCGAAGCGCAGCGTCAGCGCGCCATCAGCGCCATAGGACGCGCCGAGGCGGAGCTCGACGTCCGCCGCAACAATCTGCGGCTCGCCGGCCTCGAGATGACCGAGACCGCGACGATGCGGGGCAAGGCGCTCGTCTCGCAGGTCGAGCTCGATCGGCGGCGTATCGCCAAGGATGCGGAGACAGCCGGCGCCGCCGCCGCCGAGGCCGCCGTGAAGGAGGCGCGCAACGCGCTCTCGGAGGTCGAGGCGCAAATCGCCCGGTTGAAGGCGATCCTCGACGAGACGACGATACGCGCCCCGGTGAACGGGCGCATCGAATATCGAATCGTGGAGAAGGATGCTGTGCTTCCCTCCGGCGGGCGGATCGCCTCGCTGCTGGAGACGGACGACGTCTATATGACCGTCTTCTTCCCAATGGCCGTGGCGGGACGGCTGACGATCGGCGACGAGGCGCGCGTCGCCCTGGACGCGTTCGACGGGCCGCCTTTGCCGGCGACCATCTCCTTTGTCGCGGCCGAAGCGCAATTCACGCCGAAATATGTGGAGACCGCCAGCGAGCGCGAGAAGCTCGTCTATCGCGTGAAGCTGAGAATTCCGGTCGAGGCCGCCCGCCGTCTCGACGGCAGGCTGAAGGCCGGCATGACCGGCAATGGCTATGTGCGCGTCGACCCGACGGGCCGCTGGCCGTCCTCGCTCGCTCTCGGATACGCCAAATGACCGCCACCGAGGAGACGAAGGCGCCGGCCGCCATCCAAATCTCGGGCCTCTACCACGACTATGGCGATGTTCGCGGGCTCGAGAATGTCTCACTGTCCTTGCCGGCGCGCGCGACGATCGCGATGATCGGCCCGGACGGCGTCGGCAAGTCGACGCTGCTCGGCGTCATCGCGGGGGTGAAGAAGATTCAGACGGGAGCGGTCCACGTCTTGGGGGCCGATCTGCGCGAGCGACGGGAGAGGGAGGCCTTTCTCCCCCATGTCGCCTTCATGCCGCAGGGGCTCGGCCGCAATCTCTATCCGACGCTGTCCGTCTATGAGAACATCGACTTTTTCGGCCGTCTCTTCGGCCTCGGCGCAGGGCGGCGCGACGCGCGCATTCGCAGGCTGCTGCGAGCGACGGGCCTCGATCCATTTCCCGATCGCCCCGCAGGAAAGCTCTCTGGCGGCATGAAGCAGAAGCTCGCGCTCTGCTGCGCGCTCGTGCACGATCCGCAGCTCCTGATCCTGGACGAGCCGACGACCGGCGTCGATCCGCTGTCGCGTCGTCAGTTCTGGGAGCTCGTCGACGAGCTGCGCAGCGAGAGCGACCAGATGACGGTGATCGTCGCCACCGCCTATATGGAGGAAGCCGAGCGCTTCGAATATCTCGTGGCGATGGATAATGGCCGCATTCTCATCGCGGACGCCAAGGCGGATGTGCTCGCCCGCACGGGCGCGGCGACGCTCGAGAAGGCCTATGTCTCGCTGCTGCCGGAGAGCCGACGCGCGCAGGCGTCGGGAGTCGAGATTCCGCCCTATCGCGACCCTGGCGGCGCGCCGGCGATCGAGGCGGAGGCGCTGACCCGTCGCTTCGATGATTTCGTCGCCGTCGACAATGTGAGCTTCCGCATCGGACGCGGCGAGATATTCGGCTTTCTGGGCTCCAATGGCTGCGGCAAATCGACGACGATGAAAATGCTGACCGGCTTGCTGGACGCCACGAGCGGGACGGCGAAGCTGCTCGGCCGGACGATCGACGCCGGCGACATGCAGACGCGGCTGCGCGTCGGCTATATGTCGCAATCCTTCTCCCTCTACGAAGAATTGACGGTGCGGCAGAATTTGACGCTGCACGCGCGGCTCTATCGCGTCGGCGGCAATCGCGCGCAGTCGCTCGTCGACGCCGCGCTGATCGATTTCGCGCTCGCGGAACATGCGGACCATTCGCCCGCGTCTCTGCCGCTCGGCATTCGTCAGCGGCTTCAGCTCGCCGCCGCCTGCCTGCATTCGCCCGAGGTGCTGATCCTCGACGAGCCGACGTCCGGCGTCGATCCGGGCGCGCGCGACATGTTCTGGCGTCATCTCATCCGCCTCTCGCGCGAGAAGCAGGTGACGATCTTCCTTTCGACGCATTTCATGAACGAGGCGGAGCGCTGCGATCGCATATCGCTGATGCATCGCGGAGAGGTTCTGGCCGTCGGCGCGCCGGACGAGCTGCGGCGCGAGAAGGATGCGGCGACATTGGAGGACGCCTTCATCCTCTATCTCGAGCAGGCGGAAGAGAGCGCATCGGCTGTAGCTCCACGCCCCGCGCCGTCGTTGGCCGAAGCATCGCCGCCCGAGCCGGAGCCGACCGATATGTTCGACGATCGCGCGACCGGCTGGGCGGGACGCATTCTCGCCTTTGCGCGCCGCGAGACGATGGAGCTCGCGCGCGATCCGGCACGCCTCGCCTTCGCGCTGCTCGGCCCGATCGTTCTTCTCCTGGTCTCCGCTTACAGCATCTCCTTCGATGTCGAGAATATTCGCTTCACGAATTTCGACAGCGACCAGACCTTCGCCAGCCGGGAATTTCTGCGCGGCTTCGCGGGCTCGCGCTATTTCGTCGAGATGGCGCCTTCGCGCAGTCATGCGGAGATGGAGGTGCGTCTGCGCAGCCACGAGGCCCAGCTCGCCATCGAGATTCCGCCCTCATTCGGCCGCGACCTCGAAGCCGGTCGGCAACCCGAGGTCGGCTTCTTCATCGATGGAGCCGCGCCTTTCACCGCCTCGAACATTCGCGCCTATGCGACGGGCGTCGTCCTCGAATATGTCACGAGCCTCGATCGCGCGAGAGCCGCGGCCTCGCTGCCGATTTCCGTCGAGCCTCGCTTCATCTACAATCAGGAGTTCCGCAGCATTTATGCGATCACGCCCGGCGTCGTCATGCTGGCGCTGATCCTGATCCCGACGATGCTGACGGCGCTCGGCGTCGTCCGCGAAAAGGAGATCGGTTCCATCGTCAATCTCTACGCCTCGCCCGCCACGATCGGCGAGTTTCTCGTCGGCAAGCAATTGCCCTATGTCGGCGTGGCGATGGTCTCCTATCTGAGCCTGACGCTCATCACCATCTTCATTCTCCGCGTGCCGCTGCACGGCTCCTTTCTCGCGCTCACGCTCGGCGCGTTGCTGTTCATTCTCGCAGTGACGGCGCTCGGGCTCTTGATTTCGGCCTTCGTTCGCTCGCAGGTCGCAGCGATATTCGGCACGGCGATCATCTGCCTCATCCCCTCGGTGAATTTCTCCGGCCTGCTCTATCCGATCTCGACGCTCACCGGCGGCGCCTACGCCGTCGGCATCGGCTTTCCTTCCTCCTGGTTTCAGATCGTGAGCCTCGGCTGCTTCACAAAGGGGCTCGGCCTTTCGAGCTTTGCTCCGAACTATCTCGCGCTCGGCGGCTTCGCGGCGCTGTATCTCATCGGCGCGCGGCTTCTCCTCCGCAAGCAGGAGGCGTAGCGATCCATGGGACGCTGGCTCGTCAATGTCGCTCTGCTCAGCGGAAAAGAGCTCCGCAGCCTGCTGCAGGATGTGACGCTGATGGCGCTCATCGTCTTCGCCTTCACCGCCGCCGTTCAGCTGATGTCCGAAGGCGTGAAGGCGGAGGTCTCGCACGCCTCCGTCGCCATGATGGACGGCGATCATTCGGAATTGTCGCGACGCCTGCGCGACGCGATCCTTCCCCCCTATTTCATCGCGCCCGAAGAGATCGCGCGGGAGGATGTCGCGGCCGCGATGAACCAGAGCCGCTATATTTTCGTGATCGAGATTCCCCCGCGCTTCGAGGCCGACGTCCTCGCAGGGCGCAAGCCCGCCGTGCAGGTGCTGGTCGACGCCACGGCGATGACGCAAGCCGGTCTCGGCGCCGGCTATCTGAACGAGATATTCGTCGTCGAGACGCAAAAATTCCTCGGCGCGCGGAGCATAGAGTCGAGCTTGCCGATCCGCGTCGTCAGCCGCATAGAATTCAACCCCAATACCGATTCCTTCTGGTTCACCTCCGTGATGCAGATCGTCGTCAATCTGACCGTTCTGTCGATCATCCTGGTCGGCGCCGCCGTGATCCGCGAGCGCGAGCATGGGACGATCGAGCATCTGCTGGTGATGCCGGTGCGGGCGAGCGAGATCGCCATCGCGAAGATCATGACCAATGGCCTCGTCATTCTCGCGGCGACGATGCTGTCCCTCTGGCTCGTCGTGCAGAAATGGCTGGGCGTGCCGATCGCAGGCTCCATCGGCCTCTTCGCCTTCGGCGCCCTGCTCTATCTCTTCTCCGTCACCTCGCTCGGCATGTGGCTGGCGACGCTCGCTCCGACGATGCCGCAATTCGGCCTGCTCTCTGTCCCGGTCTACGCCATCGCCTACCTCCTCTCGGGCGCTGCGACTCCGGTCGAGAGCATGCCGGAGGCGGTGCAGGGACTGGTGAGATTCGCGCCGACCACGCAATTCGTCTCG
Source organism: Methylosinus sp. LW4 (assembly GCF_000379125.1). Taxonomy (NCBI): domain Bacteria; kingdom Pseudomonadati; phylum Pseudomonadota; class Alphaproteobacteria; order Hyphomicrobiales; family Methylocystaceae; genus Methylosinus; species Methylosinus sp. LW4. The sequence goes on along the minus strand of NZ_KB900627.1, from coordinate 557,842 downwards.
ATGACGCAGGCGGTCCTCTATCGCAGCGCCGGGCTCGACACGGTCTGGCCGCAGATCGCGGTGGTGATTGTCTCGGGGGCGATATTTCTGTCTCTCGCGCTTTCACGCTTCCGCTCCATGCTGGCGAGGCAGGGATGAGGCGCGCCGCCATCTTCATCTCCCTTCTCGTCGTCGGCTGTCGTGAGCTCGACGTCACGCCGCCGTCGCCGACCGTCGTGGCGCCAGCGTCATTCGACGAGACGTCGTCGATCGGCGCTCCCTCCGCTTCGCTCGACCTCGCCCATTGGTGGATTGTCTGGCGCGATCCGCTACTCGATCGTCTGATCGCCGAGGCGCTCGCCGGCAATCCTGATTTGCGCATCGCGAAGGCGCGCGTCGAGGAAGCGCGCGCCCTTGTCACGGTCGCGGAATCCGCTCTCTATCCGACGCTCGGCGCCGACGCCGGTCTCTGGGAGGCGGATGTGAAATGGCGCAATCCGGTCGTTGATTTCATCCCGGGCAAGGCGCGCCGCGTCGATGCCCATATCGGCGGCCTCACGGCGAGCTGGGAGCCGGATATTTTCGGCGGCCGCAGCTATGACGCCGAAGCCGCCCGCGCCAACGCCGCGGGAGTCGAGGAGCAATCGAACGGGGCGCGGATGATCGTCGTCTCCGAGGTCGCCCAGAACTATCAGGACACCAAAGGGCTGCAGCGACGGCTTCTGGTTCTCGACCATTCCGTCGAGACTCTCGGCAAGCTTCTCCGCTATGTGGAGGCTCGCTATCAGGCGGGGCAGGCGCTCGCCTATGATGTGACGCTGGTTCGAGAGCGATTGGAAACCCAGCGAAGCAAGCGGCCGGACCTGCTTTCTGCGCTCGAAACGCGCCAGCGCCGGCTCGCGGTCTTGACCGGCCGCCCGCCGGAGCCGCCCGTCTCGTTGCCGGCGCCCGGGCCTTTCCTCATCCCGTCGCCTCCGCGAGGCCAGCTCCCCAGCGAGGTGCTGGAGCGTCGCCCCGACGTGCGCGCCCGCGTCGATGTCGTGCGCGCTCGCATCGCCAGCCTGACCAGCGCGAAGACGGATCTGCTGCCGCGCTTCCAGATCGAGTTCCTCGGTCAGGACGGCCGGCTGCACTTTCAGGGAATCCCTGGCCTTCAAGGCACGGGCGGCCTGGTCGGCCTCACCGCGCATCTGCCGATCTTCACGGCCGGGCGCATCGAAGCCAATATAGCGGCGAATGACGCGCGTCTCGAAGCCGCTGTCGCCGACTACGACAAATCCGTCCTCCAGGCGCTCGAAGATGTCGAGAACGCCTATGGCCGACGCCGTGGACTGGATCGGCGCAGCGAGCGTCTCTACGCCGCGCTCATCGGCGCTAGGCGCAATCATCAGGCCTCGAGAGGCCTATACGAAGGCGGCCGCAAGACGTTCGGCGACGTGCTGAACGCCGAGCTCGATGTCTTCGAGCGCGAGAATGATCTGCTCGAAACACAGATGGCGCAGTCGGCCGTGACTATCCAGCTCTATCGCGCGCTGGGCGGCGGCTGGTGAGCGTCCGCGGCGCCGGCGGCTTGCCGCGATCCGGCCCGCATTATCTCTCTACGCTCAGCAGCGCTGACCGCTTTCACTTGCGCCCATAGCTTCGATCCGGGAGCGACGCGGATCGACGGCGGCGCGACATTGGCTCACTTCTTCGAGGATTTCTCGCTCGTCACCTTGTCGAAGAAGCTCGAATCGAAGAGACCGTCGACGCTCGGCGCCTTGTCGGCGACGCCGAGCTTCACCTGATAGGCGAGAAGCGCTTTGGTCGATTCTATGATCGATTTCGGATCGACCACGAAATGGACGGCCGGCGACGACAGCGATTTTCGAATGGTCGCGCCGTCGACGATTCCCTTGGACAAGGCCGCTTCGACATGGGGCGCGGCGCGATCGGGATTTTTCTGCAGTTCCTCCACGGCGCGGACGAGCCCGTCAACCAGCGCTCGCGTCTGCTGCGGGTGCTTCTCGAGAAAATCCTTCGAGATCGCCGCAACGGTGCCCGGCTGACCGGGAAACAGCTCCGAGCCTCCGGCGATCAGCGTGATCTCGGGATTGGCCTTTTGCACGATCGTCAGCGTCGGCTCGCGGACCGTCGCGGCTTCCACGGCGTTCGCGAGCAGAGCCTGCTGCGTCGCGTCTATGCCGATGGAGACGATCTCGACGTCGGACGGATCGGTATGCGTCGCCTCGCGCAGCCAATATTGTAAATTGGCCGCCGGCACCGAGCCGGGCGGCTGGGTGGCGATTCTGGCCGGCCGGCCGTTGGCGACTCGGAAGGCCTTGAAAGCCGCCGCTGGCGCGACCCCTTTTTTGAAGAACGCTTTGAGCTTGGGGCCGCCGACGAGCACATTCTCGTCGACGGCGAGGGCCGCCACGACGCGCAGATCGATGCCTTTCGCCCGTCCCGCGGCGGCCGGCGCGACGCCCCCGATGTAAATGTCGATGCCGCCGCTCGCGGCCGCCTGAACGATATTGGGGCCGCTCTCGAAGACCTTGGTCTGCAGATCGAGTCCGCTCTCGTGGAGCCAGCCTTCCTTCTCCGCCACGAACAGGGGGGCCGCGCCGATGACCGGGATGACCCCGACGCGCGCGGTCACTGTTTCGGCCGCGGCGCAACTGGCGTGGAAGGCGAAAGCCATGGCCATCGCGACGAGCTTCTTCGACACTGATTTTCCTCCGTCTCGAATTGTGACGGGGTGAGTTTGCGTCAATATGATGATTTAGTCTATGGTCGAAATAGAACAGAAGGAGGGCCGGATTGTCGGATGAGAAGGATAGCGCGCGGACCCGGCCATCGGGAGCGCGACCCTCGGCGCCGGTCGCGCCGGAAGGGCTCTATGAGAAGATGAAGCAAGCTCCCTTCGCCGGCCAGCTCACTTGCAGCCTCGACGAAGCGGAGGCCGGATCCTGGCAGGAAATCCTTCTGGACTATGAAGTCGGCGCGAGCGGCGTCGCCGACGGCGCGACCTTCAAGGCCACGTTCAAATTTTATTCGGACTGGGCGCTGTTCCAGACCGTCGACCCGAAAGGCGCCGATTATCTCAGCGTCGAATATCAGGCCGGCCCGCTGGCTCCCGGACAATCACCGGCGAGCGTGCAGCATCTTTCGGTCCGCTTCGATCAAAAGGGACATGAGCGGCCTTATCAGAAGGCCCTGATCGTCGATGTGATCGACGGCTATCTCAACATGGGCGACCATATCGTCATCCGGTTGGGCGATCGACGGGCCGGCGGACCCGGCACGCGGGTCCAGACCTTCGTCGACGATGATTTTCGCTTTCGCGCCTATGTCGACCCGCTCGGCACGTCACGTTACGTCGCGGTGCCGGGGGATGTCTCGCTGCGCGTCGTCGCCGGCGCGCCGGCGCGGCTGTCGCTCGTCGGCCCGCGTTTCGCGCGCCCGGGCGCTCGCGCGCCATTCCGGCTCTCGGCGCTCGATCGCTGGGGTAATATCGTCAGCGACTTTCCCGGCCGCATCCATCTCTCGATTCTCGCGGGCGCCGACACGATCGCGTCCCGCGAGCTCGTCTTTCCCGAAAAAGGCTGGGCGAGCGTCGCAATAGAGGATGTTCCTACCGATCGGGGAGACGTGACGCTGGCCGCCGAGCCGGAGGCGCACGCGATTCCCACGGCTCGGGCCTATCTCACGGTCTTCGCGGACGCGCCGGCGCCGCGCGGCTTCTACGCCGATCTGCATGTTCATGCGCATGACACGGTCGGCACCAACAGCCCCTCCTACAACGCCGCCTTCGCGCGCGATGTCGGCGGCGTCGATGTGTTCGGCTACACGGCGAATGATTTTCAGATCACCGACGCCAATTGGCATGACGGCGTCGCCGCCGTGAACGCGCTCGACGCGCCAGGACGCTTTGTGACCTATCCGGTGCAGGAATGGTGCGGAAGCTCGACGGCGGGAGGCGATCACAAGGTGATCTTCCTCGGCGACGACGAGCCAGACTTTCCATATGACGCACAAGGGCGGCACAATCGCACCCTGTCCTGGAACGAGGACATGAAGTCTCCGAAGGTCGAGCTCGGCCGCTGGCCGGTGAACGAGCTGTGGGACGCTTACGGCCATTCGCCGGAGACCCATCTCGTCGTGCCACATGTCGGCGGGCGGCGCTATATCGCCGATTGGCACCACCCCGAGCTCGAGCGGCTCGTCGAGATCGCCTCGGCGTGGGGGCATTTCCCCTGGCTCTATCATGACGTGATCGCCCGCGGCTATCGGCTCGGCGTCTGCGCGAACAGCGACGAGCATCGCGGTCGGCCGGGCGGCGGCGCGCCCGGCGTGCAAGTGTTCGGCGTGCGCGGAGGGCTGACCGGCGTTTTCGCCGAAAGCCTCGACCGTGTCACGATCGGCCGCGCCTTGCGCGCGCGTCATAGTTTCGCGACGACCGGGGAACATGTCGCGCTCATCGTCCGGTGCGGCGATCGCCTCCAAGGCGACGCCTTCGCGCATCGAGGGCCGGCCGAGATCGACTATCGCTTCCTCGGCGACGTCGGCTTCGACGAGATCGCCGCCTTCGACCATGAGGGGCTGCTCTGGCGCCGGAATCTCCATGCCGAGCTCGGCTTCTCGCGCAAGCGTGTGCGGCTGCGCTGGGGCGGCGCGCGAATAAAGGATCGCTATCGCTGGGCGAGCTGGAACGGCCGTCTGCGCGTGCAGGGCGCCGTCGTGCGCAGCTTTGCGAGCGTCGGCTTCGAGCATGACGAGGAGAGCGCTTGGCGCTCGGGAGCGACCGACATCGCTTTTCGCTCGGAGACCTATGGCGACTCCGACGCGTTGGAGCTCGAGATCGATGATCTTTCCGCCGCGCGCTTTATCATCGAGGGAACGATCGGCGGTTTCGTGAAGGTCGGCGATCCGCGTTTTCCCGCGCCTTTCGTCCATGCGCCGGAGTTTCGCTTCGAGGCGACGGGAAGCGAGCTGCTCGAGAAGGGCGAGTTGCGATGGGAGCTCGGCGGGGCCGAAATGTTCGTTGCTTTCGAGCGTCTCACAGACGCGCCGCTTCCACGCGACATCGCGGGACGATTCACGCTCGAGCCGCGCAACGGCCCGTTCGGATTCCGCCCGATCTATCTATTCGGCCGTCAGCGCGACGACGCGAAAGTGTGGTCGTCGGCGCTGTTCATCACCTTCGGCGATGGACAGGACGCAGGAGAGGCGAAGTGAAACAGCGCCTCGCCTCCTTGCTTGGTCTCGCGCTATTCCTCGGCGCATGGGAGCTGGCGCCATTGTTCACGCCGGGAGCGCGCGCGCTTCTGCCCGTGCCCAGCCAATTGCCCGGCGCCTTCTGGCGCGAGCTGCAGAATGGCGTCTGGCTCGCCTGCGTCGGCGCGAGCCTCTCGCATTATCTCGCCGGGCTGCTCGTCGGCGTGACGCTCGGCGCTGCGGCGGGCGTGGCGACCGGCGCGCATCCGCCGCTCGAATGGGCGACTGCCTGGATCACGCGCATTCTTCGTCCCATCCCCGGACTCGCCTGGATTCCTTTCGCTATTCTCTGGTTCGGCGTCGAGGAGAAGGCGGCGGTGTTCATCATCGCCGTCGGCGTGTTTTGGATCGTCTATTTCTCGGCTCACGGGGCCATTCGCAATGTCGATCGCGATCTCGTCGAGGTGGCGGCCGCATTCGGTTTCAGAACCAGCTGGGAGAAACTGGTGAAGGTGCAGTTTCCGGCGAGCCTGCCTGGCATTCTCGTCGGCGTGCGCACCTCGCTCGGCCAGGCGTGGATGGCGGTGGTCGCGGCCGAATTGTTCGGGGTCGCCGGCCTTGGGCAGCGCATGAATCAGGCATCCAGCCTGCTCGCCACCGATATCGTCGTCGTCTACATGCTGACCATGGCGGCGCTCTATGGCCTGATCGACATGGCCTTCATCTTCGCACAATCGAGGCTTCTCACATGGAAGGCGTGACGCCTCCGCCGCCGCTCATCGAGATCGAGGAGCTGGCGCTCGGCTATGACCATGACGGCGCTCATGTCGCTGTGCTGGAGCGGCTCGATCTTTCCATCGCGCGCGGGGAATTCATCGCGATTCTCGGCGCCTCCGGCGTCGGAAAATCGACCTTGCTGCGCGTGCTCATCGGCCTCGCGGAACCTTCGGCCGGCGTGCTGCGTTTCGACTCGCGATCCGAGTGCGCGATGGCGCTGGTGTTCCAGGATGCGCGATTGCTTCCCTGGCGACGCGTCGAGGCCAATGTGGCGCTCGGCCTCGAGAAGACAAAGCTCTCGAAAGAGGAGCGCCACATCCGCGCGCTGGAGGCATTGCGCGGCGTCGGTCTCGAGGGCTATGGCGAACGCTTTCCGCATCAGCTCTCCGGCGGACAGAGGCAGCGCGTCGCTCTGGCGCGCGCGCTCGCAGTGCGGCCCGACCTGCTGCTGATGGACGAGCCGTTCTCCGCGCTCGACACGCCGACGCGGCAACGCTTGCAGGATGATCTGCTTATGCTCTGGCGCGAGACGGGCAAGACGATTCTCTTCGTGACGCATGATATCGACGAAGCGGTCTATCTCGCTGATCGCGTGATCGCGCTCGGCGGCAAGCCGGGCGAGGTTCGCGCCTCGGTCGCGATCGACGTCGCGCGTCCGCGACGACGCGCCGATCCGCGACTCCGCGACATCGCCGCGGTCGTCGAGTCGAAGCTGCGTAACGATCCGTCGGGCTGACGCGCGGCGAAATATGTCGATCGAATTTTGTTTTTCGCGGGCCTACGCCTCAAATTCGAGATGCTCGGCGGCCCTCCCGCGCGGGCGGCAATGGAGTCGTGGAATTCACGAAAATTTTGTGGCACTGATATCGAACCGACAGATGTTGTCCTTCTTGTAGCGATCGAACCAAGCTTTTTCCATCTGCTGCACGTTGAAATACAGCCTATCATTGGCGACGTCGCCATAGCCTTCGCATAATTCCTTGCGAGAGGGCGCGGCGAGATGGGCCGCACGCCAGCGCGCTATGAGTTCTGTGATGATTTGATCGCAGGAGCGCGCATCCGCCCAATCGAGACTTTGCTCATCGAGCGGGAGGCTGATGGCCATCGCTTCCGCTTCGTCATCGGGCGACTGGCGGACATGCTCGATCCAATTTTTTTCGGATCGCCAATTGGGCCTATCATCACGAAGACAATCCTTGACGCGCGCCGGAAGCGAATCGATCTCCACCTCGGTCAGACGCTGCTCCTCGAGACCACGCGCCACGCCGGAATAGAAAAGCGGGACGGCCCAGCGTTCGCGAGACGTCGCTGGACCGCGGTCCAGATCGTCCAGCAGCTCGTCCAAGCTCGGAACACTGTCGCGGATCAACAAAATACGCTGTTGCAGCTTCATGCCGATCTCCGCCGCCAAGTGAAGGGCGTCGAGCTGGAATTGGTAGTTGCCGGCCATATTGTTCCAATGATCGTGGCGAGCGCCATGGCCGCTGAACGTCGCGACCACTGTGTCGATCCCGAGATCACGCCGCTCCAGCAGCCATTGCTTCATCTCTTGTCGCGATCGATGCGCGACGCCGCCGAGCAGAACGACATGGCTTGTCCAGCCGAGCTTCTTCTCCAGCTCGCGAAGCGCTTTGGTGGTCGCCAATGAATAATCATGGCTGTTCCCATACCAAGGCGCGATCTCGAAATCTTGGTGTCCGGCATTGCGCCATTCGATGAAGCGTTCGACCAGGGCGACAAAACGTTCGATAGGCGCTGGTCGCAGCCGGTAGCTCTTCAGCTGGCAATAGCGGCAATGATGGAAGCATGGCGCGGCGTTGGCGTGAAGATGAACGCCGGTGACGATGATTTCTCGCGGCATGGCTCAGCGTCGCTCCGTGTCGGTCGAAGCGAGGAAGCGGGCGTAATCCGCAGAGTCCGCATTCTCTCGCAAAACCAGGGTCTCGTCGATCGCATCGTCCGTGAGGCTGAAGCCATAGACATCCGCATAAGCCTGCCGCAGCTTACTGCGAAATCGTCGCTCCGTCTCTGGATAGATGATTTCGGACATCCATTGCAGCATGATCGGCTCCTCGACCAATCCTTCCATGCGCATTCCACCACGCGGCTCGCGATAGACTCGTCGTGATCGGACCGCGGGCACGCATCGTAACGCCGCATTGTCGAGCAAGCGATGAACGGCGTCGTCTTTCGGATAGCCGGAAATTATGATGACATCCGGCGCGCGCGCGATCAGCTCCTCGATCGTCATATGAGGGGAATGGAGCGAGGCTGCGACATTTTCCGCATTCACCTGATCGAGGTCGGCGTCGATGCCCGTTCCGCCGAAAGCCATGATCAGCGGGTCGATCTGGAAGAGATAAGCGACCTTGCGACGAATTGGCGCGGCGGGGCGCTCCTTCGAAAAAGCGCCGAGCTCCGCCTGGTGACGACGAATCAGGAAATCCACACGCTCTCGCCTATCGGCGAGGGCGCCGATCAAGCGCCAGAGCTGTTCCACGCTGTGCGACACATCGCCAGACGCTCGGCTATCGAGCTGCGCCAATGGCGCGCCGATTCTCAGCAAGGGCGCGGCGAACCAGGACCATGACAGGATCGCGTCGCTGCGCGTCATCAGAATAGCTTCCGGGTCGCCGGGCACGACGGTGTCGCCTCCTGACGTCGGCGCCGGCGCGAGGTCGCGCACCGAGGGAAACACGCGACGCAGCAACCCGCGGCTCAATTCGTTTCCGCTGGAACGTGAACTGCTGGTAGCGGCGATATGTCCGGGATCTCCGTCTACCGTGAGATAGATCGAGGCCACTGGCGCAAAGATGAGGGCGTGGCGCGCCGGGACCGCGGCGGTGACGTCGCGGCCTCTCATATCCTTGATCGATCTATGTGGCGAAGGCGATGCGACATGCGGGCCTGCCGCCGCCAATCCCAGGCCCAGGATCGGCAGGAAAGCGAGGCTCACAGTCGTGAAAGAACGCAATCTCCGTCCCTTTAGAATTTCGCGGTCGCCGAAAAAGCGACGGTGCGCGGCGCTCCCAGCATTTCAGTCTGCTGCCAATAGGATGCGTTGGCGATATTGGTCATGTCGACGCGCCAGATCGTCTCCGTATCGAAAATGCGGGTCTCGTAGCGTAGCCCGATGTCGCCGGTCACGTAAGAGGGCAGCCATTCGATCGCGCGCACATTCGTCGGCGCGAAGACATTGCCGACCTGTGGGCCGACATAGTTGAAGCCGCCTGTCAATGTCAGCCCCGGCACGAAGGGCAGGCGATATTCGACATAGAGCTTCCCCATGTTTTTCGCCGAGCCTGCGGGAGGCTGGCCGAGAAGATAGAATGTGTTGGTCTGGGTGATCTTCGCATCGAGCAGCGTGAAGCCGCCGGTGACGGTGAGATCATCGAATATCTTGCCCGTCGCCGTCATTTCGAGACCGCGATGAAGCTGCCGCCCATCATTGGTGAATGTGTAGCTGGCGCCATTCGCTTTGTAAAAGGTGTTGGCTTTGTCGATCTGGAACAGAGCGGCAGTCAGAAGAATTTGCGAGACATTGGCTTTCGCGCCGATCTCGACCTGCTCGCTGGTCGTCGGACTGAGCGCCTGACTGGCGTTGGTCACTGGCAATGAGGAGAAGCTGGTCGAGGCGGTTCCGCCATTTTGGAGCGATTGGATGTAGGTTCCATAGCCTGTCAGCCAGGGCAGCGGCTTATAGATCAGGGAGGCGGTCGGCGTGAGCCTGGTCTTGTCGAAATAGCTCGACACCGTTCCATTGGTATTGAAATTCGTCGCCTTTATATTGGCGAGGCTCGCGCCGGCGAGCAGCGACCACTGATCGTTGAAAGCGATGTCCTCGCCGATGATCCAATTCGTTTGATCCAGCTGCTGCTGTCGGAAATACGGTTGCGCGCCATTCGTGAAGATCGGACGCGTGACATAGACGGGATCAGCGGCAACGGGGAAAGTCCCGAGGCCCTTGAACAGCGTGTTGTCCTGATGCTGGCGTAGCGAGTAGCTGGATCCATAGAGCCCGAATGTCGTCTTGGCTTTTATCGGGAGAAGGTCGAGGTCATAGTCGGTAAAGGCGTACCATGCCTGATTTCGCTGCACATGCGGCGCATTATAAAGAGACGCGAGGGAATAGGAGTATGAACCATTGCTATATGCGATATTATCGCCCGCATAGAGGTTCTCGCTCTCGATGTCGACATATTGATAGGCGGCGCGAAATTTCACATTGCGCGTCACGTCATAGGTGACATTGGCTCCGAGCACGTCCATGTCGTTCTTGTTGAACGTCCATGGCTGGCCATAATTTTTCGCGGGATCGAGAATGCTCGCGCTGAAATGCGGAAAGGTTCCGTTGAACGATCCCCAATCGGCGAGCGTGCCTTTCTCATAGATATGCTGATGCGAATAATTGATCTGAAACAGCAGCTCCTGCAGCGGCCGCCAATCGAGCGCGCCGCTGACGAGCCATCTGTCGACGAAATTGTCGTCGATCGCCGTTTCGCCGCTGCTCTTCACGAAGTTGAGCCTATATCCGAAGTCGCTTCCCTTCTCGAACGGGCCGCCGAGATCGACATGCACGAAAGGTTGCGAGCCGCCGTAATTGCCGAAAGTCACGCTCGAGAATGGCGTCGGCGTCGGCCGCTTGGTGACGAAATTGACCAGTCCGCCGACATGCGCCGGCCCATAGAGGAAGCCGGAGAGGCCGGAGAGAACATCGACGCGCTCCTTGTCCTCCAAGGACAGCACGAGATCGGTGACGCCCGACATGTTGAGGCCGTCGATCTGGCTGAAGCCGCTCTGCTGCTTGACGCCACGAATAAAGATCGCCGAGCCGTAGCCGCGCCCCTGCCCCATATTGAGCTGGGTGAGCGGATTGACGCGGAAGACCTCGTCCGTCGTCGAGAAGACGCGGTTTTCTATATAAGGAGTGCTCACCGAATAGACCGAATAAGGCGTATCCTGTAACGCCCTTTCGCCCCAAGGGCCGGTCGTCGATGTCGCGTCGAAACGATAGCCGGCCGCGGCGCCGCCATTCGCGCCACCGCCTCGGTGATCGCTGGCGGCGCGCGCGGCGGCGATATCGATTGGAGGAAGCGTCGTCGCTTCCTGCGCGCTGGCTCGGCCGAACGAGCCCATGATGGCGACGACCGAAGCGCTGGCCAGCAGAGCGCGAGCGATCATGCAGCTCGCAGAATGTGTCGTGGTCTTCATCCTTCAGCACCCCCGTGGTTGCCGCTCGGCGGCCGGACTGAGTTCGCTAGCCGTGACACGGAGCTCGTCGATGAGAGCCGCACGGACGCGCGTCCCCGCGCCGCGAAGGTGCGACTTTCAAAGCTCCGGTCATGGCTGAAAATATCGACGCAGAAACGTCACCAAGGCGGCTGAACGAGATCCCGCCAAGTCGCATTCATCGCGCGGTCGAGAGCGGCCGCGAGACACGCGAAGCCATCATAGCCCCAGAAGGCGTTGCCCTTTCGGTCGAAGAAAGGCGAGAAGGGAAGCGCGACCTGACCGCGCTTGCGCCACTCATATTCGCCGCGCGTTTCGCCATTGCCGAAATGCATCACGAGATCGGGCTTCGCTTCGGATATGTACGAGTCGATCGCTCTCTCGTCTGGATCGTCGCCGTCGCATTTCAGGCGTGGCGTGCGCTGCTTGCCGGTCTTGCCTGTCCAGCCCGATGCGTCGCCGATGCGGAGCCCGAGAAGACGATAGGGCTCGAGCTGCGCCTCGGTCATCGGCCGAAAGAACAGAACCAGCTTTCCCTCTAGCCGCGGCCGATAAAGCTCGATGGTCTTCGCTACGAGCGCCTCGCCCTTCACGATCGCCTCGTCGACGCGACGCGCGACACGGCGATCGAAGCGCTTCGCGATGGAGCGCAAAGAGGCCGTCGTCATGGATGGGCTCTCGAAGCATGTCCAGACGATCGGCGTCGCGAACCATCGATGCAGCAGATCGGCGTAGCCGCCGCGCAATCGCTCGTCGAGCGCGTCCGCCTTGCTCGCGAATCCAATCACCAATTTGCAATCGCTCACGCGGGCGAGATCGATCGCAGATGATTGCGTCATTTCATGAACAGGCTCGAGGCCGATCTCCATCAGCAGCTTGCTGACGATCCAGACGAGCGCGGTCGCCTCCCGGGAATAGGGGAGAACCACGCGCTTGCTGTTGCTCGTCGCGAGCGGATGCAGCAGCTCGGCGGCGCGCAGCGTGGCCGCGGTCTCGACCACCCAGGATCGGTAGCCGCAGAGCGGCAGAATCAGCCTTCGCTGCTCGGCCATTTTGGCTTTCGCAATTCCGGCGATATTGGCGCCGAGCGCGGGCATCGGCTCTTCGCTCGCGATGACAGTTCCGCGCGCCAGTGGAAATAGCTCCGCGATTTCGTCGATCGCGCGTGCGAGGCGGCGATCACCGGCGTCGCCGATATCCTCGCTTCGAAGATCGGTGCAGGCATGAAGCGCGCTGAAGCTCTCGACCCCTTGGAGCTGGCCGGGCGTCGTCAGGCGCATGGTCTGCCCATAGGCGCCGCAGCCGACCGGGCCGTGATCGAGCGGGATCATGTCCAGCGCCGACGCCCAGCTCGCGACCGTATGGCCGAGCAGACCGCCAGAGCAGAAGTCGATTTTTCCGGCGTTCGGATAGGAGGGCGGCGTGCGCGTTTCGATCGTCTCGAAATGACCCGAATCTCGTCGAAGATCCCGAGTCGGGCGCGCCTTCGCGGGCGGCTTTGGTTTCCGGCCGCGAGGATCCTTTTTGTAAAAGGGCTCGCAGGACGCTTCGATTGTCGCGAGAGGCGCCGCGGCCGCCATCGAAGGGACTCCGATCGTGCCTTTGAGGGCTCCGATGCGCCAACGGATCGGCTTTTTCTGCAGTTTCGGAAGCAGCGGGTTGCGAGGCACGGCGAGCTCGAACGAAAGGGCGACGCCATATAGCCAACAGAATAGCTGAAAGCAGTCAACGCTTTTTTATTTGTCTGGAAACGAATAGAAATTTTGTCCGTTATGTAACACAATATTTGCACGAATCGATATTGGAGGCCGGCCGCCGCCGCCCACTGTCCCGGCTGCTCTCGACGGACGCAGAACGGCATCCCTTCTCCCCAAACGTCCTCTCTTTATCGAAGCCGTTCCAGATAAAGATATTGGACCTCGGATCCTATTCGATCTCGCTATTCCGTTATTTGTCCGAATTCGCGCGGTCGACCATGGGCGCCGAAGCGGGCGGCGCGCCTGCGCCGCATGTCGAGGCCACGGGCGCTCGAAGAAACGGCTTTTTCTCGTCGAAAAATCAATATAACGTAATTACATAGACAGCGCATTTCAGCGCGCAGGCAGGACCTTATGATGGGGATCGGGTCGGAAATGCTTCACAAGCCGGGCACCGATCATGTTTCCATCCTTCTCTCGATAGCCATTGCTCTCCTCATGCTGTTTTCGCTGACTCTGGGCCGCTATCCCGTCCCCTTCGCCGATGTCGCGCGCATTGTCTTCACCACCTTCCCGATCAACGCCGTCGGCGATTACGAGAACGCCCCCTGGGTCGTCGTCGAGATCGTGCGCATGCCGCGCATTCTGCTCGTCACGCTCTGCGGCATGGGGCTCGCGATGTCGGGCGCGGCGATGCAGGGCGTCTTTCGCAATCCGCTCGTCGGGCCGGAGATCGCCGGCGTCTCCTCCGGCGCAGCGCTCGGCGGCGTCGCCGCCATCATGCTGTCCTGGCCGCCGCTCGCCATCGTCGGTCTGGCCTTCGGCTCCGGCCTCGGCGCGCTCGCCGCCGCTTTCGCGCTCGCTCGGCTCACCGGACGCGCCAGCACGCTCGCTCTCGTGCTCTCCGGCGTCATCGTCGGCGGCTTCTGCGGCTCGCTCGTCGGCCTGTTGCAGACCCTCGCCGATCCTTTGGTGAAGCTGCCCTCCATCGTCTATTGGCTGCTCGGCAGCTTCGCCGGCGCCACTTACGAAAAGGTGGCGGTCGTCGCCGGCGTCACGCTCTTTGCGGGCGCGGCGCTGCTCGCTTTGCGCTGGCGCATCAATCTGCTCTCGCTCGGCGAGACCGACGCTGCGGCGCTCGGCGCCAATGTCGAAGCCTTGCGCTGGGGGCTGATGGGTCTCGTGGCCCTGCTCGTCGCCGCGCAAGTCTCCGTCTCGGGCGGCGTCGGCTGGGTCGGGCTCATCGTGCCGCATCTCGCGCGCATGCTGGTCGGGCCGGAGCATACACGCCTCTTGCCCACCTCCGCTTGTCTCGGCGGCATTTATCTCCTCGCCATGGATGATATCGCGCGCAGCGCGACCGAGCAGGAGATTCCGATCGGTCTGCTGACCAGCGCGGTCGGCGCGCCGATCTTCGCTTTCCTGTTCTGGAAGACGCAATCGAAAGGCTGGATGCGTGAGTGAGCCGGCGATCGCCCTTACCGACCTCGGCTATTTCTATCGGCCGAACCAATGGGTGCTGCGCCATTGCGACCTACGCGTCGCGCGCGGCCGCGTCTTCGCGCTGCTCGGCCCCAATGGGCGGGGCAAGACGACGCTGCTGCATCTCCTCATCGGCGCGCTGAAGCCCTGCGAGGGCGCCCTCACGGTGAATGGGCGCATCGCTTTCGTGCCGCAGCTCTTCGAGGTCACCTTCGACTATACCGCGCTCGACATGGCGCTGATGGGGCGCGCCCGAAAGATCGGCTTGTTCTCGCAGCCCTCGCGCGCCGACGAGGCGGCGGCGCTCGCTGCGCTCGATCGCTTCGGCATGGCCGACTACGCGGAGCGGTCCTTCGGAGAGCTCTCGGGCGGCCAGCGTCAGCTTGTCATCTTCGCGCGGGCGCTCGTCGCGGAAGCCGATATTCTCGTTCTCGACGAACCGACATCGGCGCTCGACCTCGAGAACCAATCGTTCGTCCTCGAGCGCATCTCCGCCCTCGCGCGCGACGACGGGCTGACGATCGTGATGACGACGCATCATCCGCATCATGCTCTGGCGGTCGCCGACGAGGCGCTGCTGATGCGCGGGCAAGGCGATTATCTTTGCGGCAGGGCGCGCGAGATTTTGACCGAGGACAATCTCTGCTCGCTCTATCGCGCGCCGCTGAAACGCATCGCCTTCGAGCACGAAGGCTGCGAGATCGAGACGATCACGCCGATCCTCATGGCGAAGTCGGCGCGTCATCGTTCCGACGAGACACTCAGCGCCGAGTGAGAGGCTCGGGTATGTCTGACGCGGCCTCGAGCGACGCCTCACGCGAATGGCCGCCCGTCGCGCCATGAGCCGCCTCGGGCCAGATCACGCCGGAATCTTCGCAGCCGCACTGCGAGGCGTTTCGCGTCGCCAAGCGGCTGGCCATCCAGCGCGGCTTCGATAGGGTGGAGGTTCCTCGACCTCGAGGCCTGATCTATTCGCGCACGGATTTCGTGAATGAATATTGGGGGCGCGAGCGACGCGAGAAGCGCCTCGCCTTTCGATATTACGAGCACGACGTCTCGCAGGTCGCGAGTTATCACGGATACTTGCGCCTTTACGCGCCGCTCCCTGCGTCTACAATCCTATAGGCTCGCCACGAGCAGGACCGTCCGACTCTTCCCGATCCGGCCTCCGCTGACAAGCGCCCCGAATCTGCGCCGTAAGCGTCACGTCCATGTGGCAAAGGCGCCACAGCACGTAGGAATTTCGGGCCCGGCGCTCGGGTGAGAGTTTCGTGAGATATTCACATGCGAGGAACCGATGCTCGGGTCGATCGGTCCGGCCTCCATGGGTCAAATCGCTGATGCGATGTTTTCGACAGCTGCGGCTCTTCACGCGCGCGATTTTCGTGCTCGCGGCCGCTTGGCTGCTCGTCGCCCAGGCCGTGGCTCCCGCGCCATTCTCCGCCGAGGCGGAGATTCTGCGCACGAGCGCCGTGCAGGCGAGCGACTCCGGACAATGCGACGGCGAGCGCGGGCATAAGCACGATCATCGGCGCGATTGTCAGACTTGCTGTCTCGCCTGTCCGGCGGCGGCCGGCCTTCCGCTCGTCTCCGCTCGTTCGGACGCCGAACTTCCCGCTCCCGCGCGAGACCTCACGCGTATCGCCAATATGCCCTCTGAGCGAGCCGGCGGCCCCCCGCTCGGTTGGGGTGGCGGCTGGTGCTCGCGCGCGCCTCCCTTCTTCTCCTGAACCGACGGCGCGGCCTTGCGGCTGCGTATTCCCTACTTCGGTCGAGACGGCCCAGAGCGGCCGCTCAAGGAGAATTTCATGCTACGTTCCAAACGACGGGTCTCCGCCTCTTTTGGCGCGCTGACGATAGCGCTCGCCTCACCCTCCTTTTCCTTCGCGCAGGAATCCTTGCCGACGATCGAAATCGGCAAGGATATGGCGGCGCGCGACAGCGCTCGCCCGCGGGCCGCCGGAGGAGAGGCGAATGGACCGCAGTCCTACACGCGGACCGATACGAGCCTCGCGACGCGCACAGACACGCCGATCATGAAAACGCCGGTCGATGTGGTCGTCGTGCCTCAACAGGTGCTGAAGGATCAGCAAGTCATCACCATCGACGACGCGGTCCAGAACGTCAGCAGCGTCTATGCGACATCGATCGGCGGCCTGCAGTCCGGCTATCAGATCCGCGGCTTCGACACATATAAATATTTCATCGACGGCGTCCGCGTCGAAAATTACAACACGCCGATAAGAGAAGAGACCGCCGACGTCGAGCAGGTGGAAGTGCTCAAAGGGCCGGCGTCGATCCTCTACGGTCGCATCAATCCCGGCGGAATCATCGAGCTCACCACCAAAAAGCCGCTCGACGCTCCCTATTACAGCATTCAGCAGCAGATCGGCTCTTTTGCCAATTATCGCACCACACTCGACGCGACGGGCCCGCTGACCGCCGACAAGAGCATCCTCTATCGCTTCAACGCCGCCTATGAGAACGATCAGTCTTTCCGCGAATACGTCCATAGTCACCATATATTCCTGGCCCCGCGCATTCACTGGGAGCCTTCCGCCGACACACGTTTCGACCTTTATCTACGCTATCTCGACGGCTCCGGCCCGCTCGAGCTAGGCACGCCGCTGCTCGTCGACGGGAATGGAACGCCGAGAGCGATCGCGCCCGTCTCGCGCTCACGCAATTACGGAGAGTCGGGAAGCCAATTCGACAATACGAATATCCGTGTCGGCTTCAAATGGACGCATGACTTCTCCGCCGACTGGTCGCTCACCCATCGTTTCGACGCCAATTTCATCGACAACAAGGGAGTGGCCCTCCTTGCGATCGGCCCGTTCAACGCCTGCGGCGCAACGTCCTGCACGGTCGAGCGCATGATCAGCAACCCCGACAGCAAGGAGCAGAATTATTACACGAGCGTCGACGTCACCGGACATTTCTCGACCTTCGGCCTCGCCCATACTGTGCTCGCGGGAACGGATCTCTCGCTCTATCATCGCACTGGAACGCGTTCGTTCAATTTCTCCGCTCCGTCGATCGATCTCTACAATCCGGTTCACACCGGTCTGCCGCTCTATCTGCTCGGCGCGCCCGATTGGAGCTATTCTCTCGAGAAGCATCAGAGCCTTTTCGGACTCTATCTCCAGGACCAGATCGAGCTGCCGTATAATTTCCATGTGCTGGCGGGCTTTCGCTACGACAATGTGCGCTCGCTCGGCACGCAGACGGTTTATGCGCCCTCGCTGCAGATATCGAGCGGGCGCGAGGCGCAGGCGGTGATCAAGCCGCGCGTCGGCCTATTATGGCAGCCAATTCCCGAAGTGAGCCTGTTCGGCGATTATGTCGAAGGCTTCACGGCGAATATTTTTTCGAATGACTCGCCTTATCAGTACAATCTGCCGCCGGAGGAAGCCCGCCAATGGGAGGCCGGCGTCAAGACGAGCCTCTGGGACGGCCGACTGACCGGCACGGTCGCTTGGTTCGACATAGAGAAAACCAACGTCCCGTCACCCGCCTCCGATCCGATTTCCGCAGCGCTGGGCATCCAGGTTCCGACTGGCGCCGTTCGCAATCGCGGCGTCGATGTCGACGCTTCGGGACAATTGACGCCGGAGCTGAAATTCATCGGCAGCTTCTCGTATCTCGATGCGAGGATCGTCAAGGACGACACCGGCAACAAGGGTAATCGCTTTTATGGCGCGCCGCGTTTCAGCGGCAGCGTCTGGGGCGTCTATGAGCCGCAATATGAGCCCCTGCGTGGTCTGGCGATCGGCGCCGGCGTCTATGCGCGCGGCGACACGCCGATCAACAACGGCAATACCTTCCTCGTGCCCGGCTATGCGACAGTCAATTTCATGACGCGCTATTCCTTTGCTTGGCAGGGAACGCGGCTCACTCTGCAGCTCAACATCAACAATCTCCTCGATAAAACCTACTATCAGGTCTTCGGCGGCGGCTGGAATGTGTCTCCGCAATCGCCGCGGGCCTTTACCGGCTCGCTGAAAGTGGAATTCTGATCGAGCTTTGCGGCGTGGCCGGCTTCCAGGGCCGCGCCGCAGCCTACCCTATGAGAACCGCCCCATGAAAGCCGATAACTCCGCCATATCGGCCGTTCGACCTACGCGTACCGTAGGTCGACTGGGCATGCGCGCAGTGGCGGGTCGCGCATAATGAGCATCGCCGTTTAGAATGAGATTGCACGCCTATTTGCATTTTCCAATTCCGATGAACTCGTTCAAGCTCAGGAACGTGAAAATCGCGCCAGATGCTGTCGAATCCGTAACTTGTGTCGTATGGCGTTTCGCGCCAGAATCGCGCCCGAGAAGTCGCCGACGCTCGACTTTGTCGGAGCATCCTTGCTTGCGGGGCTCACGGTCGTCCTCGAGCGGTGATGCCGCCATGATTTCGTAGAAGGGATTTGCAAAATGCGGCGTTTTCGTTTCGCGCGGATGGCGGGGCTTTTCCTGCTCGCCATTGGCTTTTTGTTCGCGGCCGGTCTCAGCGTTTTGGCCGAGCCCGCCACTGTCGAGGAAAGAGATATCGCTGAGGTCGTCGATCCGATCATGAAGGAATGGCTCGACCATGGCGGCGCGGGCGCCGTCGTGGTGGTGGTGGATCGCGAACGCCCGCTCTTTTCCAAGGGCTATGGCGTCGCCGACAAGGAGGCGAGCCGCCCCTTCACCGCCGATCGGACGCTGGTTCGTCCGGGCTCCATCTCCAAGCTCTTCACCGGAATAGCGGTGATGCAGCTCATCGACGAAGGAAAGCTCGATCTCGATAAGGACGTCTCCGACTATGTCGGTTTCTCCATTCCGACGCCGCCGGGCGGACGGCCCGTCACATTGCGTCTCCTGCTGACGCATCGCGCTGGTTTCGAAGAGCATTTCAAGGATCTCTTTTCCCGCTCGGTCGAGCCCATGCCGCTCTCCGCCTGGGTCACGAAATCTCTGCCGCCGCGAATTTTTCCTAATGGCGACGTCACCGCCTATTCGAATTACGGCGTGGCGCTCGCCGGCTATGTCGTCGAGCGTGTCTCGGGTGAGAGCTTTGTCGATTATGTCGAGCGTCACATTCTCGCGCCGCTGCGCATGGAGCGCGCCACTTTCCGCCAACCGCTGCCGGAAGCGCTCGGGCCGATGATGGCGAAAGGCTATCGCAGCCGCGGCCTGCCGCCGGTCGATTATTTCGAGACCATAGCCGCCGCCCCGGCCGGCGCGCTGACGGCGACGGGCGAGGATATGGGCCGATTCATGCGGGCGCTGCTGAACGGCGGGGAACTCGACGGCGCGCGCATCCTACCGTCTGCTCGGCTCGAGCAGATGTTGACGCTGGCCGAGCCGGGCTCCGAGGTCGGACTCGTCTTCTTTCTGCGACGCCTTGGCGGCGTCGACGCCACCGGCCATGGTGGCGGCACGCAGGCCTTTTTCAGCGATCTGGAGCTGTTCCGCGACAAGGGCCTCGGCGTTTTCGTCTCGCGCGACGGTTTCAGCGATCAGCCGCAGCCCCAGGACATCGCGCGGGCCTTGGCGGATCGCATCGGGCCGCAAGAGGCGTTCTCAGCCGTCTCTCCGGCCGATCCGCGTCTCGCCGGCGACTATCAGGGAAGCCGCCGGGCGCAGACCAATTTCCTGAGCGTCTTGGCGCTGGCGGAGCAGCAGGTCATTCGCGTCGAGGCCGACGGCGGCCTGACGCTTCGGACGGCCTTTTGGCCGTTTGGCGCCGGCCGCGCGATGAAGCCCGTCGGCGCCAATGTCTTCGAGGGATCGAGCGGCTGGCGCTTGTCGGCCGTTCTCGGGTCCGAGCCCTACTTCAACGGCGGCGCACAGCGGCTGGAGCGCGCCCCCTGGCCGATCGACGCTCGCTGGATCGTCCCCGCCTTCGCGGCTAGCGTCGTATTTGCGCTGCTGTCGCTGCTGGTCTGGCCTCTCGCCGCCCTATGGCGGCGCTGGCGCAAGCGATCGTCCCGCCTGCCGGCCGCGGATCGTCATCGGCTCGCTTTCGTCAGATCGGCGCTGCTCGTCGATCTCCTCGTCGTCGGGGCTCTCATCATGCTCGCCGTGCGAAACGACGCCAGCCTTTTGAACGACTCTTTCGATCCGGCGCTGATCGCGATCTATGTTTTCGCCTGGCTCGGCGTCGTCGGCGCTGCATTCGCCGTTTTCGTGGCCATCGATTTCTGGCGCAGGCGGGTCGGCGGGAATTGGACGTGTCTCCACCAGAGCGGACTTGCGGCGAGTGGACTTGTCATCGCTTATGTCTTCCTGATCTTCCACATCGCTGGAACGACGCTGAATTATTGAGAGCGACGGGCCGTGTAGGATCCCGCCCCTTGCCTTCCTCCCGTCCCGCCCGTACCGCGCCATAGCGAGATGGTTCGCTGACAAGCTGGCGCGGTATACGACCGGCGTCGTGTAGAGCGTCAGCGCCTGGCTGACGATCAACCCGCCGTTCGTAAGCGGCGAGAACAGTTCGACTACTGAGCAAACTGCGTCGGCAGATTGAAGTAGCCCCCCGACAGCAGCACGGCGAGAGCGACAGGCAGAAGGAAGACTCCTGACAGGCGGGGGATATCGTAGTTCAGCCGTTCCGATTTCGCTGGCCATTTCCGGGTGAAGGCGTCACGCCATTTGCCGTTCCGGGGCCACCAAAGCACGACGTCCGTCGCTAGAACCTTTGAGGGCGCTGATCGGCTGGGCCGAGGCGCATCATCGAGCGATTGTCGGGGCCCGTGAGAAATTTGGCTCCGCGCATAAGGCCGGAGCTATTCGCACTCGCGCGTGAGAGGGGCTGCTCGGACACGCGTCCTTGGAGGTTCCTTCTCACGAAAGCATGAGCGAGCGCGTGACGCCGGGGTTCCGATCGTGGCGACAGCGACCGCGCCAATCGGTCGAGCCGAGCCATCATGAACACGTCGTCGCATCGCACCCGCGACAGCGCCTTGGCCGGCTCCGGCTGTCACGTTGACCTTACCTCCGCGGTTCTCATGTTTCTCGAGCGACACGCATTTCAATATCCCATGCCTTTTCCGAGTGGTTCGAATTCGAAGCGGCAATCCGCAGCACGGAAAATGAGGATGAGCCAATTTTAGTCATCGCCGAGCAGCGAAGAGCCTCTAATCGGCGATAGTAGCTCATTGATTGCAACTATAGATATACTATGGCACATCGTTGTGGAGAGGGAGTTGTTGTTTTCATGAAAGATAAGTAGCGTGCGCTCGACGAGCGTCTTTCGATTCCTCGACGAGGATTCGCCTGACAAATGACGATTTTGGAAGGGGGCGGTCGAATTGGCGGAGGATGGATGACGTACGAAGAGCAAGCGCAGATCGCCGATCCCAGAGCGCTCGATCCGGCGGTGCTGAGCGAACAGGTTCGCGTCCTTTATGGAAACACGGCGGTATTGCCCGTCAATCTACTCAACGCCGTCCTCACCGCCTGGGTAGCGCAGGGTTTGTACCCGAGATGGGTATTGCTTCTATGGGTGGGTTCGCTGACCGTCGTCATCTCCTTGCGGCTCTACAATTCGTGGCTCTACAAGAGCGAGCCGCAGCCGAACGACGCCGCGCGCCGCTGGGCGCTGCGCTTCGCCGCCGGGGCTACGGCGACGGGTTGCCTATGGGGGCTGTCTGCGTCGATCCTCCTGCTCACCGACGATCCATCTTTTCACGTTTTCATCGCCTTCGTGCTGGGCGGCATGATCGCGGGTTCCGTGACGATCGACGCGGCGTTTCTGCCGGCTATGCTCGGCTTCGGGACGCCGACGGCCATGCCGGCCATTTTGGCTTTTTTCGCCCGGCCGGAGCCGACGTCCAGCACTATGGGCCTCATGTCCGCGGCTTTTGTCCTAGCGCTTCTGCTACTGGGCGTGCGCGCCAATCGTTGGATCGTATCGTTGGCCCGACGCGAGCTGGCGCAGGCCGCGCTCGCCGCCGATCTCGAAAAGCAGATCGAGGTTCGTGAAAAGGCCGAGCAGGAAATGGCGCGTGCGATGCGCACCGATCTCCTGACGGGCCTGCCCAATCGCGAGACCTTCAAGGAATGGGTGACCGAAGCGTTTCACGGCGGCGAAAAAGACGGCGCGTCATTCGCTGTTCTGTATCTCGATCTGGATCGCTTCAAGGAAGTGAACGAGACGCTCGGTCATTCGTTCGGAGACGAGTTGCTACGGGCCGCCGCAGAGCGCATCGGCCAGGCTATAGGCGATACGGCCTCGATCGCGCGCATCGGCGGCGACGAATTCGGGATTTTCATCAAGGACGCCGCACGCCGAGAGGCGGTCGAGGAGGTCGCGGAAAAAATAATCCATTCTGTGGCGGCGCCGTTCACGATAATGGGAAAGCAAGTCCCTGTCTCCGTGAGCATCGGCGTTTCGGTATTCGGAGCGGCTATCGTTGGGCCGGAAGAATTGTTGAGGCGCGCCGATCTCGCCCTCTATGAAGCAAAGTCCGCGGGATATAATCAGCGCCGCTTCTATTCGGAGGCGCACGACCGCGCTGTGCGTGAGCGCGTGACCCTGTTCGAGGAGCTCAACTCGGCGCTCGAAAGGGAGGAGTTCGAGCTCCATTATCAGCCGGAGATCGAATGGCCGTCTGGACGGATCATCGGCGTCGAGGCGCTGCTCAGATGGAATCATCCCAGTCGCGGGCTGCTGGGACCGGGCGGTTTCATACCGCTCGCCGAACGGACGGGCCTCATCACGCCGATCGGCGCATGGGCGCTCGCGAATGTTTGTCGCCAGGCCCGACTCTGGCGCGATCTCGGAATCTGTCCGCCGATCGTCGGCGTCAATGTCTCGGCCGCCCAGCTCTTCACTGCGTCGCGATTCGAGTCCGATCTCGCGCGTGAGCTCGACATGCGTGATCTCGATCCGGGAACGATCGAGATCGAGCTGACAGAATCGGTTCTCATGCAATCCTCCCGCGGTGAGACGACGGCAATCGATCGAATTCGAGCCTTGGGCGTTCGCATCGCGATCGATGATTTCGGCACCGGGTATTCTTCGCTCGAATATTTGCTCACCTATCGCGTGAACCGAATCAAGATCGCACAGCAATTCGTGCGCGGACTGCCGCACGATCCGGTGAGCGGAACCATCGTTCGCGCCACGATCGGCCTCGTGCGAGAGTTCGGATGTGAAATGCTCGCCGAGGGCGTCGAAACCGTCGGGCAACTCGATTTCCTGGTTCAGGCGGGATGTCAGAGCGTTCAAGGTTTCTACTTCAGTCGTCCTGTGCCTGCCGAGGAGGTTACGCAACTGTTACGACGAGGCGTCATCGCTCCAGAAGATCGAGCGTCGAACACGCCGAGATGACGAGTTCGCGAGGTGGTTCCGTCGCAAGTTTGGCTGCAACGCGCCCAAAGAGCGCTGGCTGGCATAATCAATTCAGGCTGACGGACGCGCGGCTTTCGAAGATTGCGCCTCACCTCTCGATCGATACGAGAGGCAAGGCGCGTGGTGACGAAAGCCGGGTGATCGGCGGCGTCGTCCATGCGCTCAACTCCGACGGCCGCTGGCTCGACACGCCGCTAAAATACCGGCCGAAAAAGACTCTCGACAACGGTCATGTCCGCTGGGCGGCGAAGCATGTCCGGGTCGATCTGGTCTTCGCGCTCGCACAGGCTGGCGGGCTGCCTGGAGCAAGCTCCCCGTCCAGCAATGTTGTCGACCGCAGGCGCCATCCTCCCTGAGCGCGCCCTCGACGAAAAGGAATGTCGTTCGCACTACGCGGAGATGCGGCGCAGGGCCAAATCCAGGGTGAGAACAAGCGCCCGACGGGAGCTTGATCGCTCTGGGGGCCGGAACTTTGATTGTCGGCCTGGAGCCCGTCGCCGATCAACAGCTACGCCGCGACTTGGGTTGATTTTCACGGCGTCGGTAGAGCGGATCACGCATTTTTTCCTCGGACCGCACGGGCATCGACTCGAAACGAAAAAGTGGTCGTATTTTCGCAACGCATTTTTCGCTTTCTCCAATTAACTAAAGCTTCACCGAAAGCGGCCAGGCAGAGCATATAGATGAAAAGCAGAGCCATATATTATTTTGATCCTCAGGATTATGTGGCCTGTAAAGAGCTACGACAGGCTTATTTGAGCGAGGTCGACGGCGATTCTCATCGTGCAATACTTGCTATATGTATAGATATGGTGGCTCTCGACGCCTATCTCACGGATCTGGAGCAATGGGTCGCCAGCCAAGGAATGGATATTGCCATGGTGTCGGCGATGCGACCTTGCTCGCCGCGATCCCCTTGTCTCCGTCTCCTGTCCGAATCAGAACTCAGAAGCGGATCGTCTAAGTGCCTCCCAGAACCCGAGTGGGTCGACGAATTGCGACGTCGTCTGCAGGCCTGGACCGGCCGCTGGCCCTCGTCAGTCAGATAGCTTTTTGAGGATCGCGTCCCGGAACCTGGTGTAGCTCAGCTCGGTCCCGTTCGACGGACTCCGGCGGCAGCCGGTTTGATCAGGCGGCCACGGCGGGCCGCTTGACGATCGGATCATCGCTCAAAGCGATGATCGATTCCAGGGTCATGTAGCGGTCGCGCTGGACGGCCCATTCGTCATTTTGTTCCAACAGGAACGCGCGGAGGAGGCGCTTGATCGCCTTCACGTTCGGAAAGATGCCGATAACCTCGGAGCTATGGACGAAAGTGGGCGATGACGGCGTGAGGAAGGCGGTGTAACGGGGGCGGCGACCAAACCTCCCGGAGGAGCGTTACGCCATGACCCGTGCATATCTGGGCCGACGGCGTCTATTTGCAAGCGCGGATGGAGCCGCAGACCTAATGCATGCTGGTGATCATTGGCGCAACGGCAGTCAGCCGGCGACGCGAGCCGGAGCGGTGGGGGGATAGTGTAGCGCCGATTTCAATTCGTCGGGAGGCTCGGGGAGGTGAGCGAATACTCGCCATACCAGATCCGAGCCTGGGAAAAGCACAGTCCAAATCGTCACAGAGATAATAGCGAAGTAGGTGTCGAGCGTTGCGTGCTCGACGTACCAGGCTTCGATTTGTCCCTTGTACGGTGCGATGACCTGATCGTAAATGCAGAGCTTCTCGGGTTCGCCCGGAAGGATGTCTTCCTCTCCTCTAAACACGACCGAGCCGAGCCCAGAGAGGCCAGGTCTCACCTTCACGATGATGGTCTGTAGAGCGAGAGGAAAGGCGTCGAAGCATCGCTCGGTCTGCGGACGAGGACCTATCAAGCTCATATCTCCGAGCAGAATGTTCAAGAGCTGCGGCAGCTCATTGATTTTTGTTCTGCGTAGCATAGCTCCCATTGGCAAAATGCGCGGATCGTCCTTTATCGTGACGGTTCCTGTGCCGATGTTCGGACTATTCTCGAGCATGGTCGCGAATTTGTAGAGGTTGAAGGGCGCGCCATCTTTGCCGATCCGCTTTTGTCGAAAGAAGACCTTTCCCTCGCCGGTGAACCTCAATAAAAGCACGAGCAGAATCAAAAAGGGTGAAAGTAGCGCCAGCGCCGAAGCAGACAGCAGAATGTCGAAAATCCGCTGCATTCGTTCGAACTCCTCGTCGAAATCGGTCTGAAGGGCTTGTCGACCTTGCAACAGAATAGACGCGACCTTATTGCCCCTCGATATCGAATTTGTAGCGAGTCTTTGGTACAATGTCCGATCATTGGGAACAAGTGAGTGGAGTCCCTATCATCAGTCAGGCAGTTTGCGAGCTTGATCCTGTTCAATGAGATTGTGCAGGTATTTCGCAGATCGAATTCGCGTCCGTGCGCGGCCTCGATGCTGTGCGAAAAGTTCGCGCGCCGCGCGATGTGACGCCCGATATCCGTCGAGCGTGCTTCTGACGAAGCCGGCCATGTATTCCGATTTGATGTCGGCCACCGGCGTCGAGCGTCGCGTGGAGGCGGTCAAGCTTGTACGAGCTTTGCGGGCGCCGAGCGGCGCTTGCGGAGGCTGTCGCCAGCGAGCTCGAGCCAATAGGCCTTATGGATGACGCGGTTGAGGAGGGCCCCGGCGATTGTTGGTATGCCGATCATCTCGTGCCAATGATCCAGGGAGTGTCAGGAATTTCGTGTGTGGGCGGGCGGGTTGAACATCGTCAGACCATCGCTCTTGTGAAGCGCTCGCCGAAGAGGATGGCGAATTGCGCCTTGGTCAGGCTCCACTCACGTGCCGGCATCGTCCACTCATTCTCGGTCCGGTTCAAGACCAGGAACAGCAGCTTCAGCGCGGCCTCGTCGGTGGGGAAGTGTCCCCGGGCGCGGACGGCGCGCCGCAGCTTCGAATTCAGCGCCTCGATGGCATTCGTGGTGTAGATGAGCCGGCGAACCTCCTTCGGGAAGGCGAAGAACGGGACGACCTCGCCCCAGGCGCGGCGCCCAACTCTGGGCGATCGCCGGATATTTCCGTCCCCATTCGCTCGCTTCGAAGGCGCCGAGGGCCGCAGCGCCGGCCTCGTCGTCGAGCGCCTGGTAGATCGGCTTCAACTCGGCGACCACGGCCTTGCGATCCTTCCAGGATACGAAATCGAGGCTGAGCCGCAACAGGTGGACAATACAGGTCTGGACCATCGTCTCGGGAAAGACCGCCTGGATCGCATCGGGAAAGCCCTTCAAACCGTCGACGACGGCGATCAGAATGTCCTCGACGCCGCGATTGCGCAGTTCGTTCATGACCCGCAGCCAGAATTTGGGCCCCTCGTTCTGCTCCAGCCACAGCCCGAGGATCTCCTTGACGCCGTCGGCCCGCACGCCGAGGGCGACGTGGACCGCCTTGTTGCGGACCAGGCCCTCGTCGCGGATCTTCACCCGGATCGCGTCGAAGAAGACCAGCGGATAGGTCGTCTCCAGCGGTCGCGCCTGCCAGGCGGCGACCTCGTCGAGAACGGCGTCGGTCACAGCGCTGATCAGATCGGGCGAGACGTCGACGCCGTAGAGTTCGCGCAAATGGCCGACGATCTCCCGCGTGCTCATGCCGCGCGCATACATCGAGATGATCTTGTCGTCGAAGCCGGGGAACCGCCTCTGGTATTTGGCGATCAACTGCGGATCGAAGGTCGCCTGCCGATCCCGAGGTATATCCAGATCGATCTTGCCGGTGTCGGTCACAACCGACTTCCGACCGTAGCCGTTCCGGCTGTTCGCCGCCTCGCCGGTCGCAAGGTGGTGATCCATCTCGGCGTTGAGGACGCGCTCGGCCAACGCCTTCTTCAGATCGTCGAGCAGGCCGTTCGGGTCGAAGGCCGTCTTGGGATCGGCGCCGGCCAGCAACTGGTCCAGAAGCGCGTCAGGGATGCGGGGCTCTTTGCGTCGGGCCATGGGAGATCTCCTTCTTCTCCATCATGCCCGCCCACACACGAAATTCCTGACACTCCCATGATCCACCGGAACCTGGCTGGCGATGACGAGGGAGCCGACGTCGTAGCGGTCCTCGACGATCAACAGCAGATCGCGCGCCTGGTCGCCGACGAGCGCCTCCGGTCCTCATGTCGTCGGTCGATCTCCTCGTCGAGCCAGCCCTGTCAGCGCTTCACACCTTGCTCCTTTCAAAAGCGAACGGATCACGCCATCCGATAATTCTTTTCGCGCGTCATCATGGCCCATGGATGATACGAGCCATCTTGTTCGCCAATGCGACGGCCGCGACCATGCGCGGCTTGCGCCCGAGAATTATGTCTCGCTCGCGCCCGTTCGCACCAGTGCCGTCTGATCGACCGTTCACGCCAAATTTATGCTGTCACTGCCGTCGCCACGCCGGGGATTCTCCAAATCGTTCCATTGCTCGTGACAAGAGAGCCAGTGCCCGCTCCTGTAGTTTCGCCGACGTTGCAAGCGTCGGTCGCATATGCGCACGCGCCAGCGCCAACTGCTACGGCGGAGGGGAGTGTTGCGACCGTATAGGATGAAACTTTTATTGGACCCCCGGCAAACGTATGTACGTTGGTGGTTGTCCCGTTGAAATCGTATTTGATCGCCCCGTCGCCGCTCGCGAGAATGATAGCGCCAGTGAGCCCAGCGGGAAGACCGGTAACTCCAGCGCCTACGATCGTATTGTTTGCGCCGTAGCTTATACCCCGACCGGTGTTACACCCGATTGCGGTGTTGCCCGATGGAGTGCTCGATACTGCGCTTCCTGTTCCCGTTCCTGGTCCGGATGCTCCGGCGCCCGTGCATATAAAAACGGTTCCAGGATTCGAGTCTGCCGCTCCAATTAATGTGAAATCTGTAGTTCCCGCAGTGACGATGACATATCGCACGCCGTTCGTGAAGCCCAATATGCCGCCGCTGTTGGCATACTCCGGCGGACTCGTGCTGGTGACAGCGGCGCCAGTTCCTGCCGCGGGGCCTGTCGCGATGAAAAGAGTTCCGGCGGCGTTGCTGCTAGCTCCGATCAGTGTGAAGTCAGTCGTCCCTACAGAAATGATTACGTAACTCAGGCCGGCGACAAGACTTCCCGCCGTTTGTGGCGCGCCGACGACTACCGTTGCTGTGCCCGTGCCCGTGCCGGGGCCGGTGGCCTGGAAGACGGTTCCTACCGCATTATTCGACGCTCCAATCAACGTGAAGTCCGTGGTCCCCGTCGTAACAATCTGGTAGGTTAGCCCTGTGACAAAGTCACCGGCCATCGACGGCAAGCCGAGATCGAGCGCTGCTTGATAGCCGGCAGCGACGAGCCCTTGTCCTGTGTTATTTCGTCCGGCGTATTGACCAATAACAGAAACTTGGTTGCCCGTATTATACTCAGCAGATTGCGTCCCCATTGCAGTGAGGCTATGGCCTTTGTTCGTATATGCGCTGTAATTTCCAACTGCAGCTACATCATTGCCGTCATTGGAATATCCAGAATAAGCCCCAACAACGGTAGCGCCCCAGCTTGCGGCAGTTACACTATTTCCGGCGCTAAACCCAACTGCGGTAAGAGACCCGGTGTTGTTGCTATAGCCGGCATATGCGCCAATACAGGTAGAAGTAGCGCCTGTGTTGTTGAAGCCTGCATAATTGCCGACTGCGGTTACGCTGTCTCCTATGTTGTTGAAGCCAGTATAATTTCCACAACCTACAAAATCAATGCCGGTATTATTGTAGCCGGCAGAGGTGCCGACGCCAACAAATCCATCGCCTGTATTGCTGAATCCGACGCCGTAGCCCATTCCTGTGAAGCTGGTTTTAGTATTGTTTTTCCCAGCATTAGCGCCGAAGGCGCTGCAATAGGAGGCCGTGGTGGCAGAGTAGAGCGCCTGCATGCCAAACACGCTGTTTCCGCTGCCTGTTATATTGGCGTAGAGCGCTCTCCAGCCATTTGCGGTGTTGTTCTGTCCGGTCGTGTTAGAGGAGAGCGCCGAAACGCCGATCGCCGTATTATAATCACCCGTCGTGTTGGCCAAAAGAGAATCGTTCCCGTAAGCGCAATTGGATATAATGCCGCCGGAGCCATAGGCGTAAAACCTGTTGGCGCTGACATTCGTTCCGTCGAAATTAGTCCCTGCCGCTCCGTCGAGCACCCCTCCATTGTTATATTGAAGCTGGCCGGAAGTCCCGCCGGGAGTGAGAGCATTCGCTGCTGAGCCGCGCGCAACTGGGTCGGTAATCAATTCGGCCCCCTTATCAAATGATGTAAGCGATCGCCAGCGTGACAGCTGCGCAATTCGAATATTGCCCATCCCAGTTTATTCTTCGTCAACAGGCTCTGATGGGCACGGAGAACCGGCCTCGAGACGGTGATGTCGAGTTACGTCGGCGTAGCCAATTCCGGGCGATATGGAGCAGGCGACCGAGCCGTCGACCAGCTATTGCAACGACGCCGACATAGGATTCACAAAAGCATTTCGGTGTGCGAGTCTGGGCTTCTGGCCCGAGCGCGCCGTTGATCGTCATCGGCGCGTCGATGCGATCGACGCGCCGCGCCATGTTCGTCGAGAGGTTCGTCTCATCGATAAAGACGAGCTTTTCCGAGTTGAGATCGAGTTCGCTCGCGAACCATTCCTCTCGCGCCGCGGCGACATCGTCTCGCTCCTGCTCGGCAGCGTGGCCCGTCTTCCAGGGCAACGCCTTGAACATTCTCGTCTCGCGCCTTCGCCGTCGGCTGTCCGATCATTGCGCCGGAGTCGAGAGTCATTCAGCGCGCGGGATCGGCTATCTTTTGAAGAAATCGACGTGAAAAGTTCGCTCTCGCTTCGGCTCGTCGTCGTTCTGCTGAGCGCGCAGGTGATCGCGTTCGGCGCCATCCCGCTTTTCACCTTTCTGATTTCCCTCTCCGGCGTCTTCTGGCGCAAGGACGAACAGTCCCGAGGAACCGGGCTGGGACTCTCGATCGTGCGAGAACTCGTCGACTTACATGCGGGAACGATTTTGGTGACGTCGACGCCCGGCGGCGGAGCGACCTTCGAAGTCGCGTTCGCAAGCGTTTCGAACGCGAAACTGTCGTAATGACCTCCTTCGTCGCGGCTTCCTTCCGGGCGCTCTCCGACATCATCCGACGCCGGCCGAAGGGGGCGTCCACACCATCAGTTCAGTTGCGTTATTTGTAAAAGAGCAATCGAGCCTGCAACTTCCGCCGATTCGGCCGAGCATTCTGCCGTTGAGCGTCGATGCCTGGGGATAATTAAGTAATTTTAACTCGACCGTTTCTGTAGACCTGTCTAGCTTCCGCCAGTGTGTTCAAGGGGCGAAGGGCGGTCGTCGGTGAACGGGTCGAAGATGGAATGCGGGCAATCGAGGCGATGGATCGAGCGCGACGTCGGTTCGTCGGCGCCGCCGAGGCGCCGAATGGCGCAGCGCCTATGGCGCCGGCTCGCGGGCGCGGGCTCGGCCGGAGCGCTGATCGCCTCGCTCGCGGGATGCATGGCGGGCCCGGATTATGCGCGACCGACGGACGCCGTTCCCGCCAAATTCAAAGAAAGCGATCATAAGAGCGCGGCCCCTGGCGCGCGTGAGCGTTGGAAGCCGATCTCGCCGCTCGACGTCGCCGATCGCGGCGAATGGTGGCGCGTCTTCGCGGACGGGGAGCTCGGCAAGATTCTCGCGCAGGTCGAAATCTCCAATCAGACGGTGGCGGCGGCCGCCGCCGCTTACGATCAGTCGCGTCAGCTCGTGCGAGAAGGCCAGGCGGGCCTGTTTCCGACAGTTACGACCAGCTACGCGCCATCGAGAAATCGATCCGTGTCGAGCGGCTCGGCGGCCTATGCGAGCAATGTGTCGGTGGCGACCAATCTCGATTGGGAGATCGACGTCTGGGGCCGCATACGCCGCACAGTGGAGGCCGACGCCGCCGCGGCGCAGGTCAGCGCCGCGGATCTCGCCAATGCCAAGCTCTCCGCGCAAATTCAGCTCGCCATCGCCTATTTCAACCTTCGGACTTCGGATGAGCTGCTGGCCTCGATCGAAAGCACGCTCGTTCAGTTTCGGCGAACGCGCGATATTTTGAAGAACCAATATACGATCGGCACCACCTCGCGCGCGGATTTCGTCACCGCCGACAATCAGGTGCTGTCGACCGAGGCGACCGCGCTCAATGTGGGATTGCAGCGCGCGCAATATGAGCATGCGATCGCGGTTCTGATCGGGCGCAGCCCGTCGGAGCTCTCGATTCGCAAGCGCCGCTGGGCGAGCCGGACGCCGCCCGCCGTTCCGGCGGGCCTGCCTTCGGAACTGCTGGAGCGCCGGCCCGACATCGCCGCGGCCGAGCGGCAGTTGCAGCAGCAGAATGCGTTGATCGGCGTCGCGATCGCCAATTTCTATCCGCGCGTCAGCCTGTCTCCGGCGCTGAGTTTCGCCGCCGCCAAGCCCTGGCCGGTGACGGCGGCGCATGAGGCCTGGTCGCTGGCCGGAAGCGCGACGCAGATTCTGTTCGACGGCGGCCTGCTCGATGCGCAGCACAAGGCGGCCGAGGCGTCCTACCGGCAAGCGGTCGCGACCTACCGACAGACCGTGCTCACGGCCTTTCAGCAGGTCGAGGACGATGTCGCGGCGATCCGCGCGCTCTCTGCGCAGGTCAAGCGCCTCGATCGGGCGGTCGTCGAGGCGCGGGAAGCGGTGGACGTCTATTTCAATCAATATCGGGTCGGCACGGTCGCCTTCACATCGGTCGTCACCGCGCAGGCGACTTTGCTCTCCAGCATCGAGTCGGCGTTGACGGCGCGACAGAATCTATTCGTCGCGACCGTCAATCTGATCGGGGCGCTCGGCGGCGGATGGGACGCCTCGCGCCTGCCCGCCATCGACGCGCTCTCCGCTATCGAGCCGCCGCTTCCGGTTCCCGCGAGCGCGCTTCCGGCCGCATTGGAGGCCGCGCAATGAACGAGTTGAAAATGCACGAGAACGCCTCTCCCCTCGAGCCCGACGCGGCGTCGCCCGGTAGACGCAAGACTGCGATTCTCGCTGGCCTCGCCGCCTTGTGTCGCTCGCGGATCTTCTATGGCGCTGCGGCCTTGCTCGTCGTCGCGGCTTGCTACGCGACCTATCGCGTGATCGGGACGAAGGAGCCGGCGTCGCCACGGGCCGCGCGGCGCGCTCTCGCCGGACCGCAGCCGGTCGCAGTGGCGGATGTGGCGCGGCTCGATGTGAAGATCGTTCGCCACGGCCTTCTCGGAACCGTCACGCCGATCGCCAATGTCTCCGTCAAGACGCAGCTCAGCGGCTATCTCCTCGACATAGGCTTCAAGGAAGGCCAGCTCGTTGAAAAAGGCGATTTTCTCGCGCAGATCGATCCACGGCCCTATGAGGCGTCCAAGGCGCAATATGAGGGGCAGCTGCTCCGCGACCAGGGCCTTCTCGATCAGGCGCGCGACGATTTGCGCCGCTATCAATCGCTGAAGAAGCTCGATTCGATCGCGCGCCAGCAGGCGGACAACCAGAACTGGGTCGTCAAGCAATATGAAGGCGCCGTCAAGGCGGATCAGGCGCTGGTCGATAATCAGAGCCTGAATTTGACCTATGCGCACATCGTCTCGCCGATTCGCGGACGCGTCGGACTGAGGAAGATCGACGCGGGCAGCTATGTGTCGACGGGCGACGCCATCGCCCTCGTCGCGCAGATCGATCCGATCTCTGTGATCTTCGGCGTTCCCGAAGATTATATTCCCGAGATCGCGAGCGCGCAGAAGAAGCGCGGCGCGCTCGAGGTGACCGTCTTCGACCGCTCCGACACCAGGCAGATCGCTGTGGGGCGGCTGCAGACTCTGGACAACTCCATCGATCCGACGACCGGCATGGTCAGCGGCCGCGCCGAATTCGTCAACGCCGACGACAAGCTCTATCCCAATCAATTCGTCAATGTTCACTTGCTGGTCGATATTCACGAGAAGGCGCTGGTCGTTCCCAAGACGGCGATCCGATCGGGCGCCTCCGGCCTCTTCGTTTACAAGGTGACGGATCAAAATCGCGTCGTCATGCAGCAGATAACGCCGTCCGCCGGCGAGCATTACGACGACTTCGCCGGATACAACAGCGGAATGGTCGAGATCGCGCGCGGGCTGACCGAGGGCGAGCGCGTTGTCACTGACGGAGCGGATCGTCTGCGTGACGGCGCGGATGTCAGGATCGTCGCCGGCGGCGATGGCGCGGGCGCGCCGGATGCGACGCGGCGCCCGCGGCCCGAGCCGACCGAAGCGGGCGCGCCATCCCAAGAGAAGCGCCGTGACGGCTCTGAACGCGCGCGCGAACGCCGTCAGCAGCGGCCGCCTTCGGAAACGCAGTGAGCGCGCGTCGACGCGCATCCATTCGGCGGAGCCGAGGCTGAGACATGAATCCATCCAAGATATTCATCCTGCGTCCGGTCGCAACGACCCTGCTGATGGCGGCCATCCTGCTCGCGGGATTGTTCGCCTATCGGCAATTGCCGCTCTCCGCTCTCCCGGCCGTCGATTATCCGACGATCCAGGTGCAGACATTCTATCCCGGCGCGAGCCCGGAGGTGATGACCTCCGCCGTGACCGCGCCGCTCGAGCGGCAGTTCGGCCAAATGCCCGGGCTGAAGCAGATGACCTCGGCGAGCTCCGCCGGCGCCTCGATGATCACCTTGCAGTTCGATCTCACATTGAGCCTCGACGTCGCCGAGCAGCAGGTGCAGGCGGCGATCAACGCCGGAGGCAATCTTCTGCCGCAAGATCTGCCGGCGCCGCCGATCTACGCCAAGATCAATCCGGCCGATGCGCCCATCATGACGCTCGCCGTCACATCGAAATCGCTGCCGCTGATCGAGGTGGAGGATTTTATCGAGACGAGGCTGGCGCAAAAGCTCTCGCAGCTGCCGGGCGTTGGGCTCGTGGCGATGGGCCATGGCCAGCGTCGCGCGATTCGCGTCAGCTTCAATCCGACCGCGCTCGCCAAATACGGGCTGAACATCGACGATCTGCGCACCGTCATCGCAAACACCAACACCAATGCGCCCAAGGGCGGCTTCGACGGGCCGAAGCAATCGTCGACGATCAACGCCAATGATCAGATCGACGATCCAAAGCAGTTCAGCAAGACGGTCATCGCCTATCGCAACGGCAATCCGGTTCGTCTCTCTGATGTCGCGGAGGTGCGCAATGGTCCAGAGAACGACCGCATCGCGTCCTGGGCCAATTCGACGCCGGCGATCATCCTCGACATTCGTCGTCAGCCTGGCGCCAATGTCATAGAGGTTGTCGAGAACGTGAAGGCCATGCTGCCGCAGCTGCGGGCGTCGCTTCCCGCGGCGATCGACATATCGGTGCTGAGCGACCGCACGACCACGATCCGCGCTTCTGTCGAGGATGTCGAATTCGAGCTCTTTCTCGCCGTCGCACTCGTCGTCCTGGTGATCTTCGCCTTTCTCCGCAATTTGCCGGCGACGCTCATTCCGAGCCTGTCGGTCCCCTTGTCGCTCGTCGGCGCTTTCGTCGCCATGTATTTCTTCGGCTTCAGCCTCGACAATCTCTCGCTCATGGCGCTCACCATATCGACCGGCTTCGTCGTGGACGACGCGATCGTCGTGATCGAGAACATCTCCCGCCACATAGAGGCGGGCGTCGCCCCGCTGGAGGCGGCGCTGCACGGATCGGCGGAGATCGGCTTCACCATCATCTCGCTCACCGTCTCGCTCGTCGCGGTGCTCGTGCCTCTGCTGTTCATGGGCGATATCGTCGGGCGGCTCTTTCATGAATTCGCCGTCACGCTGGCCGTGACCATCGTCATCTCCGCCTTCGTTTCTCTCTCGCTCGCGCCGATGCTCTGCGCCAAGCTTCTGCGTCATCGCCCCGACCGCCAGCGCGGACGCTTCGATCGCGCGGCGGAGAATGCGATCGACGCAATGATCCGTGTCTATGGACGCGGGCTCGACATCGTGCTCGCGCATCAGCCATTCATGCTCGCCGTGACGTTGGCCACGCTGGCGCTCACCTTCCTGCTCTATGTCGACATACCGAAGGGATTTTTTCCGCAGCAGGACACGGGCGCGATACAGGCGATCTCCGAAGGCGCGCAAGACATTTCCTTCGCCGGCATGGTCGAGAAGCAGCAGGCGCTCGCCGACGCGATCCTCCGCGATCCAGATGTGGAGACCGTCAGCTCCTCGGTCGGCGTCGATGGCGCGAACACGACGCTGAACGCCGGACGTTTTTCTATCTCGCTGAAGCCCACGCCGCAGCGCAGGTCGAGCGTGAGCGAGGTGATCGCGCGGCTCCAGGCTGCGACCTCCCATATTCCCGGCGTGCAGCTCTATATGCAGCCGGTTCAGGATTTGACCGTCGATTCGACTGTCAGCAAGGCCGCCTATCATTTCGTGCTGGAGAACGCCGATCTCGCTTCGCTGCGCGAGTGGACGCCCAAGCTCGTCGAGCGGCTGCGGGAGGCGCCCGAGCTCGCCAATGTCGCGAGCGATCTTCAGAGCCGCGGCAAGGCGCTCGACATTGTGATCGACCGCGCCACCGCTGCGCGATTCGGCGTCACCATGGCGGCGATCGACAATATGCTCTACGACGCGTTCGGCCAGCGCATAGTTTCGACGATCTACACGCAATCGAACCAATATCGCGTCATTCTCGAGCTCGACCCCAAATTTCACGCGTCGGATGCGGCGCTCGCGGGCCTCTATCTTCCGTCGTCGTCCTCCTCCTCGAACGGACAGGTTCCGCTCACCGCGATCATGCGTCTGCAGGAGCGCGACGGTCCGCTTCAGATCACTCATCTCGGGCAATTTCCGGCGACGACGATCTCTTTCGATCTCGCGCCGGGCGTCTCGCTCGGCTCCGCGGTGCGCGCGATCGAGGCGGCGCAGGCGGAGATCGAGCTGCCGGAGAGCTTCACTCTCGCCATGCAGGGCGCCGCGGCGGCTTTCACCGCCTCGTCGACCAATGAGCTGCTGCTGATCCTGGCCGCGATCGCGACAATGTATATCGTTCTCGGCGTTCTCTACGAGAGCTTCGTGCATCCGATCACAATTTTGTCGACGCTTCCCTCGGCCAGCGTGGGGGCGCTGCTCGCCTTGATGATCACTGGCAACGACCTCGACGTCATGGGCGTCATCGGCATTATTCTGCTCATCGGCATTGTGAAGAAGAATGCGATCATGATGATCGATTTTGCGCTCGATGCGCAGCGCGTCGACGGGCTGGCGCCGCGAGAGGCGATTTATCGTGCCTGCTTGCTCCGCTTCCGCCCGATCATGATGACGACGCTCGCGGCGATGCTCGGCGCCGTACCGCTCATGCTCGGCTCCGGCGTCGGCTCCGAGCTGCGGCAGCCGCTCGGAGTCTCGATCGTCGGCGGCCTTCTCGTCAGCCAAATGCTGACTCTGTTCTCGACTCCGGTCGTCTATCTCTATTTCGATCGGCTGGCGTCTCGTCTCGCGCGGCCCGGCGGAGCCCGGGAGCGGCGGCGGGCGGAGGCGACCGAATGAATATTTCGGCGCCTTTCATCATGCGGCCGATCGCGACGACATTGCTCACGATCGGATTGACGCTCGCGGGCGTGCTCGCTTTCATTCGCCTGCCGGTCGCGCCCCTGCCGCAGGTGGACATGCCGGCGCTCTCGGTCTCGGCCTCGCTGCCGGGGGCCTCGCCCGAAACGGTCGCGACGAGCCTCGCCGGGCCCTTGGAGCGGAGGCTCGGCGCGATCGCCGACGTCACCGAGATGACCTCGACGAGCAAGACCGGACAAACCAATGTCGTGATGGTCTTCGGGCTCGACCGCGACATAAACGGCGCCGCCCGTGACGTTCAGGCGGCGATCAACGCCTCGGCGGCGGATCTTCCGGCCGGCATCTCCTCCAACCCCACCTATCGGAAGTTCAACCCGGCCGACGCGCCGATCCTGCTCCTCGCCCTGACATCGAAATCGCTCTCCCGCGCGCAGCTCTATGACGCCGCGAGCAATGTGCTTCAGCAGCGCCTCTCGCAATTTCCCGGCGTCGGACAGGTTGCGATCAACGGCGGCGCTTCGCCCGCCGTGCGCGTCGAGCTCAATCCCTCGGCGCTGTTCAAATATGGCGTCGGCCTCGAGGATGTGCGAGCGGCGCTCGCATCGGCCAACGCCAATAGTCCCAAGGGCGACATTACTCTCGGCGGCGCGCGCCGGCAGCTCTACACGAACGACCAGGCGACGCGCGCCGACGACTATCGGCCGCTGATCGTCGCCTATCGCAACGGCAATCCGGTGCGTCTCGCCGATCTCGCGGAGGTGGCGGATTCGGTCGCCGATGTGCGCAACGCGGCGATCGCGCAAGGCGAGCCGGCGATCGTGGTGACGATCTTCCGTCAGCCGGGCGCGAATATCATCGAAACCGTCGATCAGATCATGGCTCAGCTCCCCAAGCTGGCTGCGGCGATGCCGAGCGACGTCGAGATCATTCCGACCTCCGATCGAAGCACGACGATCCGCGCCTCGCTGCGGGACACGGAGCTGACCTTGCTGGCGGCCATCGCGCTGGTCATTCTCGTCGTCTTCCTGTTCATCGGCGAATGGCGCGCCGCGCTCGTGCCGGCGATCGCCGTGCCGGTGTCGATCGCCGGCGCATTCGGCACCATGTATCTTCTCGACTACAGCCTCGACATTCTCTCGCTGATGGCTTTGACGATCGCGACGGGCTTCGTCGTGGACGACGCCATCGTCGTGCTCGAGAATATCGAGCGCCATCTCGAGGAGGGGCTGTCGCCGCGCGAGGCTGCGCTGCGCGGCGCGCGCGAGGTGGGCTTCACCGTCCTCTCGATCAGCCTGTCGCTGATCGCCGTGTTCCTGCCCTTGCTGCTGATGGGCGGATTGCTCGGCCGAATGTTTCGCGAATTCTCGGTCACGCTGTCGATCACGATTTTGGTCTCGCTTCTCGTCTCGCTGACGACGACGCCGATGCTCTGCTCCGTGGTGTTGCGCGCGGGACCTGGCCGTGAGCGCCGCGCGAGCCGGCCCTTCGCACTGATCGCGCGCGCCTATGAGCGAAGCCTCGCCGTGGCCTTGCGGCATCGCGGACCCGTCCTGCTTTCGCTCGTCGCCGCCATCGCGATGACCGTCACCTTGTTCGTCGTCATTCCGAAAGGCTTTTTTCCAGAGCAGGACACCGGTCGCCTGCAAGGATCGATTCAGGCGGATCAGAGCGCGTCGTTTCAATCGATGAAGGACAAGCTGCAAGAGTTCATCGCCATCATCCAGAGCGATCCCGCCGTGTCCGTGGTGGCGGGCAACACGGGGGCGGGAAGTGGCGGCGGACCGCCCGGCTCGGTCAGCTCGGGCTCGGTCTATGTCACGCTGAAGCCGGTCGGCGAGCGCGACGTGACATCCGCTCAGGTCATCGAGCGGCTGCGGCCCAAGCTCGGCCAGGTCGCCGGCGCGCGGCTCTTCCTCCAGCCCGTGCAGGATCTGCGGGCCGGTGGACGACCGGGCGGCGCGCTCTATCAATATACGCTTCTGGCCGACAGCTCGGCGGAACTCTCCGAATGGACGCCCAAGCTGATGCGAGCGCTGCAGGGCAGCAGCGTCGTCGTCGATGTGAACTCGGATCAGCAGGAAAACGGCGTCGAGAGCTATATCGATATAGATCGGGACACGATGTCTCGTCTCGGGCTCACGCCGACGCAGATCGACAACACGCTCTATGACGCGTTCGGCCAGCGGCAGGTTTCGACGATCTACAGCGAGATCAACCAATATCGCGTCGTGATGGAGGTCGCGCCGCGCTATTGGCAGGATCCGCAAATTCTGCGCGAGATCTATGTGAGCACGGCGGCCAAGCCGGTGAGCGGCTCCGCCTCCGCCATGCTTCCGGCCGGCTCCGTCACCTCGGCGACATCATCGGCGGCCGCAAATCTCTCGCTCGACTCGGCGCGCAACGCCTCGACCAACGCCATCGCCAATTCGGGCCGCAGCGGCGCGTCGAGCGGCTCGGCGGTGAGCACAGCGGTCGAGACGATGACGCCGCTCGTCGCTTTCACGCGCATGAAGCGCGGCTCGACGCCGCTCGCGATCAATCATCAAGGACCGTTCGTCGCGGCCACGATCTCCTTCAATCTCGCGATCGGCGCATCGCTCAGCGATGCGGTCGCCGAGTTCGATCGTGTCACCGCCGAGATCCATGTGCCCGCGAGCGTGCATGGCGGAATGCAGGGAATCGCCCGCATTTTTCAATCGTCGCAGGATAATCAGCCGCTGCTGATCGTGATGGCTCTGGCGGCTGTCTATATCGTGCTGGGCATGCTCTATGAGAGCTATCTGCATCCGATCACGATTCTCTCGACCTTGCCCTCGGCCATAGTCGGAGCGCTTCTCGCGCTATTCGCCTTCCACGCCGAGCTGGACGTCATCGCGCTGATCGGGCTGTTCCTGCTCATCGGCATCGTGAAGAAGAATGCGATCATGATGATCGACTTCGCGCTCGACGCCCGGCGTCGGAGAGAGCTGAGCGATCATGATGCGATCGTCGAGGCTTGCCGGTTGCGTTTCCGTCCGATCATGATGACGACGGCGGCGGCTCTGTTCGGCGCCATTCCGCTGCTGGCGAGCTTCGGCGATGGCGCGGAAATTCGCCGTCCGCTCGGCATCACCATCGTCGGCGGCCTCCTTCTCAGCCAATTGCTGACGCTCTACACGACGCCCGTGCTCTATCTCACATTCGGCGATTTGCGCGACCGGATCGCGCGTTTATTGCGGAGTCGCGGAAGACGCGGATGAAAGCGGCGGCTCGTCCGCCGCTTCGTCGGGCGGCGCCGGCCCCATCGCCTCCTCGCCCAAAGGCTCGCGCTATGGCGAGGCCGCGGCCGCCGCGGCCCGTCATCGGCCGAATCGCGTCGCTTTCGCTCCAATTCGTCACGCGCTCGCCGGCGATGCATTGGGCTCGACTTTGCTGATCGCTCATTCGGCAGAACGCCGGTTTACGGAGCGAAACGCCTCTGGCCGCAGCAAGCTGTTGCAAATACATCACAATTTTTGAAAAAACGCGCGGCCGTCATGGACGCGGCCGCGATTTTGGATATATAAAATAACTACATAAATGATGTGGGCTGGGCCGAGGGCTGGGGATATAAAGATGAATCGAGAAATGCCACTGCGTTCGCTGACGCTATCGCGGTTATATGGCGTCTCGCTGCTAGCGCTCGCCGCCTCCGCCGTCCCGGCGAAGAGCGAGGAGACCTTGCCGCCGATCGAGATCGGGGCCGTCGCCGCGCCGCGGAACGATAGAGCCAATGCCTCCGACTCGCCATTTCGCGCTGCTCGTCCGGGCGATGCGCTGAGCGGTCCGGCGGCCGACAATGCGCCGACGCCGAAGAGCTCGGTGACGATGGAAGGAATCAAGATCCTCGGCGGCCCGGCGCAGGCGAGCACGTATAAGGTGCTCGACATGATGCCGAGCGTGATAGAGGACTCGGCCGATCCCTATGGCCTCTCCTTCAATCGCAGCATCACCGTGCGCGGCGTTTCGGACTTCTTCCTGGCGCGCACCATCAATGGGCTGCCGATTCAAGGCATTGTCGGCGGCGCCGATCTGTTCGATCTCGACGACATCGGCCGCGTCGATCTCTATCGCGGAAGCATTCCCGCCAATCAGGGCTTCGGCTTCTCCAACGCCGCCGGCGTGCTGGACCTCAATTTGCTGGCGCCCAAGGAAAAGCTGAGCGGAACCATCTCGCAGGGCGCGGGCTCGAACGGCTTCCACCGCACCTTCGCGCGCATCGACTCCGGCCGGCTGCCGACGGGAACCGCCTTCTTTGTTTCTGGATCCATTTCCGACGCCGAGAAATGGAAGGGCGATGGCGACGCGCGGCGCAAGAATGTCGCCTTCGGCCTCACGCAATCGCTGGGCGACCAGCTCGAGGTTTCCGTCTATGGCGTGCACAATGACCAGAAGGCGAATAATTACTTGCCCCTGACCTTCGTCCAGACGCAGAATCTCGCGGCGACGGCCTTCTTCGACTATAATACGGCCTTCACTGGAAAATCGGGGATAGACGCGAGCTATTATGCGTTCAATCGCACGCGTTACGTCACCAATGCGATCTTCGCGGAGATCGCCTATCGCATCGACCCGACGCAATCGATCGTTCTCAAGCCCTATTATTGGCGCAACACGGGCTATCAGGAAACGACGTCGGGCGCGAGCGTGCGTCTGTGGCCGATCAGCAATTATAATTTGGGCGGCACGATCGAATATAAGAAACATCTGCCGTGGGACGCCGATTTCGCGCTCGGCTTCTGGAGCCAATCGGCGGAGCCGGAGCCGCCGCCATTGCATCAGAAGCTCTATACGGTGACCCCGATCGGATCCCTGAATTTTTCGAGCTGGTCGTCGCTCGCGACGAGCGGCACGCATCAATTCTTCAGCCCCTACATGCAATACACGCAGACCTTCGACGCCACGACCGTCTCCGGCGGGCTGCGCCTGCACATAGAGAACACGCCGCATCTGCAATATTTCACCACGAAAGGCCTGCCGGACGTCACCTATTCGGATGTTTGGAGCTATCTTCCGACGCCCGATGCGAATGGCGTGGCGCCTGCCCTCGCCTATTCCGAATGGCTGCCCAATTTCGGCGTGCGCCATCGCCTCTCGGAGGAGTGGAGCGCCAATGCGAGCTATTCGCGCAAGGTCGCCCGCCCCGATTGGGGACCGCAGGCGAGCTCCTTCCTCGGCGCCGAAGCCGCCTATCTCGCCAAGGGAATCACGCTCGCCTCGCTCATGGGCCGCATTCGGCCGGCGACCGTCGATGCGGTCGACGTCGGCCTGCGCTATGAGACCGGCGATCTGACGATGGCGCCGACCTTCTTCGGCTTCTGGACGCATAAGAAGGAAGTGCTCGTCTATGATCCCGCCGTCGGGCAGAGCTATTATCAGAGCAACGCCGCGACGGTCGGCCGCGGCTTCGAGCTCGAGACGATCTGGAAGGCGACCGATTGGTTGACGCTCACGGGCAGCGCCACGATCGCCTCCGAGACCTATGTGGCGAATATTCAGGCCGGCTCCTCATCCGTGATGCAGATCGGCGGCAAGCAGACGCCCTACACGCCGCGCTATCAGGCCAAGCTCGCTGCGACCTATCATCGCGACGGCTTCGAGATCACGCCTGTCATTCGGTTCAACAGCACGCGCTATGGCCTCGCGGACAATTCACAAGCCGTGAGCCCTTACGCCATCGTCGATATCAACGCCGCCTATGAGTTCGGCGCGAAGCTCGGCCTCACGCCGATGACTGTCTCGGCGGGGATCACCAATCTCTTCGATCATCGCTATATCAGCGCGATCTCGGTGAACGAGACCAATCTGAGCAGCACCTCATACTATGTCGGCGCGCCGCGGACGATCTTCGCCGGCGTCTCGGCGTCCTTCTAAAAAAGCACCGAGCGGAGGCCCGCCCATGCCGTCGCAATCGGCTCGCATCCTCTGCCTGGCTCTGGCGCTTTTGGCGTCGGCGGCGGCGGGCGAATGTCGAACGATCGTCGACATGGACGGGCGAAGCGTGAGTCTGCCGGAGAAAGTCGGCCGCATCGTCACGGTGGGACCCGTGCCGGTTCTGAACGGCTTTCTCTTCGCCTTCGGCCGGCAGCAGTCGATCGTGAACGGCCTGCCCCGCGAGCTGGCGCGGAAATATCAATTCGTCTTCGCGTCGGACCTCGCAAAAAAGCCGATCCTGCAGAGTTCCTCGAGCGGTCTCGCGGTCGAGGATATCGTCGCGCTGCGGCCCGATCTCGTCCTGACGATGGACCGCAGCGCGACGGATAGGCTCTCGGCGCTCGGATTGCCGGCGGTACTGCTGAACTGGCGCGAGCCGGAGGACATCAAGGCGCTGATGACGCTGCTCGGCGCTATTCTCGACGAGAAAAAAGCCGCCGAAGATTA
This sequence comes from Methylosinus sp. LW4, assembly GCF_000379125.1. Classification (NCBI taxonomy): domain Bacteria; kingdom Pseudomonadati; phylum Pseudomonadota; class Alphaproteobacteria; order Hyphomicrobiales; family Methylocystaceae; genus Methylosinus; species Methylosinus sp. LW4. The sequence continues at coordinate 514,229 of NZ_KB900627.1, read as the reverse complement.
TGTTCGCTATTTCGACGAGACTCTGACGCGGATCGGAACGAAGCTCGGCTCCGTCGACGAGTCGAAGCGGCCCCGCGTGCTCTATGTGAACTACCGGCGCCTGACGCAGCCGCATAGAATCGCCGAATGGTGGATTCCGCATGCCGGCGGCCGCAGCGTCACCTCCGACGGGCGCTCGGAGGAGAGCGTCACTTTCTCGCTCGAGCAATTGATCGCCTGGAATCCCGAAGTGCTGATCGTCGCCGATCGTGGTGAGGCCGAGCTCGTCGCGGCCGAGCCGCGTCTGCGCGACGTCTCGGCCGTGCGCAGCGGCCGCGTGCATGTCGCGCCGGCCGGCGCGCATCTCTGGGCGAATCGAACGATCGAGCAGCCGCTCACCGTGCTATGGGCGGCCTCGATCATTCATCCCGAAAAATTTTCGCGGGCGATGCTCGAGAGCGAAATGTCCGCGTTCTACGAGCGATTTTTCCACGTCTCTCTCTCGAAAGAGCAGATCGATGAGATTCTGGCGGGCTCCACTGGCCGCTGACGGCGAGGGACGCGGGCTGCTGCTCGCCTCGGGGCTCGCGCTCTGCGCGCTGATACTCGTTTCGCTCGCGCTCGGCCGCTATCCATTGTCGCTCGGCGCGGTCGTGGAGACGCTCATCGGCCGTGGCGATGGCTCGCCGAGCGGCGCGACGGCGCAGACTATTATTTTCATGGTGCGTCTTCCGCGCATCGCGACCGCGGTCATGGTCGGAGCGGGCCTTTCGATCGCCGGCGCGGCCTATCAGACGGTCTTCCGCAATCCCATGGCCTCGCCTTCTCTGCTCGGCGTCTCGGCCGGCGCCGGCTTCGGCGCCGCGCTCGCGCTGCTGCTTCATCTGCCGACGATCGCCGTCGAGGCGGCCGCTTTCGTCGGCGGTCTCGCCGCTGTCGGCGCCTCCTATCTCGCGGCCAGCCGCGTCAAGAGCCATTCGCTCATCACGCTCGTCTTGTGCGGCATGGTGATGTCGGCGCTGTTTCAGGCGCTGATCTCGCTGGTGAAATATGTCGCCGATCCGGTCGACACGCTCGCCACCATCACCTTTTGGCTGATGGGGAGTCTCGCCAAGGCCAATGGCGCGGATGCGGCGACGGCGGCGGCGCCGGTCATGCTCGGCGGCGCCATGCTGTTCGCATTGCGATGGCGCATCAGCCTTCTCGCGCTCGGCGACAACGAGGCCGCGGCGCTGGGCGCCGATGTGGCGCGGCTGCGCGTCATCGTGATCCTCTGCGCGACGGCGATGACGGCGGCGACGGTCTGCGTCGCCGGCATCGTCGGATGGGTCGGCCTGCTCGTGCCGCATATCGCGCGCATGCTGTTCGGCATGGAGCCCGGCCGCGTCATGATCGCGACGGCGACATTGGGCGCGCTCTTCGTGCTCGGCGTCGACGATGTCGCGCGCTCCGCCTCCGTTATCGAGATTCCGCTCGGCGTCATGACCGCGGTGATCGGCGCGCCCTTCTTTCTCTTTCTCGTCATTCGTGCCCGCAGCGAGCAATGGTCATGACGCCGGCGATCGCGATCGAGGGTCTTTCATTCCGCCGCGCCGAGCGGCTCGTGCTCGATGCGATCTCTTTCGCGCTCGCAGCGGGCGAGACGCTCGTGCTGCTCGGCCCCAATGGCGCCGGCAAGAGCACGCTCGTCCATTGCCTGCTCGGCCTCGCCGCGCCACACGCCGGAAGCATCCGCGTGCTGGGCGACGATCTCGATCGCCTGCCGAGACGCGAGGTCGCGCGACGCATCGCCTATGTGCCGCAGGCCGGCCACAGCGCCTTCGCCTTCACAGTGGAGCAGATGGTTCTGATGGGCCGCTCCGCCCATATAGAGGGCGCTGGATCGCCCTCGCTCCGCGACCGCGAGATCGCGCGGCGCGCGCTCGCGGACACGGGCGTCGAGCATTTGGCGAGCAAGCCCTTCACGCAGATTTCCGGCGGCGAGCGGCAGCTCGCGCTGATCGCGCGCGCGCTCGCGCAAGACACGTCGATCATCGTCATGGACGAGCCGACCTCGAGCCTCGATCTCGGAAATCAAGGCCGCGTGCTCGATCTGATGCGCAAGCTCGCCGGTGGCGGCAAGAGCGTCGTCATGACCACGCATTTGCCCGATCAAGCTTTCAATCTGAAGGCGCGGGTCGCGCTCTTGCGGGACGGCCGTATGATCGCCGAGGGGCGCGCCGAGGCGGTCTGCGATCTCGGCTCGATGAGCCGGCTCTATGGCGCGCCTTTGCTGAGGCTGGCGGACACAGAAAGCAGAGGCGTCGTGGGCTACGTCCCCGACCTCTCCTGAAGGGCGGCCTCGACGAGCGGCCGCGCCTCGCGCGCCAGCAGAGCGAGCGACTTCTCGAGCAGAGGCAGAGGCAGAAAGCCGAAGAAGGCGCTCAGCGCATTCACATAGGTGACGCCGAGCTCGTCGTGCAGCGCGAGAAAAGCCCGCGCGCATGTCTGCGGCGAGCCGGCGATGACCATGTCGCGATAGAAATTCTCGGGCTCGAGCTCCGCCTCGGCGACGACGCCTTTGCGATTGAAGAGGCCGAAGCCGCGCAGCCGCGCCGTCAGCTTCTCGATCGTCGGCCACAGCTCTTCCCGCGCGCTTTCGTCGGTCTCGCTCACATAGACGAAGCGTCCGAATGGCGCGCGCGCGGGGTCGCCGCCGGCTTCGACATAGGCTTTCAGCAGCCGTCGCTGATTGGCCATGCTGGTGATGCCGTGCAGAATGAGCGAATGGCCCTCGCGCGCCGCCCAGGCCGCCGTCTCATCCGTATAGGTGCCCATGAAGATCGCCGGATGCGGATGCTGCACGGGCTTCGGCTCGACGGAGAGCGCGCTTTCGCCGACCGTGATTTTCTCCTCGGTCCAGGCGCGTCGAATGAGCGCGAGATTGTCCTGGAACAGCGCGTTCACATTCTCCGCCGGAACGCCATAGGCCTCGAGATAGCGGCTATTGCCGCCGCGCGAGACGCCGAAATCGACGCGGCCATCCGACAGGACATCGAGCGTCGCGATCTCTTCGGCGAGGCGAATGGGATGATGCAGCGCCAGCAGCAGCACGGAGAAGCCGACGCGCAGGCGCTTCGTGCGGGCGAGGATGGCGGCGGCGAGCGCGATGGGCGAATGGCAGCGCCGGCCCTCGACCTCGATGATGCTTCCCTGAAAATGCTCCTCATTGATCCAGATCGCATCGAAGCCGAGCGCCTCGACGCGTTCGGCGAGCGCGAGCAATTGTGATGTCGACACGGATTCGAGACCGCCGCCACAGCCCGAAAGACCAATACGAAAGCGCTTCGGCGCTCCGACTTTTTCCTCGTCGCTCAATGACGCGCCCCCGCTAACGCTATGTCAGTTCGATATATATCGCTGACGCGGTCGCGACAACGGATTTTGCGGATGTTCTCGCTCACGGGCGCGGGCGGCGTTTTGTTCTTTGTTCGTTCTCACAAATGCGTTACGCTGAAACCCTCTTCGATTCGGCATTGGCGCATGGCGACACTGATCATCACGGAAAAGGCCAGTCAGGCGAAAGATCTTCGCGCGGCGCTCGGCGCGCGCTTCGGGCAGATTCTGCCGGCGGAAGGCCATCTGCTTCGCTTGGCCGAGCCCGAGGAGATCAACCCCGTCTGGAAGCGCTGGTCCTGCGTCGTCCTCAAGCCGGACGGGCTCTATCCGACTCGCGAAGCCACGCAAGGCAACAAATCCGCGAAGCTCCGGGCCATAGCGACGGCGCTCTCCGCCTGCGACGATGTGATTCTCGCGACCGACTGTGATCGCGAGGGGCAGCTGATCGGCCAGGAAATCCTGGATCATCTCGGCTATCGCGGGCGCGTGCGGCGGGCTCTGTTCACCGCCCAGGACCCGAAGACGCTGCAGCAGGCTTTCGCCCGGCTGAAGCCCAACGCCGACATGCGCCCGCTCTATGAGGCGGCGGTGGCGCGCCAGCAGGCCGATCAAATCTTCAACCTGTCGCTGACGCGGACGGCGACGAAGACATTGCTCTCGCCCGGCGTTCGCGGCGTGATCGGAATCGGCCGGGTCAAGACGCCGACCTTGGCGATCGTCTGCCTTCGCGAATTGGAGATCCGCAATTTTCGGCCGGAGGATTATTTCGAGGTCGTCGCGACAGCGACCGTCGCAGGCGGCAGCTTTTCGATGCGCCATGCTCCGGCGGCCAAGGCGCGGATCAAGACGCGCGCCGAGGCCGAGACGATCGCCAGAGCTGCCAATGGCCATCAGGGGCCTCTCGGCGTCGCCGTCGATGAAAAACGGCAGGCGCCGCCGCGTCTCTTCGATCTCCCCTCCTTGCAGAAGACCTGCGGCCAGCGCTGGGGATGGACGGCCGACAAGACGCTGTCCGTGGCGCAGGCGCTCTATGATGGCGATGGCAAGAAGCTCATCACCTATCCGCGGGCGGAAGCGCGCTATCTGAGCGAAAATCAGATGGGCGACGCGCCAGCGATCGTCGCCGCGCTGACGCGCCTGCGCGGCTTTGCGCGGCTGGAGATCGCCGCACCGGTGATCCGACGCGGCAAGTCTGGCCATTTCTGCGACGAGGCGCTGGAAGGCGTCTCGCATCATGCGGTCGTGCCCAATGTCAATGTTCTCGACGATCTCGAGGCCCGCTTGGCGCGTCTCGACGAGGATGAGAAGCGGCTGTTCGCGCTCATCTGCCGTTCCTATCTCGCCGCCGTGATGCCCGATTACGAATATCGGCAGACCATCGTCACAATGAACGTTCCGATCGCAGGCCGAAGCGCGGCCGAGTTTCGCGCCGTCGGGCGGATACCGCTGCGGCTCGGCTGGAAGGCGGTCTATCAGGCGAACGAGCCGGACGCCGAGACAGAGGCCGAGCAGACGCTGCCCCCGCTTCGCGATGGCGAGAGCGCCACTCTTTCCGAGCCGCGCGTCGAGGCGAAGAGAACGCAGCCGCCGCCTCGATATAATGAAGGCACGCTCGTCGATGCGATGCAGAATGCATGGCGCTTCGTCGATGATGCCGGGCTTCGCGACCGGCTGAAGGAAGCCAAGGGGATCGGCACGCCGGCGACGCGGGCGGAGATCATCAAGGGATTGAAGCGGCAGAATTTGTTGACGGCCGATGGCAAGCTGGTGCTGCCGACGCCGGCCGGGCTGCAATTGTTCGAGCTGCTGCGGGGCGCCGCGCCCGCGCTCGTCGATCCCGCGACGACGGCTCTGTGGGAGATGCGTCTCGACGAGATTCTCGTCGGAAAGGCGGATTATCATGCGGTCATCGATGGCGTCGCCGCCGCCGCGCAGGAGCTGATCGAGGCGCTGGTCGGAAAATCGGATGGAAAGGTCGAGCTGACGGCGGCGCCGCCGGCGCGTCGATCTGGACGTCGTCGCCGCAGCGGGCCTACCGACGCTCGCCCCGCGGCGGCGCCAAAGAGCGCGAGCGCGAGCCCGCGGCGGCGCGCGTCCAAGGCGACGTCATCCGCATCGCAGGAGGCCGTCGAGCAGAGCGCTGGGCGCGCCAAAGCGCCGACCGAGAAAATGGTCGCTTACGCGCAAAATCTCTCGCGAGCCAAGAAAGTGAAATTGCCCGATGGCTATCGGCAGGACTTCGACGCCTGCCGCAAGTTTCTCGATGAGCATGCGAGATAGCGTCCGCTTCTTTCGCGTCACCTCGACAGGCGACCTTCGTCGTCGATCGGCGTCAGACAGGACGGAGGGGCGTTTCCCCATGACCAGAGCACGAGGTTGAGATCGTCCTCGCGCGTTCCCGGGGCGAAGCTGCGAACCAGCAGCCCGCAATAGCCCGCGCCGATCAGGCGCCGGGCGAAGCTCTGCGTTCTCGCTTCGCCGCTCGCGCGCATCTCGTCGCGCCAGGTCGAGGCCGCGAGCGCGGCGGCGTCCATGCCTTCGCTCGCCAGCGCCGTCGCATCCCGCGTATCGAATATTCGTTCGAGATCGGCGTCGTAGGAGACGAGCGTGGTGGGCTGCAGATTGCCGACCTGATTGGCCTCCCGAATGGCGGTCATGATTGAGAGGCAGCAATAGAGAGCAGGAACGCCCTTGGGATTGAAGCGGCCGCCATGCAGCGCCGCCCCGTAGCCCGAGAGCGGCTCGCGCGCATAGACGGGATTGAGCGCTCGATAGAGCTTGCCCTTATAGGCGATGGCCGCGCTCAGGCGTGGACGCCCGCGTCGACGGCGTCGATATAATCGAGCACCTCGTCGGCCCGGCCGCTCTTGACGAGCTGCATGGCGGTGAAGCCGGAAAAGCCGGCGAGCGGTTCCGAGCGGTACCAGGCATAGGCCAGAAGCGCCGAGCCGAAGCGCGGCTCGACCTTGTTGAGGATCTCGACCATCTCCCGCAGGCGACGCTGCGTCTTGTCGGAGCGAAGCCGGCCGGCCCGCTGCACGGCGTCCTTGCCCAGGCCGGCGGTGCGGGCGATCTCCTCGCTGGAGGTGCGGAGCATGTCCGCGATCTTGCGCGGCGCGAAAATCCCGTCATCCGCATATCGAGCCAGACTCATTGCTCCGCCTCCGCTGGAAGCCGAATATTATGACGCAATATAGCGTCACAATGAGCGGCGTTCAATGGGCCTGCTTTCGCCCTTTCTAGAGGCTCGTCGCGTCCTCATGGAGAATTTGCGGCTCGGCCTTCTCCTGCAGGCCGATATGCGCGAGAAAGCCGTCGACCATATTCTCGGTCGAGAAGCGCGCGGCGACGCGGGGCGCATTATCGGCGAGCTCGGCGTGCAGCGCGTCGTCGGTCAGCAGGCGTTCGAGCTGCCGCGCGAGATCGCCGCTGTCCCAGCATCGAAAGATCAATCCGCCGGCGCGGACGCCATCATCCACCACCTCGGCGACTCCGCCATAATCGGGAACGACCGCCGGAGCGCCGAGGCTCATGGCCTCGGCGACCACGAGCCCGAAGGGCTCGCCATTGATGGAGGGGCATACGGCGCAGCGGCAATGCGCGAAAAGAGCGTCGCGCGTCGCTATCGAGATGGCGCCGGAATGATGGAGATTGACGCCGAGATGCGTCACAATATCCCGAATGGCGGCGCGATAGGCGAGGCCCTTCGCCGTGGCGCCGCAGACGACCAGCTGAAAGCGCAGCCCGCGGGAGAGAAGAATTTTCGCCGCATAGAGAAGCAGGTCGATGCCCTTCTCGCTCTCCTGGCGGCCGACGAAGGCGAGGATCGGAAGATCGCGCCGCAGACGCGGAAAGGTCTCCGTCAGAATCGAGAAATCGGGGGCCGTCCCTTGCTGCGGCGGCTCGATCCCGCAATAGAGAACCTCGAGACGAGAGCCGTCGAGACGAAGATCATCGACGAGACGCGACGCGTAATGACGGCTGAGGACGATCGCCGGCCAGCGGGCGCCTCGCACCGCCTCGTCCACGCGGCGGCGATAGACATCCGTCACGCCGCAGGCTTCCGCGAGGCTCGCGAATTCCTCGTCGCCCTGAAACGTCACCAAATAATCGAACCGCTTGCGCGTGCGCTTTTGCGCTTCCTGCGCCAGCCCGCCGATCGAGCCGAAACCCATTTTGACATGGGTGACGCCGTCCTGCTCGATGAAGCGCGCGAGGCGCTCGGCGAGAGCGACGTCGGTCCGCTCGTAGCAAAAGAGCGAGCGGACCAGATTGCGCATGAGATTTTCGACGAAGCCCGGAACGCCCTGGGCGACGGCGCGCCGCAATTTCCGCGGCAGGCGAAAGGCGATGCGGCCGATGACTCGGTCCATGAATTCCGAAGGGCGCGAGAATTGATAGCGCGTGCCGTGGCACAGCATCCTCTGCTCGACTCCCTCGGCGAGAAGCTCGGGCGTCTCTTCGAGCATCCAATAGACGACGACCTCGTAACCGCGGCGGCGGAGCGCATTGGCCAGCGTGGCGTCATGGACGGTCGAGCCGAGATAGGAGCCGCTTCCTATGGTGACGATCGCGAATTTCGGGCGTGACGTCACGGGGGCCACCCTTCCTCGATGAATTTCTTGAAATCGACCAGGACGACGCTTCGTCGCGTCGCGCAATCAGGCGACGGACTCGCGGTCCGCTCCGCATCATCATCATTATCGAAAACCGGGATGTGCGCCAAGTCACAGCATCTTCGTCTAAATCTGCGCATGGTCCGGCTCGGCGCGTCGATTTCGACGTCTCCAACGGACCGAGGATCGATCCTTCCGGGCGGCTTCGCCGGCAAATTTGCCCAGTCCCGTAAAGGGATGGCGCAGAGCTTGCTTTTGGGGAAGGCGTCGATGAGCGACTGTGCCGGCGCGATCTGCATCACGTCGACGCAGGTCGAATCGAATTGGATTGTAGATCATGAGGCCGGAGGGAGAATTGCTCTCCGGCTTTTCGAAGCCGGGCTTTTGAGCATATTGCCTTGTTTTTGGGTGCGGCGCACAGGTTCGGCGTCGCTTTCCAGGGAAGCGCGACCATCGGCTTCGATGTTTGAAGAAATAATGCTTTGCGATGGCGGATGTTGCGTCTTCGTGCGCGAATGGATGGGGCTGAGACATGGAGCGAGTAGCGGCTGTTTCTCCCAGCCGATGTAGAAACGCTGAAATTATCGTTGCAGCCACCCGGGCCGGGGGCTCCGGGCTTCTCGACATTGGTGCGGACGCCGATCACGACGCGCTTCGTGCGACGCTCGCGCGCCTTCGCGATAAGGCGGCGGTCGGAAAATGGGGATTGCGTTGGGACGCGCAATTTTCGAGCGTGGCGAGCGTCGCCGAGCTCGAGCGGCTGGTGGACGGCCATGTCGATAGTCTCGTCGTCGCCGGGGTTTCCGGCGAAGAGGCCGCGGCGATCCGCGCGAGCGCGGCGCGCTTCGCCTGCTTCGTCGCTCTCGAGGTCTATGATCTCGAAAGCGCGCTGGCGGCCCAGGAGGCGGGCTATGACGGCGTCGTCGTCAAGGGCGCCGAGGCCGGCGGCCGGATCGGCAAATCCTCGTCTTTCATACTGTTGCAGGAATTTTCGGGCGCGCTGCGCATTCCCTTCTGGGCGGAGGGCGGCATAGGGCCGCGCAGCGCGGCGGCGGCGGCGGCGCTCGCCGGCGCGGCGGGCGTCGTGCTCTGCGAGCAGCTCTGGCTCACCGAGGAAGGGCCTTATGGAGCGCCGGCTCTCGCCGCTTCCTGGAGCCGGCTCGACGGCGGCGAGACGGTCGTCATCGGCGACGGCTCGTCAATGCTGCGGCTCTCGAGCCGGCACGGAAGGGAGAAGCTGCGCGCGCTGGAGCGCGCCGTCGCCGAGGGCGAGGATTGGCGGGCGCTGCTGCGCCGATCGTCGCAGGGCGAAGACCCTGTTCTGCCAATGGGTCAGGACATTGCCTTCGCGGGCGGATTCGCGCGCCGCTATGGCTCGACCGGGCGCGCCGTCGCCGCGATCGCCGAGGCGTTGGAGACGGCCGCGCCGCCGGGCGTCGAGACGCTTTTCGCCGAAGGCTCCGATCTCGCGACCATTCACGGAGCGCGCTATCCGATCGTGCAAGGGCCGATGACGCGGGTGAGCGACGTCGCGCCTTTCGCGCGCGCAGTGGCGGATGGCGGCGCCCTGCCCTTTCTCGCTCTGTCGGTGCTGCGTGGGCCGCAGGCGCGCGCGCTGCTCACGCAGACGAAGGCGCTCATGGGCGAGAAGCCCTGGGGCGTCGGCATGCTGGGCTTCACGCCGCTGGAGCTGCGCCAGGAGCAGATCGACGCCATTTCCGAAACCAAGCCGCCTTTCGCGATCATCGCCGGCGGCCGTCCGAGCCAGGCGCGCGATCTCGAGGCGCTCGGCGTCTCGACCTATCTTCATGTCCCTTCGCCCGGCCTGCTGCAGGGGTTCCTGAAGGAGGGCGCGCGAAAATTCATCTTCGAGGGCGGCGAATGCGGCGGCCATACCGGCCCGCGCGCGAGCTTCGTTCTTTGGGAATCCGCGATCGAGATTCTGGCCGACGCCAAGATCGACGATCCGCGCTCGGTGCAGATTCTCTTCGCCGGCGGCGTGCATGACGCTCTGTCGGCGGCGATGGTCTCCTGCCTCGCCGCGCCGCTCGCGGCGCGCGGCATGAAGATCGGCGTGCTGATGGGCACGGCCTATCTCTTCACCCGCGAGGCGGTGAGCGCCGGCGCGATCCTCGAGGAGTTTCAGAACCAAGCGCTGCGCTGCGAGGAGACGGCGCTCCTGCAATCGGGCGTCGGCCTCTACACGCGCTGCGCCGCGACGCCCTTCTGCGACGAGTTCGACGCGACGCGCCGGCGCCTCATCCGCGAGGGTAAGTCGGACGAGGAGAAATTGGTGGCGCTGGAGCTGCTCAATGTCGGCCGTCTGCGCATCGCATCCAAGGGCCTCGCGCATAAGGGCGAGCAGAAGGGCCTCGACGAGAGCGGCGGCTATGTCGAGCTGGATGTCGAGGCGCAGCGGCGCGAAGGCCTCTATATGATGGGCGAGGTCGCGCGCCTGCGTCGCGACACGCTCACCATCGCCGAGCTGCATGACGAGGTTTCGCGCGGCTCCGCCGATCTGCTCGCGAGGCGGCGCGTCGCGGCCGAGGCGGCGAACGCGCGCGCCGCGCGACAAAAGGGCGAGGACATCGCCATCGTCGGCATGGCCTGCGTCATGCCCGGCGCGAAGGACGCGCGCGCCTTCTGGCGCAATATCGTCCAATCCGTCTGCATGTTCCGCGAGGTCTCGGAGGATCGCTGGCGTCCGAGCGATTTTTTCGACACGGCCCGCGCGCCGGATCGCGTCTATTCGAAATGGGGCGCCTTCCTCGACGAGATCGCCTTCGATCCGACCGCCTATGGCATTCCGCCGGCGAGCCTGCCGTCGATCGAGCCGGTGCAATTGCTGGCGCTGCATGTCGCCACGAAAGCGCTGGCCGACGCCGGCTTCGATCGCCGGCCCTTCCCCAAGGACCGCACCGCGACGATCTTCGCCAGCGGCGCGATGAACGAGCTCGGAACGCTCTATGTCTTCCGCACGCTGCTCTCGCATTATCTGCCGAAAGTCGCCGGCCTCTCGGAGGAGACGCGCGCGCATATCGTCTCCTCTCTCCATGGCAAGGAGCTGCCGCAATGGACGCCGGACTCTTTCCCCGGCTTTCTGGCCAATGTGGCGGCGGGCCGCGTCTCCAATCGCCTCGATCTGCGCGGCGCCAATTTCACTGTCGATGCGGCCTGCTCCTCCTCGCTCGCCGCGCTGGACGCCGGCATTCGCGAGCTGCAGTCGCATGACGCCGATGTGGCCCTCGTCGGCGGCATAGACGGCGCCAATGGCTGCATGGCCTTCATGTCCTTCGCCCAGACTCATGCGCTGTCGCCGACGGGCGTGTGCCGCCCCTTCTCGGATGCGGCGGACGGCATTGTGCTCGGCGAAGGCGTCGCGGCGATCGTGCTGAAACGCCTCTCGGACGCGGAGCGAGACGGCGATCATATCTATGCGGTGGTCAAGGGCGTCGGCAGCTCGAGCGACGGCCGCAATCGCAGCCTGACCGCGCCGGACAATAGAGGCCAGGCGCTGGCGCTGCAGCGCGCCTATGAGAAAGCCGGCGTGAGCCCGGCGAGCGTCGCGCTCATCGAGGCGCATGGCACCGGCACGGCCGTCGGCGACAAATGCGAGATCAAGTCGATGACCCAGGTCTTCGGCGAGGATGGCGCGGCGCGCCAGTCCTGCGCGGTCGGCTCGGTCAAATCGATGATCGGCCACACCAAGGTGACGGCCGGTCTCGCGGCGATCATCAAAGCGTCCCTGGCGCTGAAGCATCGTGTGCTGCCGCCGACGCTCGGCGTCGACAAGCCCAGCTCGCGCGTCGATTTTTCGCAGACGCCCTTCTATGTGAACACGCGCGCGCGGCCATGGCTCGCGCGTTCGCCGGACGAGCCGCGGCGCTGCGGCGTCAGCGCCTTCGGCTTCGGCGGCACCAATTTCCACGCCGTCCTCGAGGAATATGACGGCGGCTATCGCGCGGGCGACGTCGAGAATTTCACGCCGCGCGCCGCCGAGCTCATCGTGGTGACGCGCGCCGATGGCGCGGAGGTCGAGCGCGCCGCGCAGAGCCTTCTCGAGCGGCTCGTCCATCCAGACCTTCTCTCGCTCGGGCAGCTCGCCTATTCGCTGCATCTCGACGAGCAGGCGATCCGCCATCCCGCCGGCGAGCCGGTGAGCCGTCTGGCGATCGTCGCGACCTCGGTCGAGGATCTGCGATCGAAGCTCGAATTCTTCCTGCGCCAAGGCAAGGGCAAGCGCACGATCAGAGCGCCGCAAGGGATCTATTTTCATGATCGCGGCGCAGAGGCGCCGGCCGGCGGCGTCTGCATGCTCTTCCCCGGGCAAGGCTCGCAGAAGCTCGACATGCTGAGCGATCTCGTGATGTCGCGCCCATCGAGTCACGGCCTCTTCGAGCGTGCGGATCAGGCTCTCGCGGGCGCGCTGCCGCAGCGGCTCTCGCAATATATCTTTCCCCTGCCGAGCTTTTCCGAGGAGGAGCGCGAGCGTCGCAAGGTGGAGCTCGACGACACGCGCGCCGCGCAGCCGGCGCTCGGCGTCGCCGATCTCACCGCCTATGATCTTCTCGCCGAATTCGGCCTCGCGCCGGATTTCGTCGCCGGCCATTCCTATGGCGAATATGTCGCGCTCTGCGTCGCCGGCGCGATCTCGCGCGACGATCTCCTGAAGCTGTCGCAGATTCGCGGCCAGATTTCGGCCGAGGCCGCCGCGGCCGACGGCGGGACGATGGCCGCCGTCGCCGCCGACGAGGCGCGCGTCGCGCAAGTGATCCATTCACTCGGCCTCGAGGTCGCGATCGCCAATCTCAACGCGCCCGATCAGACGATCGTCGCCGGCGCCGGCGCTGCAATCGACAGAGCGGTCGAAGCCTTCCGCGCGCAGGGTCTGCGCGCCAAGCGCCTGCCGGTGACGGCGGCCTTTCATTGCGCCGCAATGGCGCCGGCACAGGCGCGTCTCGCCGCGGAATTGTCGAAGATCGAATTCGCCGCGCCGAAGCTGCCCGTCTACGGCAATACGACCGCCGCTCCTTATCCGAGCGAGGCGCGGGAGATAGAGGCGCTGCTGGCGCGCCATATCGCCGAGCCGTTGCGCTTCGTCGAGGAGATCGAGCGCCTCTATGAGGCGGGCGCGCGCGTCTTCATCGAGGCGGGGCCGGGAATGGTTCTGAGCGGCCTCGTCGATCGCATTCTCGGCAAGCGCGAGCATGTGACGCTCGCCGTCGATGCGCCGGAGCGTCCGGGCTGGCTGCAATTCGGGCATTTGGTCGCCCAGGCGATCACGCTCGGCCTGCCGGTGGACGTGGCGCAATGGTTCCGTCATCGGGGCTTCGCGGAATTGCGGCTGCAAGCGCTGCTCGACGAGGCCGCGGCCGCCGCCGATCCGCCGGCCTCGGTCTGGCGCGTCAGCGGCGGCAAGGCGGTTCCTTGGCGTGCTCCGGCGTCGACGGCGGTCGAGAAAAGCTCGGCGCCCGAGCCGATCCGCATTCCGAGCGAGAAGCCGCCCGCGCCCGTCGCCGTCAATGGCGCGAGCGGACCTCGAAAGCCCATCGAATCGAATGGCGTCGCAGCGACGCCGATCCCGTATCGAAGGAGAGAAATGGTGAGCGACAAAGAGCCGAAAGCCGGCGAGCCCGCGCCGGCCGCGGCGAGTCCGCGAGGCTCGCCGCCGACGATGGCGCAGATGCGCAGTGAATTGACGCAGCTCATCGAATTGCAGCGCGAGCAGCAGGTGACGCTGCAGCGTTTCATCGCGCTGCAGGAGCGGCTCCTCGCCGGCGCCGAGACGGCCTCTTACGACGAGCCTGCGCCAGAGCCGGCCCGGTTCGAGGCGCCGCAGCGCCTCGAACCCGTCGCGCCGGCGCCGCAACGTCTGCTGACGCCGAGCGTGCCGGTTCCTGTGCTGCCGGAGGCGATTCTCGCGGCCGCCAATGGCGCGGCGGCTGCGCCCATTGCAAAAGCGCCGGCGCACGCCAATGGCGCCACGGCCCCGAAAGCCGAGGGCGCATCGATCGAAATGCCGCCGACCGCGCAATTCAAGGCCGAGCTTCTCGCCACAATGATCGAGCGCACTGGCTATTCGGAGGAAATGCTCGATCTCGACGCCCATATGGAGGCCGATCTCGGCGTCGACTCCATCAAGCGGATCGAGATTTTCAACCAGCTCAAGGATCGCTTCCCCTTCATGGAGGGGCGCGACGAAGAAGCGATCTTCGACGAGCTCGCAGGGCTCAAGACATTGAACGCCGTCGTCGAATGGTATGACGGCCTGCATGCGCGCCGCGCGGAAGCGGAAGGAGCCGAACCGGCAAAAAAATCTCAGGCTCCGTCGTCTCTGTCCCCGCTGGGGACGGTGGAGTCCAATAGTGAGACAGTGGGTTCTAAAGAAACGCTTCGCTATGTGCTCGCCCCCCTCCCCGCGCCGCGCGCCGCGCGGGCGTCGGAGATGGACGGCTATCCTTATGAGCGCATGATCCTCATCGTCGGCGAGGCGACGCCGATCGCCACGGCGCTCGACTCGGCGCTGAAGGCGCGCGGCTATCAGGTTTGGCGCGTGCTGCCGGGCGACCAGACGGCGCCGCTCGCGACGGATGCGATGACGATCGACTTCGCCGATCCTGAAGGAGTGAAGGCGCTGGCGACGCGTCTCGCCGAAGGCCGCTATCGCGTCGGCGCACTGTTCAACCTCGCCGGGCTCGACGGCGAGGGCGCCGAGGATCGGCGCCGACTCGCCTGCGCGCGCAATCTGTTTCAGCTGCTCAAGACTTTCGAAGGCGATTTGAAGGACAGCGCCGGCCGCGGCGGCGGCTGGCTCGTCAATGTGACCGCGCTCGACGGCCAATTCGGCCTGCGTCGACAGCAAAGGTTTTCGGCCGCCGCGGCGGGCTCGCTCGGCGTCGCCAAATCCGCCGCGCAGGAATGGCGGGATTTGCGCGTGCGCTGCATCGACGTCGATCCGCGGCTCGCGGAGGATGTGATCGCGCGCGAGCTGATGATCGAGGCCGGCCTGCGCGCCGCGCCGCTCGAGATCGGCCTCACCGAGGACGGGCGCTGGACGCTCGATCTCGGCCGGGCGAGCGCCGCGACGGCCGAGATCGAGAGCCTGCGTCTCGATCCCGAGGCCGTCGTGCTCGCGACCGGCGGCGCCTATGGCATCACCGCCGATATAGCGAGAGCGGTCGCCTCCGCCTATCGTCCGCGGCTCGTCCTCGTCGGGCGCAGCCCCGCGCCGGCGGCGGAGCCCGAGGAGACAAGGCGACTTTCCGCGAGCGAGCTGAAAGAATTTCTGATCGGCAGGCTGCGCGGCGAAAATCCGAAGGTGAAGCCCGTCGAGATCGAGCGCGAATGGAAGCGCATGCTGAAGGATCGCCGGATCCTCGCCAATCTCGAGGCGATGACGGCGGCCGGCGCGCGCGTCGAATATCATTCGCTCGACATCACCGACGCCGACGCTTTCGGCCGGCTCATCGATGATGTGTATGCGCGCTTCGGCCGCATAGACGGCGTGCTGCATGGCGCCGGCGTGCTGGACGATCGCCTCATTCGCGACAAGACGCTCGACTCTTTCGATCGCGTCTTCGCGACCAAGGCGACGCCGGCCTTCACGCTGATCGAGAAGCTGCGTCCCGAAGCGCTACGCTTCCTGCTGTTCTTCTCGTCGATCGCGGGGCGTTTCGGTAACGCCGGCCAGAGCGATTATAGCGCGGCCAATGAGGTGCTGAACAAGCTCGCCTCGCGGCTGAGCCTCGAATGGCCCAAGACGCATGTCGTCGCGATCAATTGGGGGCCGTGGAACGGGGGCATGGTCACGGACGAATTGCGCCGGCTCTACGAATCCAAGGACATTCGCACGCTCGAGATCGAGCAGGGACGGCAGGAATGCCTGGACGAGCTGGCGCGCGGCGCGACCGGAAATCCAGAGATCGTCGTCGCGGCGAGCATGCAGAGAATTGCGCAATTGGCGCTGCGCCAATGAGGCGTCGAAACGGGCGGGTCGAAGAGGGGGTTTAAAAAATGTCTTTCGCACTTACCGAGCGCCTTACGCGCGCCAGCGTCAAAAATGCTTGCTGCCTCACCGATTTCGTTCCGGTGCGCATGGCCGATCCGACGCCGCAAGGTCTGACGCTGGAGCTCAGCGCCTATGGATTCGCGCGCGCCTTCTGCTCGCGCAACGGTCTGACCGACAAAGAGGCGTTCTTCGCCAAGCATCAGGAGATCAGGCAGAAATTTTCCAATTACGGACTGTCTCCCTCGGTCGTGAAAGCGCGCCAGCTCGTCTTTTTTCCGCGCCTGAAGGATATCGTCTTCGCCGACGGCGAATTCTCCGTCGCCGAGCCGGAAGAAGAATATATGCGGCTCTTCGACAATTACCGCGATCTCAATCCGAAGGATTTGAAGGCGCGGCACGAGAGCTACGCGCATGTCGCGGATGATTGCCTCGAGAAACTATACGCCGATGTTTTCGAGGCGCCGGACGATCTCATCCATGTCACCTGCTCGGGCTATCTCGCGCCGAGCCCGGTCGAGCGCATGACCGCGAAAAAGGGCTGGCTGCGCACGACCGTCACGCACAGCTATCATATGGGCTGCTACGGCGCCTTTCCGGCCATACGCATGGCGCATGGCTTTCTCGCCTCCTCCCATATGGGCGTCACGCCGCCGAAGGAGCGCGTCGATATCGTGCATACGGAGATTCTCTCCGCGCATCGCGACGCCGAGGAGCTCACCGCGCAGAACATCATCACCATGACTCTGTTCGCGGACGGCTTCATCAAATACTCCGCCGTCACCGAGGATTATCTGAGGAGCCAGGGCCTCTCCGGCCTCAAGGTGCTCGCCTATAACGAGCATCTGCTTCCCGACTCGGCCGACGACATGACCTGGGTGCCGGGTCCGACGCGCTTCCATATGAGCCTGTCGATCATGGTGCCGGTGGTCATCAAGGCCGCGGTCAAAGGCTTTGTCGAGGACCTTTTGCGCCGCGCCGGGCTGGATTTCGAGCGCGAGCGCAGCCGGCTCTATTTCGCCATTCACCCCGGCGGACCCAAGATCGTCGAGCATATCCAATCCGAGCTGAAGCTCGACGACGATCAGGTGGCGATGAGCAAGAATGTGTTCTTCGAGAATGGCAATATGTCCTCCGCCACCGTGCCGCATATTCTGAAGGCGATCGTCGAGGAGCGCTCCATTCCCACGGGCGCGCATGTCGTGGCGCTGGGCTTCGGCCCCGGCCTCACCGCGACCGGCCTCGTGCTCGAGAAGATCTGAGCGCGGATCGCATGGACGCCGTGCTCGAAGCTCGGGATCGGATCGTGTCGAGACGCGGCGGCGCGCTGCCTTTCGTCGGCCGCGTCATCGCCGCGACGCAAGGCGAGAGCGTCCTCGTCGAGCGCGTCCTGCATCTCGACGAGGACCTCTATCTCGCCGACCACGCCTTTGTTCACGCGCCCGGCGTCAAGCCGCTCTCGGCCTGTCTGCCCGTGCTGCCGATGACGATGAGCATAGAGGCGATGGCGGAGGTCGCGGCCTGTGTCGTTCCGGGACAGGGGCTCATCGGCGTCGAGGAGATAAAGGCGACGAGATGGATCGATCTCGTCGACGCCGAGTCCGCAATTTTGACGATCGAAGCGCGTCTCGACCGCTATGATCCGCAGCGCGAGGCTACATTCGTGCGCGCCGCCATTCGCGCCGAAGGCCAGAGCGGGCCGTCGATCGAGGCGACGCTGCTGTTCGGCCGCTACTATCTGTTGGAGCTGTTCCCGGATTTCGACGCGCTCGACGCAGGGACCGCGCTCAGGATCGACGCCGCGCACCTCTACGCCGAGCGTCATTTGTTCCATGGGCCGGCCTTCCGCTGCCTCTTCGGCGAGGTTTTCGTCGAGGATCGGCGCATCGCCGGCCATTTGCGCATCCCCTCGCCCGCCGGCCTGTTTCGCTCCACAACGGAGCCTCAGCTGCTGCTGCAGCCCTGCGTGCTCGACGCTATCTGCCAGATGGTGGGCGTCCATGCGATGCAGCGGGATCGCTATGCGTTTCCCGTGGGGCTCGGCAAGCTCGAGCTCTATCGGCCGACGCCGCCCGCGGGATCGCTCGTCCCCGTGCGCATCGAGCTGCGCAAGACCGACGGCAAGACCATTCACGCCGATGTCGAGGTGGAGGATGGCGAAGGCGGCGTCTGGATGCGTATCGCGGATTTGCGCTGCTGGAAATTCCAATGGGAGCGGCGGCTCGTCGATTACCGCCGCGCGCCCGGACAATTTCTGCTCGGCCGGCCCGCGCCGGTCGGGAACACGGCCGACGGCCCGCTGGTCCTCCACCTCGCCGAGCCCGATCTCGGCAAATTCGATCCGCGAATGCTCGCGCGCGATTGTCTCGGCCTCGAGGAAGCCGCCGTCTATGAGAGCCACACCCGCTTTCCGGCGCGCCAGCGCCAATGGCTGCTCGGCCGCACGGTCGCCAAGGATTGCGTCCGACGCTGGATCAGCGACCGCACGGGGGCCGAAATGGCGCATCCGGCCGCGATCCTCCTCCGATCCGACCCGGCCGGCCGCCCCTATGTCGCCGGCGCGGACGGGCGCGAGGCCCTGCCCCATGTCAGCATCGCCCATTGCGAGGATCGGGCGATCGCCGCCGCCCATAGCGGGCGCGTCGGCGTCGACATAGAGCGGATCGCCGATCGGGACGATGGATTTCTCGCCGCCGTCGCCGGCCCTGACGAGCGCGAGAAGGTGAAGGCGCTCGCAGCGTCCCGTCGCGCCGAATGGATCACCCGGCTCTGGGGAGCCAAGGAGGCGGTGGGAAAGCTGCTCGGCTCCGGCGTCGACGGAAGGCTGAAATCGCTCGAAGCGGTCGATTTTTCGCCACAGGGGAGCATTCGAATCCAGGATCGGGAAACCATGTCCGCCTATGCTGTCGAGACTATAGAAAGCAATGGCTTTATAATAGCTTGTGTGACGGAGGACGTTCCTCTTCCGCCCCGAGGCGCGGAATGCGCCTCGGCTTGAGTATTTTCCGAGGGCGCCGCAATGTCCCCCGCGGGGCGGCTGGCGGCGAGGTGGAAAGGGTCCTTGTGTCCGGCGATACCCTATACGCGCTGAAAAGCCGCGCCGAGAGCGTCTCGGCCGCCGCGTCGAAAGGCGCGCGGATGACCTTGCTCATCGCATGGCGAAATCTCGTCCATGATCGCATCCGCTTCGCCATCACGCTCACCGGCATCGCCTTCTCCACGATATTGATGGGCATTCAGCTCGGAATGCTGCTGAATTTCGTTCATACGATCTCGACCGTCGTCGATCACGCCGGCGCCGATCTCTGGATCACGGCGGAAGGCGTGCCCAGCGTCGATCTCGCGACGCCTCTGCAGGAGCGGCGGCGCTTTCAGGCGCTGTCGGTGGAGGGCGTCGCGGCGGCCGAGCCCTATATGCTCCACTTCGGCTTTCTGAAGCGCCCGGACGGCGTTCGGCAGATCGTCATCGTCATCGGCATCGATCCCGATTCGACCATGGGCCTGCCCTTCGCCATGGTCGAGGGGCCGAGCGCGAAAGAGGCGCTGGCGGAGCCGGACGGCGCGGTGATCGATCGCCTCTATGCCGATAAGCTCGGCATTCGCACGCTCGGCGAGACGGTCGAGATCAACAGCCACAGAATTCGCGTGGTCGGCTTCACGGACGGCATAAGGACCTTCACCCAGGCGCCCTATGTGTTCATGTCGCTCGCCAAGGCGCGATCCTTCTTCTATGCGCCGGACAATGACATCGCCTATGTGCTGGTGCGCGTCGCCGAGGGCTATAGACCGGAGGCCGTGGCCGAGGCGCTCGCCGCGCGCATGTCGGAGGTCGAGGTGCTGACGGCGGGACAGCTCGCCTGGCGCAGCCAATATTATTGGCTCGTGACCACCGGCGCCGGCATCACGCTGGTCAGCTCCACTCTGCTGGCGCTGCTCGTCGGCGTCGTCATCGTCGCGCAGACTCTCTACGCCAGCACGATGGACCGCCTGCCGGAATACGCCGTCATTCGCGCCATGGGCGGCCCGCGCTCCTATCTCTACCGCATCATCGTGCAGCAGGCCGTGCTCGGCGGCGTGTTCGGCGCGGCGATCGGCCTCGGCGTCATCGGCGTCGTCGTGATCTTCACCCGCAATCTCAGCTCCGCGCCGGAGGTGCCGCTCTGGCTCGCCTTCGGCATCGTCGTGGCGACAATGCTGATGTGCGTCGCCGCCTCGATCGGCTCGATCGGCAAGGTGATGACGATCGATCCGGTGAAGGTGTTCCGATGATGCAGCCCATTTTGAGCGCGCGCGGCCTCGTTCACAATTTCGGCGAAGGGCCGAGCGCCGTCCAGGTTCTGAAGAATATCGACATCGATATTCTGCCGGCGGAAGTCCTGCTCCTCGTCGGCCCTTCCGGCAGCGGCAAGACGACGCTGGTCCATATCCTCGGCCATCTGCTGCGCCCCACCGCCGGCAAGATCACCATTTGCGGCAAGTCCACCGAGACTTTGGACGAAGATCGGCTCGCCGAGCTCCGCCTTCAACATTTCGGCTTCATCTTTCAGGCGCATAATCTGTTCCCGATGCTGACGGCGACGGAGAATGTGATGGTCGCGCTCGATCTCATGGGCGTCGATAAGGATGTCGCGCGTGTCCGGGCGCATGAGCTGCTCGGCAGCGTCGGCCTCGGTCATCGCATCGACGCTTTTCCGGCGGAGCTCAGCATCGGACAGAAGCAGCGCGTGGCGATCGCGCGCGCGCTCGCCGCCGATCCCGAGATCCTCATCGCCGACGAGCCGACGGCGGCGCTCGATTCCGAGAATGGTCTGAAGGCGATGGAGCTTCTGCAGGCGCTCGCGCGCAACGGCCGCCGCGCCGTCGTCATCGTCACGCATGACTTTCGCATTTTTCAGTTCGCGAATCGCGTCTTGCATCTGGAGGACGGCCGCATCGTCGATAAGCCTCCAGAATCGTCCCATTCCTTCGGCGCAGGGAGCGCGTCATGAAACTCGATCGGCCGTCGCCGGCCATTCTTCTTCTCGTCGGCCTCGCCGCCGTATCGTCCACGATGAGCGGCCGCGCGGAGCAGGCGCTCTCATCGAGCACCAAGCTCGTCTCGCAGCATCGGGTCGCCGCCGCGCCCGGCGTCGTCGAGCCCAATAGCAAGGAGCGCGAGATCTCCGCGCAGATCGTCGGCGTCATCAAGGAATTCAAGGTCGAGGAGAATGACGAGGTGACGGCGGAGCAGATCATCGCCATCATCGACAACGCCGAGCAGAGCGCGCGCGTCGCCTCCGCGCAGGCGCAGCTCGCGCTCCGTCAGGCCGAGCTCGACCGCATTCTGCATGGCGCGCGCGCCGAGGAGCTGCGCGAGGCTGAGGCCGCTCTTTCGGAAGCCGACGCCGGGCTCAAATATGCGCGGCGCGACTATGAGCGCCGGCTGCCGCTGGCCAAGCGGGGCGTCTCGCCGCAGGCGATGCTCGATCAGACGAAGGCCAATCTCGACGCCAGCGAGGCGCGCCGCACCGTCGCCGCCCAGCGCCTCGCGCAATTGCAGAGCGGGGCGCGCTCCGAGGACGTCGACGCCGCGCGCGCGCGGCTGCGGCTCGCCGATGCGGAGCTGGCCTCGGCGAAAGCGATGTTCGACAAGACCTTCATTCGTTCGCCGGTGGCGGGAACCGTCTTGCGCCGCACCCATGAGGTGGGCGAGACTGTCACCAATGTGCCGCCGACGGCGGTCGCGATCGTCGGCGATCTGCGCGGCCTCAAGGTGCGCGCCGAGGTGGACGAGACCGACATCGGCAAGGTGACGCCGGATCAGCGCGTCGAGGTGGTCAGCGACGCCTATCCGGGGCGCAAGTTCCAGGGCCGCGTGAGCTGGGTGTCGTCGCGAATGGGCTCGAAGATCGTGCAGACCGGGCGTCCCGGCGACCGCGTCGACACGAAGGTCCTGCAAGTGCTCATCGATCTCGACGACGACGCCAAGCTGCCCGTCGGGCTCAGAGTGGACGCCTATCTCTTCGGAGAGCTCGTCGCCGCCAAGCCAGCTCGTTGAGAAAGCCGTCTCGTTGAGGAAAGCCGGCTCTTCGACGGGATATTCTCGGCAGGTCGTTCAGGGCGTATCCACGCCGAAGAACTTGCCGCGCACATTCTCGAAGTGCTGCTCGGCGTCGTAATGCTCGACGTCCAGATTCAACGCCGCCCGGTTCAGCCGGCCGATCGAGGCCAGCGCCGCATAGGAGGCGACGACGACGTCATGCTGTGAGACGACGACATTCACCCGCGCATGAAGCAGGCTCTGCTGCGCGTTGAGAACGTCGAGCGTCGTGCGCAGGCCGACCTTCGCCTCCTCGCGCACGCCGTTGAGCGCCATTTCTGCGGCTTTCACCGTGGCGTGGTCCGACTTCATCTGCAGCTTGGCGGCCTCCAGCGAGGCGTAGCTGCCGACGACATTGGCGCGCGCGTCGCCCATCTGCATATCCACGCCGAAGCGGGCCTGGCCCACCTGCTCCTTCGCCTGGCGCACCGAGGCGAAATCGGCGCCGCCCTGATAGAGCGGAACGCGGAAGTTCACATTGACGCCATAGCTGAATTGCCGCCATCCGGGCAGGCCCAGGAAGAAGTCGTTCTGCTGCGAGAGCTGGCCGCTCACCGAGGCGGATGGAAGAAGATCCGCCTCCGCGGCATGGACGGCGAATTCGGCCGCATCGACCTGATGATGCGCCGCCTCCACGCCGGGGTGAGCGCCTGTGGCGATGGCGATGGCGTCCTCGACGCTGCGCGGCAGCAGCTTTTCCACCGAGCCCGCGGGCTGCAGCCGCTTGGGCTCCTCGCCGACGATGCGATGATAGCTGGCCGCGCTTCTCTTCAGCCGCGCCTGCGCGCCATAGAGATCGGAGCGCGCCTGCGACAGGGCCGCTTCCGCCTGAGCGACGTCGGTCTCGGTCAGATAGCCGGCGGCCGCATTCTCCCGCGTGTTGGCGAGCTGCAGCTCCAGCACGCGAATATTGTTCTGACGCAGCGACAGGATCGCCGTGTCGCGCAGCACGTCCATATAGGCGGTCGCCGCGTTCTGCAGGACCGCCTGCTCGATCAGCCGCAGATTGGCGCGCGCCGAGAGAACGGTGGATTCGGCTTTCTTCACATTGTTGAGCGTGCGGCCGCCGTCGAAGAGCGTCTGCGAGACATTGACGGTCACGGCCTGCGGATTGCCGTCATGGTCGCCATGCAGATAGATGCGCTCATGCATGAAGGGCAGGCGGATCGTCGGCACCAGCAATTCGGTCCGCATGGCGCCGAGGCCGGCGATCACCGAGGCGTTGGGCCGCAGGCCGCTCCAGGCTTTGGCGACGCTCTCGTCATGCACGCGCACGCTGGCGCGCTGCTGGTTGAGATCGGGATTATAGGCATAGGCGCTCGCGAGAGCCGATGGCAAAGTCTCGGCGCTGGCGGGCGCGAGTATCGCGCCGACCGCCGTCAGGCCGATGATGATGCACGCATGTATTTTCATCCGTGCCAGCCGCCCTTTGGAGCGCGAATTACAAATATGACACGAGCGTAAAGCTCGGGGCGGCCGAATTAACGACCTGTTGACGGTACTAGCTTTCGAGACACGCGCTGTCAAGGAAAGCTAGTCTCTGAGATTGCCTGCAAGCTCAGAAAATTGCTCATAAAAGCGTCTTTGTCGTCACGTCGCGTCCCTATGGGCCAGGGGAGGCTCGGAACCGCTCACGACGGCGGTTCCACGAGCGCCCTCTCCGGTTCCGCCGCTTCCACCGCGCCGCCCCCTGCTGTCTGGCTGGCGAGATATTCGGCCAGCGCGCGCAGCGTCGGATGATCGAAGACGACGGTCGAAGGAATGGAGACCGAGGCGCCGAATTGCCCGAGCAGGCGATTGCGCAGTTCCACCGCCATCAGCGAATCCATCCCCAGCTCGAGGAAGCGGCTGTCCGGCGCGGGCGGCTGCGCGAGCCCCAGAATATGCTGCAATTGCCCTTGCAGATGCTCGGTCAGGAAGTCGGCGCGCTGCGCCTCCGGCACTTTTTCGAGCTGCTTCAAAAAAGCGCCGTCGAAGGCCTGAGCCGCGGCGGCCTTGGGCAGCACATGCTCCAGCATGGGCGGGCGCGTCGGTCCCATCAGCTTGGCGATGCGCTGCCATTGCGCGCCGATGACGATGGCCTGCGTTGCGCCATGACGGATCATCTCCGCCATGGCTGAGAGCGCCATCGCCGGCTTCAAGGGCGTCAGCCCTTGCCTTCCGAGATTGACGCGCGCGGCCTCGCTCGCCGCCATGCCGGCCTCGGCCCAAGGCCCGTAATTCACGCTCGCCGCCGGCAGGCCCAGCGCATGGCGATGCGCCGCGAGACCGTCGAGGAAGGCGTTGGCCGCCGCGTAATTCGCCTGCCCCGGCGAGCCGAGAACGGCCGACGCCGAGGAGAACATCACGAAGAGCTCCGGCGCGTCCTCGAGCGTCAAAACATGCAGCAGCCAGGCGCCGAGCGCTTTCGGCGCGAGGGTCCTCCGCACTTTTTCCGGCGTCTGCTGCGGGATCAGCGCATCGTCCAGCACGCCGGCGAGATGGAAGACGCCGCCGAGCGGCGGTCCGTCGCGCCGCACGCCCTCGAGCAGAGCGCGGAGGCTCGCTTCGTCGCCGACATCGGCCGTGATGGCGTCGACTTGGCAATCATATTGCGACGTGATCGCCGCAATCGTCTCTTTCGCGCTGTCGTCCGGTGGGCGGCGGCTGGTGAGCACGAGGCGTCCGGCGCCCTGCTGCGCCAGAAATTCCGCCGCGCGCAGGCCGAGCGCGCCGAGGCCGCCGGTGACGAGATAGCTTCGATCGCGACGCGGCGCGGGCGCCTCCGGCACGGTGAGCACGATCTTGCCGATGTGGCGGGCCTGCTGCATGCAGCGGAAGGCCGTTTTCGCCTCGGTGATCGGATAGGCCATGAAAGGCAGCGTCCGCAATTCGCCGCGGCGAAGATCCTCGGCGAGCTTATCCAGCATTCGCTCGATGCGCGGGAGATCGTCGCGCATCACATCGTCCAGCGCCAATATGTGATAGGCGATGTCGGGCCGCGCCGCGGCCATCGCTTCGGCTGTCCAAATGTCGCGCTTGGCGATCTCGATGAAGCGGCCGCCCTGCGCCGTCGCGCGCACAGTGGCGGCGACGAAGCCTTCGCTCGTCAGGCTGTTCAGCACCACATCGACGCCGGCGCCGCCGGTGTCCGCCAAAATCTCATCAGCGAAATCGAGCGTGCGTGAATCGTAGATATGTTCGACGCCGAGATCGCGCAGCGTCTGCTGCTTGGGCGAGCTCGCCGTGGCGTAGACGATCGCTCCCGCCTTTTGCGCGAGCTGCACGGCCGCGAGGCCGACGCCGCCAGAGGCCGCATGGATCAGCACGCGCTCGCCCTTTTTCGGCAGCGCCCATTCATAGCCCAGCATGACGGTCAGCATGGCCGCCGGCAGCGTCGCCGCCTCCGCCGCGCTGATGCGCTCCGGCTGATGCGTCAGGAAAGGATAGGGCGTGTTCACCGCGGTCGCGAAAGCGCCGCCCGGCGCGAAGCCGAAGACGCGATCGCCGACCGCGAAACCCTCGACGCCCTCGCCCACCGCCGTCACCACGCCGGCCAGCTCGCCGCCGATCTCGCCCGGATCGCCGGGATAGAGGCCGAGCACATTGAGCACGTCGCGGAAGTTCAAGCCGCCCGCGAGCGGACGCAGCTGCACATGTCCCGGCCCCGGCGGCGCGAAGCTCTCCGGCGCGAGGCGCAGATTGTCGATGGCGCCGCGCTCGCTCGGCTGCAGGCGATAATCCTGCGTCGGCGCCGCGAGCAATCCGCTGCGCGCCCAGGGCATCAGCCGCGGCGCCATGCATTTTTTCCGGCGCAGCGCGAATTCCGGCTCCGGCGCGCCGGAGAGCAGCGCGTCGGCGAGGGATTGCAGAGCCTCGGTGCTCCCATCCGTGTCGACGAGCGCGCAATGGGCGTCGGATTGCTCGGCGAGAATGGTGCGGCCGAGGCCCCAGATCGCCGATTGCGCCGGATCGACATTCTCGCTCGGATCGGCGGCGACGGCGCGCTCGGTGACGAGCCATAGGCCCCGCGCCGGCGCCGTCGCGCCCGAGCCGACCAGATAACGCGTCGCGCCGATGATTCCATCGAGATCGCCGGTGAGGCGGTCGACGAGCGCATCGCTCGGCTCGGCCTCGATAGGCCCGGCGTGGCCGGTCGCCAGAAAGACCAGCGCAAAGGCGCTCTCGCCCGCCTCGGAGAGCGCGAGAAAAGCCTTGCGCCAATGTTCGGCGTCGCGCGGATCGAGCGTGAAGCCGTCGTCCCGCCGCTCATAGGCCGCGGCCGGGGCGACTGCGACGACGCGGCGTCCACGCTCGGCCAGCGCCGCGCGCAGAGCCGGGAGCCGCGGATGATCGGGCGCAGCGACGATGAGCGCGACTTCGGACGTCGCGGCGTCGGCGGCCGGCGCCGCAACGAGCGGCCGCTCGCGCCAGCTCAGGAGATGCAGCAGTCGGCCGGCGTCGACGCCGAGGCCGCGCAGCAGCGCCTGACGGGGGGCGCGCTTGACGACGAAATCGTCTATGCCGCCGAGATAGCGTCCCTCGCCATCGGCGAAGACGAGATCGAAGGCCTGTGTCTCGGAGCGCTCATCGGCGTCGGCGCGCCAGCGCGCATGGCAGTAGAAGCGGCGCGGCATTTTCTCGCGCAGAGTGACGCGCTCATAACGCAGCGGCAGGAACAGGCTGCCGTCATCGGCCGCGGCCTCGGGCGCAGCGGCGAGCAGCACGGCGCCGGCGACGCCGGTGCAGAGATCGAGCAGCACCGGATGAATGGGCTCGCTCGAAATATGCTCGGAAAGCTCCTCGCCGGCCTGCAGCTCGCCCACCGCCTCGGGGCCTTCCGCCCAGAGCGCGTGCAGCGAGCCGGACCAGTTCGGCCCCCAGCGCAGCTCATTCTCCGCGAAACCGTCGAAAAGGCGCTGCGGCGACATGGGCGACAGCCGGCCGATGATCGCATCCATGGCCTCGGGCGCCTCGTCGCCGATCGCGGTCTCGAACTCCACGCTGCCGGAGGCGTTGAGCGACCAGCTCGCGTCGCGATCGCCGCGCGGGCGGCTGTGGACCTCGAACTTGCGCAGGCTGGGCGCAGCCTCCTCGCTGGCGCGCAGCGTCAATTGCACGTCGCGCTGCTCCTCGCCGGTGAAGACGATGGGCTCGTAGAAGAACACTTCGCGTAGCTGCGCCGGCGCGCCGAGGGCGGCGAGCGCCATGGAGGCGTAGGTGGCGCCGGGCACGACCATGGCGCCATAGATCACATGGTCCTCGAGCCAGGGCAGATGTTTCACGCTGAAGCAGGTCGCATAGACCGTATCGCCCGAGGGGAGATCGCAGAGCGAGCCGAGCAGCGCGCCGGCGCCCGCTGCGCCGCCGCCCCGCGCGACGATGGCGCGCGGCCAATATTTCTTGCGCTGGAACGGATATTTCGGAATGTCGACCTTGCTGCGCTTCCACGGCGCGTCGATCGCCGCGAAATCCGGCCGCGCGCCGGCGACATAGAGCTGGCCCAAGGCCTCCTCGATTTGCCGCGCGCCGGAGGAGTCCCGGCGCAGCGAGGCGACCGCTTGCGGCGCGGGCCGCGCATCCGGCCAGGCGCGCAGCGACATGGCCGCGAGCACTGGCTGCGGGCCGATCTCCACCAGCACGCGGCAGCCCAGCTCGGCGAGCGTCTGCACGCTCTGCGCGAATTGCACCGGCTGGCGCGAATGACGACGCCAATATTGCGCGTCCAATCGCGTCTGCGCATCCAGCGCCCGGCCCGTGCGATTGCAAATGAGCGTATGCGTCAGCGTCTCGAAGGGCGTCTGCGCCGCGAAGGCCTCGAAAGCGTCGAGCGCTGGCTCCAGCAGCTCGGAATGGAAGGCGTGCGAGGTCTCCAGCTCTTCCGTGCGGCGACCCTCGCCGCGGAAGGCCTCGACCAGCGCCCGCACATCCTCCTGCGGACCGCTGATGACGATATGCGCGCCATTATAGGCGGCCACGGAGACGCGCGGATAGGAGGCGAGCCGCGCCTCCACGACGCCCGCCTCGGCGAAGACCGCCGCCATCGAGCCGCCGGCCGGCAGATCGCCGAACAGACGTCCGCGCTCGGCGAGCAGACGCGCGCCCTGCTCCAGTGAAAAGGCGCCGGCGACGCAGGCGGCCGCATATTGGCCGACGCTATGGCCGAGCACGATGTCCGGCGTCATTCCCCAGCTGCGCCACAGGCGCGCGAGGCCCATCTCCAGCGCGAACAAGGCCGGCTGCGCATAGGATGTATGATTGATCGCGCCGTCCTCGCCGAACATCACGTCGAGCAGCGGGCGCGGCAGAATATCGCCGATCGCCGCGGCGCATTGGTCCAGCGTCTCCTTGAATAGCGGCTGCGTCTCGTAGAGCGCGCGGCCCATGCCGGAATATTGGCTGCCCTGTCCGGTGAACAGCCAGGCGGTCTTCGGCGGATCCGCCGAAACGCCCGAGTGAAGTCCCGGCGCGGGACGCCCCTCGGCGAGCGCCGTCAGCAGGCGCGCGGCGTCGGCGCCGTCCTGCGCGACGATCGCCGCCCTGTGCTCGAGATGGGAGCGCGCCACGCCGGCGGTATGGCAGACATCGGCGAATGCGGCGATCGAAGGCAGCGCGTCGACGCGCGCGGCATAGGCTTGCGCCAACGCCTGCAGCGCCGGAGCGCTGCGCGCCGAGAGCGGCAGCATATGCCAAGGGCGCTCGGGGGGAGCGGCGGTCTCGCCTGCCGGCGCGGCGGCAGGCGCCGGCGCTTCTTCGAGGATCACATGGGCGTTGGTGCCGGAGAAGCCGAAAGAGCTGACGCCGGCGCGCCGCTTGCGCTCGGAGCGCGGCCAAAGGCGCGCCTCCGAGACGATTTTCAGTGGCAGCTCCTTCCACGGAATATGCGGCGAGGGCGTCTTGAAATGCAGATGCTTGGGCAGCAGCCCGTGCTCCAGCGACAGCACCACTTTGATGA
The DNA here is from genome assembly GCF_000379125.1 of Methylosinus sp. LW4. Lineage (NCBI taxonomy): Bacteria > Pseudomonadati > Pseudomonadota > Alphaproteobacteria > Hyphomicrobiales > Methylocystaceae > Methylosinus > Methylosinus sp. LW4. The sequence continues at coordinate 485,238 of NZ_KB900627.1, read as the reverse complement.
CGCCGGCGACGCCCGCCGCGGCTTCCAAATGGCCGATGTTCGTCTTGGCGGAGCCGATGAGCAAAGGCCGATCGGCGGAACGTCCGGCGCCGAGCGCGGCGGCGGCGGCCTGCGCCTCAATGGGGTCGCCGAGCGAGGTGCCGGTGCCATGGGCTTCGATATAATCGACATCCGCCGGCGCGAGGCCAGCCTGGTCCAGCGCCGCGCGAATGACGCGCTGCTGCGCGCGGCCGTTCGGAACGGTGAGGCCGCTGGAGGCGCCGTCCTGATTGACGGCGCTGCCGCGAATGATCGCGCGAATGCGGTCGCCGTCGCGCTCTGCGTCCGACAAGCGTTTCAGCACCAGCACGCCGACGCCCTCGCCGCGCGCATAGCCGTCCGCCGAGGCGTCGAAGGTCTTGCAGCGGCCGTCCGGCGAGAGCATGCGCGCGCGGCAGGCGGCGATGGTCGTCGCCGGGCTCAAGAGCACATTGACGCCGGCGGCGAGCGACATGTCGCATTCGCCCGCGCGCAAGGCCTGGGCGGCCTCGTGCAGCGCGACGAGTGACGACGAGCAGGCGGTGTCGATCGCCATCGCCGGACCTTCGAGCCCGAGCGAGAAGGCGACGCGGCCGGCGATGACGTTGAGCGCATTGCCGGTGATGAAATAGGCCTGAATCTCCTCCGGCGAGCCGGCGAGGAGATGCGAATATTCATTGGCGCCGACGCCGACGAAGACGCCGGTGCGGCTGCGCGAGAGCCCTGCCGGGCCGAATCCAGCGTCCTCGAGCGCTTCCCATGCGGTCTCCAGCATGAGGCGTTGCTGCGGCTCCATCCACAGAGCCTCGCGCGGCGACACGCCGAACAGCTCGGAGTCGAAGAGATCGACTCCCTCCATATAGCCGCCGTTGCGCGTGTAGACTTTGCCGGCCGCTTCCGGGTCGGGATCATAGAGCTCGTCCATGTCGAAGCGCTCGGACGGAGCCTCTCGTATGGCGTCGACGCCGTGCGAGAGCAGATCCCAATAGGCGTCGGCGCCGCCGGCGCCGGGCAGGCGGCAGGCGAGGCCGACAATGGCGATCGGCTCGTCGGCGCGCAAAGTCTGGACGATCGGCGCGGCCTCGGCCTGCGCCTCATTCTGCAATCCGATGCGCGAGAGCAGGAAATCGGCCGCGTCGGTCAAGCGCGGATGGTCGATCGCCATCGTCGCCGGCAGCGTCTCGCCGAGGTCCTTCTCGAGCCGTTTACGCAGCTCGATCGCCATCAGCGAATCCATGCCGAGATCGAAGAAGCCGGCCTCCTCGCGAATCTGCGCCGGATCGAGACGCACCACCTCGGCCAGCACCTGCCGCATATGGTCGAGCAGCATGCGCTTGCGGCCTTCGGCCGGCGCCGCGAGCAGACGCTGCGCCAGCGCGCCGCCGCCGATGATCTGCTCCTCGCCCTCGGGCGTCTCCTTCTCCAGCTCCTTCATGAAGGCGCGGCGCGCCTGCAGCTGGAACACGGGCAGGAAGCGCGCCCAGTCGACGCGCGCCACGACGCCGCGTCCATCGGCGGATTCGAGCACCGCTTTCATGCCGTTCAGCGCCAGTTCGGACGAAAGCTCGAGCACGCCGCGCTTGGCCAATTGCTCGCGCGCCGCCTCATCCGCCATGCCGGCGGACCAGGGACCGAAATTCACGCTCGCGCCCGGCATTCCCCGGCGGCGCTGCCAGGCGGCGAGCGAGTCGAGAAAGCCATTGGCGGCGGCATAGGCCGTCTGGCCGAAGCTGCCCCACACGGAGGCGATTGAGGAGAAGGAGATGAAGAAATCGAGCGACGCGCCTTCGAGCGCGCGCGTCAGCCGATAGGCGCCCCAGACTTTGCCGGCGAAGACTTTCTCTATGTGCTTTTGCTCGAGCGCGGTGAGGCGCGTCGCGTCGATCTCGCCGGCGGCGTGAATGACGCCGGCGAGCGGCGGCATGGACTCGCGGATGCGCTCCAGAATACGCGCGACATCCGCCTCCAAGGAGACGTCGCCTGGAATGACGCGCAGCTCGCAGCCCTCATAGCGCTCGCGCAGAGCCTCGAGCCGCTGATGCGCGCGATCGTCCGGCGTGCGTCGGCTGGTGAGCGCGATATGACGCGCGCCCTGCCCCGCCAAATAGGCGGCCGCCTCCAATCCCAGCGCGCCGAGGCCGCCGGTGACGAGATAAGTCTTGCCCGGCCCGATATCGAGCGGCCGCGCCGCCGCGATCGTCCGCCGGCGCAGGCGCACGATGAAGGTCTCGCCGCCGCGAATGGCGAATTGGTCCTCGCTCTCGCGCGTCTCCGCGCGCAGAATATTCGCGCAGGCGCGCCAATCGGCGGCCGAGGCTTCCGCTGCGGGAAGATCGACGAGACCGCCCCAGAGATCGGGATGCTCGAGCGCCAGCACCTTGCCGAAGCCGAAGGCGCAGCCCTGCGTCGGATCGATGGCATCGTCCTCCGCGACCGGCTGCGCGCCGCTGGTGACGAGGAAAACGGGCGTCTTGGCGCCGGAGGCCGCGAGAGCCTGCGAGAGGCCGCAGGCGCCCGCCATCGTCACTTGCTCGAAGCGCTTCAGCGACGCTTCGCCGAAGCCCTCGGGCGCATCGATATTGGTGAGGATCGCGACGCGCGTCGGCAGAGCGGCGGCGACGAGACGCGGGAAATCCGCAGCGGCGGCGAGATCGACGAAGCGCGCGGCGTGGCCGGCGCTCGTCAGCTCTTCGATGAGAGGACGGGCCGACGCTTCGCTGCAAGCGGCGACGAGCCAAGACTCTGCGCGCGCCGAAGGCGCGAAATCGCGGCCGGCGCGCTTGTTCCAGGCGAGCTCATAGAGATTTTCGGCGGTGTTCTGCGAGAAGCGCTCGCGCTGATAATGATCGTAGAGCGCCTGCAGCACGCGCTGCGTCGCGCCTTTGTCGTCGGAAAGACGCAGCCGGCCGCCGAGCTCCTCGAGCTGGCCGTCCTCGATCATTTGCAGGATTTGCGAGTCGGCGCTCTTCTTGTCCTGAGCCGGCGCGCGCGTCTGCTTGAACCAATAGCGCTTGCGCTGGAACGGATAGAGCGGAAGATCGATCTTCTCGCGCCTCCACGGCGCCTCGACGGCTTTGAAATCGATGCGCGCGCCGGCGACATAGAGCTGGCCCAAAGCCTCCTCTATCTGCCGCGCGTCGGACGAATCGCGACGCAGCGAGGCGACCGGCTGCGGCGCCGGAGTCGTCTCCGGCCAGGCGCGCAGCGCCATCGCCGCGAGCACCGGCTGCGGGCCGATCTCCAGCACGACGCGGCAGCCGAGGCTCGCCAGCGTCTGCACGCTCTGCGCGAATTGCACGGGCTGGCGCGAATGGCGACGCCAATATTGCGCGTCGAGCCGCGTCTGCGCGCCGAGCGCCTTGCCGGTGCGATTGCAGACGAGCGTGCGCGTCAAATTCTCGAAGGGAATTTTTTCGGCGAAAGCTTCGAATGCGTCGAGCGCCGGCTCCAGCAATTCCGAGTGGAAGGCGTGCGAGGTCTCGAGCGCTTCGGCGCGCTTGCCTTCGCCGCGGAATTGCTCGGCCACCGCCAGAACATCCGCCTGCGGGCCGCTGATGACGATATGTGCGCCATTATAGGCGGCGACCGAAACATGCGGATAGGCGGACAGGCGCGCCTCGACGGCGGCCGCCTCGGCGAAGATCGCCGCCATGGAGCCGCCAGCCGGCAGAGCGCCGAACAGACGTCCGCGCTCGGCGAGGAGACGCGCGCCTTGCTCCAACGAAAAAGCGCCGGCGACGCAGGCCGCGGCATATTGGCCGACGCTGTGGCCGATCACCACATCCGGCGAGACGCCCCAGCTGCGCCACAGACGCGCGAGCCCCATTTCGAGCGCGAACAGCGCCGGCTGCGCGTAAGAAGTGTGGTTGACGGCGCCGTCCTCGGCGAGCATCACATCGAGCAGCGGGCGCGGCAGAATGCCTTTGATCGCCGCGGCGCATTCGTCCAGCGTGTCGCGGAAAATCGGCTGCGTCTCATAGAGCTCGCGGCCCATGCCGGCATATTGGCTGCCTTGGCCGGTGAAGAGCCAGGCCGTCTTCGGCGGATCGGCCGAGACGCCCATGTGAACGCCGGGCGACGGACGCTCCTCGGCGAGCGCCGTGAGCAGCCGCGCCGCGCTCGCCGGATCTTCCGCGACGATCGCCGCGCGATGCTCGAGATGCGAGCGGCCGACGCCGGCCGTGTAGCAGACATTCGCGAAGGCGCCGACCGAAGGCAGCGCCTCGACGCGTTCGGCATAGGCCTGCGCCAGCGCCTTCAGCGCCGGAGCGCTGCGCGCCGAAATCGGCAGCAGGCGCCAGGGACGCTCTCGAAGGTGCGCGGTCTCCTGCGGCGCGGCGGCGGGCGCGGGAGCCTCCTCGAGGATCACATGGGCGTTGGTGCCCGAGAAGCCGAAGGAGCTGACGCCGGCGCGCCGCGCGCGTTCGGAGCGCGGCCATTCGCGCGGCTCCGAGAGCACCTTCAGTGGCAGCTGCTTCCACGGAATATGCGGCGAGGGCGTACGGAAGTTGAGATGTTTCGGCAGCAGCTCGTGCTCGAGCGACAGGACCACCTTCAGCACGCCGGCGACGCCGGCCGCGGCCTCGAGATGGCCGATATTGGTCTTGGCCGAGCCGATGAGAAGCGGCCTTTCCGCCGGCCGGCCTGCGCCGAGCGCGGCGGCCGCGGCCTGCGCCTCGATCGGATCGCCGAGCGAGGTGCCTGTGCCATGCGCCTCGAGAAAGTCGATCTCGCCGGCGACGAGATTGGCCTGTTTCATCGCCTCGCGAATGACGCGCTGCTGCGCGCGGCCATTGGGGACGGTGAGGCCGCCCGAGGCGCCGTCCTGATTGACCGCGCTGCCGCGGATCACCGCGCGAATATTGTCGCCGTCGCGCAGAGCGTCGGAGAGGCGCTTCAGCACCATGATCCCGCAGCCTTCGCCGCGCACATAGCCGTCGGCGGCGGCGTCGAAGGTCTTGCACTTCCCATCCGGCGCGAGCATGCGCGCGCGGGAGAAGTTGATCATCGTGCCGACATTGTAGATGACGTTCACGCCGCCCGCGAGGGCGAGGTCGCATTCGCCGGCGCGCAGCGCCTGCGCGGCCTCGTGCAAGGTGACGAGCGAGGAGCTGCAGGCCGTGTCTATGGTGACGGCCGGCCCCTCGAAGCCGAGACGAAAGCTCACGCGTCCGGCGCAGGCGGCCGGCGAGGTGCCGGTGCCGAAATAGGCCTCGATGACCGCATAGCCCAGCTTGCCGGAGAGCAGCGAGAGATAGTCATGCGTGCTGAGGCCGAGGAACATGCCGGTGCGGCTGCCCTCGAGATCAGCCGAGGCGATCCCGGCGTGCTCGATCGCATGCCAGCTCGTCTCCAGCACCAATCTGTGCTGCGGGTCGAGATATTCGGCCTCGCGCGGCGACACGCCGAAAAATTGCGCGTCGAAATTGGCGACGTCGTCGGCGAAGCCGGCGCGACGCGTCGTCACCTTGCCGGCGGCGTCGGGATCGGGATCATAGAAAGCGTCGGCGTCCCAGCGGTCGGCGGGAATGGGGGAAATGCCGTCCCGCCCCTCGCTCAGCAGGCGCCAGAAGGCTTCCGCGTCGCGCGCGCCGGGCAGACGCGCGGCGTAACCGATGATGGCGATGGGCTCGGCGCGGGCGTCCTCGAGCTCGCGCACGCGGGCGCGCAGAGTTTCGATGGCCAATAGCGCCTTCTTCTTGAAGTCGGCCTCGCTCACGAGCGTCTATCCATTTTGAGAACCGCGTCTATGCTGCCCTCGAGCAGCGCATCCAGAGCGGCGTCGTCGAGCAGATCGATCTCCTGCTCGAGCGAGGCGCCTTCCCAGGCGATGGGCGGCGGAGGCTCCGGCTCCGGCTCGGCGGGCTTCATCCCCAGCGCCTCCTCGCGAATGAGCCGGGCGAGCGCCTCCACTGTGGGATGCTCGATCATCAGCGTCACCGGGAAGGAATGCTTGAAGGCGGCGGAGAGCGCATTGCCGAGCTCGACGCCTTTCAGCGAGTCGATGCCGAGATCCATCAGCGGCGTCTTCCAGCTGATGTTCTCGACGCCGCATTCGCGCTGCAGCCAATCGACGAGCTGACGCTCCAGCACGCCCGGCTGTGTGAGCGGCTCGCCGGTGAAGTCGATGGGCGCGACTTGCATGGTCGAGCGCCATTCGTGCAGCGCCGCCAGCGTTCCGTCCTCGAGCGCGGCGCGGCAGGCGGCGCGCTGGACCTTGCCGCTCGAGGTCTTGGGCAGGCCGAAGGATTTCAGCAGCACGATGCGATGCAGAGCGAGCTGATGCTCGCGGGCGACCTCGCGCCGCATGGCCATGAACACTTCCGCCGCATCGACGGAGCGCCAGGCGCTGCGGCGCAGCTCCTGCACGGCGACGAGGCGCACGGCGTCGCCCTCCTCGACGCCGAAGACGGCGCAGGAGGCCGGCTGCAAGGCCGGATGGCTCGCCTCGATCGTCTGCTCGAGATCCTGCGGATAATAATTGACGCCGCGAATGACGATCAGATCCTTGCGTCGCCCGGTGACGAAGAGCCTGCCATCGGTCAGAAAGCCGAGATCGCCCGTGCGCATGAAGGGGCCTTCGCCCGCCGCCGTGCGTGCGCCGAATGTCGCCGCCGATTCCTCCGGCTTGTTCCAATAGCCCTGGCCGACGCTGGCGCCGCCCACCCATATCTCGCCGACCTGCGAGGGCGGCGCCTCGACCAGCGTTTCGGGATCGACGATGCGGACGTCGACGCCGAGCGCCGTCTCGCCGGAGCTCACCAGCCGCTTGCCGCGCGCATCCTCTGCGTCACAGAAGACGACATTGTCGCTGCGCAGCGCGGCCTCGTCGACCGCGCGAACGAGCGGCGGAACCTGTCCGCGCTTGCCGGTGACGAGCAGCGTCGCCTCGGCGAGGCCGAAGGCGGGCGTCAGCGTCTCGGCGCGAAAGCCGGCCGGCGCGAATGTCTTCGCGAAATCGTCGATCGTCGAGGCGCGAACGGGCTCCGCGCCATTCCAGGCGATCGTCCAGGAGGAGAGATCGAGCCCGGCGACGCCCTGCGCGCGCGCCGCCTCGACGCAGGCCTGATAAGCGAAATTGGGACCGCCGCCGATCGTGCCGCGGTAGCGCGAGATGGCGCGCGGCCAGCGCAAGGGGCTCTGCACGAAGCTCGCCGGGCTCATGAGATAGACGGGACATCCGGCCCATGTCGGCGCCAGCGCGCCGGCGACGAGCCCCATATCGTGGAACAAAGGCAACCAGCTCACGCAGACCGAAGCCGGCGAGGAGCCGGAGCCCTCGTGCAGCGCCATCAGATTGGCGGCCACATTGCCGTGGCTCACCATCACCCCCGCCGGCGCGCGCGTCGAGCCGGAGGTATATTGGAGAAACGCCAGCTCGCCGGCCGCGCGCGGAATGTCGCGCCAGACGGCGCTCTCATCGGCGAGATCGTCGATGGCGATGATCGGCGTCGCCGAGGCTTCGCCTTCGGCGAGGCGCCGCTGCAGCAGCTCGACATGCTTGGATGTGGTGAGGACGAGCTTGGCGCCGCTGTCGATGACGATGAGCTCGAGCCGTCTGTCCTTGCCATGCGCCAGCGGCAGCGAGGTCGGCACGGCCGGCATTCCTGCGAGCAGACATCCATAGAAGGCGGCGAGAAAATCGAGGCAGGTCGGAAAGGCGAGCAGCACGCGCTCGCCGGGCGCGCCATGCCTTTGGAGAAAGGCGGCCATGGAGCGCGCCCGGCGATCGAGCTCGCCGAAGCTCCATGATTGGCGGATTTCCAGATCATCGTCGAGAAAGGCCGCCGCCAGCCGGTCTGGATGTTCGACGGCGTGGCGCCGCAGCCGCTCGGTCGTCAGCTCCTCGACCCCGCTCAATAAATTCGTCGCGCCCATTTCGTCGCCCCCAACGCGCACGCGTCCGATCACGCCGCAGCCGCGGCGTGGACGCAGTGTCCCAACCTCTTTCGTCAAAGCGGCTTCGCCTATCGCCCCCGGGCCGGCGAAGCCTGCTCGCCCCTCATCTCACGCCGAAGCGACCATCTTCTTCAGCTTCAGCGCGAGCCCCATATCGCCATCGACTTTCAGCTTTCCGGCGAAGAACAAATCGCGGCTGTCCACCTCTCCCTCGGCCATGCGGACGAAATCGGTGGCGGCGACGCGGATCGTGCAATCGGCCTCGCTTTCCCCTTCGCGCACGCCGGGATCATCCGCTGTGAGATTGAGCACAAAAGTGCAGGCGCCCTCGCCCTTCAGCACGAATTTATAGCGGGCGCCCAGAGAGCTCGCCTTGTCTCTGTGCGTGTCGATCATCTGGGCGGCCCGATCCAATATGTCTTTCACCGTGGGCATGCGCCCTCCTCGAATTCTCACGCGTAAAAATTGCTGCTCGGAGCCGTTTGAAAAAGCGGGACTTCGAAAAGCCGACGCCCGCTTTTTGACTCCCCGCTCACGCAGGCTCGGCCTGAAATTCATCGATCTGCGCGAGCAGCTGCTCGTCCGGTCCGGGAAAGGCCGTCGGCTGCTCCCCCTTCTCGATACGAGACATTTCCCGCGTATAGAGCTTCCTCAGCAAAATGATTGCCGCGTCGGAGGCGCCGAGCCGATTTTTCGAGCGATCGGGAATGATTCCTTGGCCCACGAGGACGATTCCGTCCTCGATGAGCAGGAGATCCGGCCGCGATTCTATGTCTTCCCAGCGCTTCTCGCCGGAGAGCACGGATTGGATCACCTGCTCGACGGGCGGCAAGGAGGAGGCGACATAGCGCATGCCCGAGCGCACGCCCTCGGCGACGTCGCGTCCATCCTCCGGCGACAAATGCGCCGCGACGAGGAGGAAGAACATTTTGTGGCTGACGTCATCGACCGGCACATTCCACAAGAAGCTCTTGAATCCGCGCAGCATGCCGGCGCCGGAGGTGAAATAGAGCATGTTCGGCATGAAGAGCGCGAGCTTGCGCAAATAGCCGTTGGGAAAGGATGTGTATTGCATGAGGCCGTATTCGGTCTCGAGCGCCGTGGCGGCGGGAATCTGCCCGGCGTTGGCGGCGTCCTGATAAATGCCCTCGGCATGCACCCAGCGCTGGTGCACATCGTCGACCGTGTTCTCGAGATCGTGGAAATAGTTCCACTTGCGCAATTCGACGACGTGGAAATAGCCGCATTGCTCGAGCGAGGGCCAACGCGGGAGCGGCGGCGTCGGCGCGGGGCCGAGATAGACCCAGATCAGGCCGAAATATTCCTCCACCGGATAGCTGCGCACGCGCACCTTTGCCGCGAAGCTCTTGGGCTCGAAGGGCTGCTCGACGCATTGGCCGGTCGGGTCGATCTTCCAGCCGTGATAGCGGCAGCGAATGCTGTCGCCCTCCACCTTGCCGACCGACATCACGAGCCCGCGATGCGGGCAACGTCCGTCGATGATGCGCGCCACCTTGTCCTCACCCCGATAGAGGGTGAGCTCCTCGCCCAGAATTTTCAGAGGCTTCGGATGCGCGACCGGAAGCTCTTCGGAGACGAAGGCCGGCTGCCAATAGCGCCGCAGCAATTCGCCAGCCGGAAGCCCGGGGCCCGTGTGCTCGAAGTCGACATGCGTCGATCCGCTCATTCTACATCTTCCCAGCGATCGTTTTCGACAAAAAAGCTCGGCGTCTTTCGACGCGAAATAATCTCGTCGCGCATCTGCGCGAAACGCCGAAGTAGCACGGAGGCTATCCGGCGTTCCCTTCGGCGCCGACCGTAACGAACGACCAATAGGTCGTCCTATCGACGTTCGCAACCCATGGATGGCGTTGCATCCCTTTGGACTGTAGCGTAAAAAGCAAAGGCGGCCAAGCGCGGCGGCGGCGCGCTGCGATGCGAAATATTGCTCTTACAATCAAAAGCGCGGGTGGTTTCATTGCGCGACCTGTCGGATTCTATCGAGACGTCTTCTATGTCTACTTCCATAGCAGGCGCCGCCGAAATGCGGTGTGCGCTGCATCACATCGCGATCACGCGCGGCGCCGCATGAACGAGCCGACCCTCGCCTCGCTCGATTGGCTCAAGCGTATGTCCGCAGACGATCACTCTTTAGTGACAATGATCTGCTTCCCGCCCGCGGGCGGCGGCATGACGGGCTTTTGGCCCTGGATCGCGCCATTGCGCGGCCGCGCAAATCTCTACGCCGCCTCGCTGCCGGGTCGTGAGCAGCGGCTGCGCGAGGAGCCGGCGCGCGCGCTGGACGCTCTCGCGGCGCCGCTCGCCGAGGCGGTCGCGGCGTTCGCCGATCGGCCGCTGCTGATTTTCGGACACAGCTTCGGCGCGCTGCTCGCTTACGAGATCGTCCAGCGCCTGCTGGCGGAGCGCCGCGCGGCGCCGGAGCGCCTGCGCTTCCTCGCCTCGGGCCGCGTCCCGCCGCATCTGCCCTCGCGGGCGGAGCGCGTGTCGCATCTTCCGCCGCGCGACGTCGTGTTTCGCGTCGCGAAGCTGCACGGCAATATTCCAGTGGCTCTGCTCGAGCAGCCCGATTATGTCGAGATGATCGGTCGCGCGCTGCAGGCCGATCTCTTCATCAACGAGACGTATGACTGGACCGAGCGTCCGCCGCTCTCCTGCCCGCTGACGGTCGTAGGCGGCGATGGCGATCCGCTCGTGTCGGCGGCCGAACTCGACGCCTGGGAGCAGCATGCCGGCGGCGGCTTCGAGCGGCGCCTCGTCGCGGGCGATCACTTCTATTTTCGCCCGGCGGCCGGACAGCGGGCGCTGATGGAGATCGTCACGGCCTGCTGCGAGACGCTCGCGGCCACGACGCAATAAAAGCGCGAGACCCGAAATGAGCGAGCTCGAGTTCAAGAAAAAAGCGATCGTCGCTCTGGAGACTTTGCGTCGCCGCGTGGCCGAGCTCGAAGGCGCGACGCGCGAGCCCATCGCGATCATCGGCTATGAGGCGCGCTTTCCCGGCGGCGCGGACGCCGAAGCCTTTTGGGAGCTGCTGCGGGATGGGCGCGAAGGCGTCGGCGAGGCGCCGCTCTCCCGTTGGGACGCCGCAGCCGTCTATGACGCCAACCCCGACGCGCCGGGAAAAACAGTGACGCGCCGCGCCGGACTCTTGGACAGCATCGACGATTTCGACGCGCAATTCTTCGGCGTCGCGCCGCGCGAGGCGTCCTGCATGGACCCACAGCACCGTCTGCTGCTGGAGACGAGCTGGCGCGCGCTGGAACATGCGGGCGTCGCCGCCTCGGAGCTGGAGGGCGCGCGCGCCGGCGTCTGGATGGGCGTCAGCACGCATGAATATCTCGGCCTGCTCATCGACAATATGACGCCCGAGGCCATAGACGCCTATTACGCGACAGGGACATCGCCCGCGGCCGGCGTCGGACGCATCAGCTATCGGCTCGGGCTCGAGGGTCCGGCGGTGACGGTCGACACGGCTTGCAGCTCCTCGCTGGTGGCGATCCATCAAGCCTGCCAGGCGCTGCGATTGCGCGAATGCGATCTCGCGCTCGCCGGCGGCGTCAACGCCATTCTCACGCCGGCGCTGATGATCAGCATGTCGCGTGCGCGCATGCTGGCGCCGGACGGCAAGTGCAAGACTTTCGACGCCGGCGCCGACGGCTATGTGCGCGGCGAAGGCTGCGGCGTCATCGTGCTCAAGCGCCTCAGCGACGCGCTGCGCGACGGCGACCGCATCCGCGCCGTGCTGCGCGGCGGCGCCGTCAATCAGGACGGCTCCTCGGGCGGCCTCACCGTGCCGAGCGGCCGCGCGCAGCAGCGCGTCATCCGCGCGGCGCTGGATCAGGCCGGGCTCACGCCCGCCGATGTCGATTATCTCGAGGCGCATGGCACCGGCACATCGCTCGGCGATCCGATCGAGGCGCAGGCCGCCGCCGCCGCGCTCGGCCCCGGCCGCGCGCCGGACAGGCCGCTGCTCATCGGCTCGGTGAAGACGAATATCGGCCATCTCGAAGCGGCCGCCGGCGTCGCCGGCGTCATCAAGGTGACGCAGGCGCTGGAGAACGAGCTGCTGCCCGAGCATCTGCATTTTCGCACGCCCTCTCCGCTTATTCCGTGGAAGCGGTTGCCGCTGAAGGTCGTTGCGGAGGCGCGCCCCTGGCCGCGCTCCGAGCGCAAGCGGCGCGCCAGCGTCAGCTCCTTCGGCTTTTCCGGCACCAACGCCCATGTGATCCTCGAGGAGGCGCCGGCGCGCCCCGAAATCGCGCGTGAGGCGGCTTCGCCTCGGGCCGAACGCCCCTGGCATATGTTGCCCTTGTCGGCGCGCAGCGTTCCGGCGCTGAAGGCGCTGGCGCGGTCCTATGTCCAGCGCGTCGAGACGCTGCCCTCGGCGAGCGCATTCGCCGACGTCTGCCATTCGGCAGGCGTCTGCCGCTCGCATCTCGAGCATCGCGCAGCGATCGTCGCTGAGGACGGCGCCGAGGCCGCGCGTCTGTTGGAGGCGTTCGCCGACGGGCGGGCTTCTGCGGGAGCCTACGCCGGCTTTGCCGCCGATCCGCCGAAGACCGCCTGGCTCTTCACTGGACAAGGCGGCCAATATTCGGGCATGGGCCGCGCGCTCTATGAGACGCAGCCGCTCTTCAAGGAGACGCTCGACCAATGCGCGGCGGCGATCGCCGATATTCTGCCGCGCCCGCTGCTCGACGTGATGTTCGCCGAGGACGGCGCCGTCAATCACACTTCTTATGCACAACCGGCGCTATTCGCGCTGGAGATGGGCCTCGCAAATCTGTGGCGAAGCTGGGGCGCTGCGCCGGATGTGGTTCTGGGCCATAGCGTCGGCCAATACGCGGCCGCCTGCGTGGCCGGCGTCTTCACGCTCGAGGATGGCGCGCGTCTGCTCGCCGAGCGCGGGAGATTATTCGGCGCCTTGCCGGCGGGCGGGCTGATGGCGGCGATCTTCGCCGACGCCGCCGCCGTCGAGGCGCGGCTCGCCTCTTTCCCGCATGTTTCGATCGCGGCCTATAATGGCGCGCATATCGTCGTCAGCGGTCCGCGGCAGGATGTGCGCGCGCTGGCGGAAATATTTCGTGGCGAAGGCGGCCGCACGGAAGAGCTCGAGACCTCGCACGCCTTTCATTCCGAGCTGCTGGAGCCGGCGCTCGACGCCTTCGAGCGTTTCGCCGGAGAGACGCCTTTCGAGGCGCCGACGCGCACGCTGATCTGCAATCGCACGGGCAAGCCGCTCGCCGCGCCGGCGCGATTGGACGCCCAATATTGGCGGCGCCATTCGCGCGAGCCGGTGCGCTTCGCGCAGAGCGCGCAGACGCTCAGCGAGCTGGGTTGCCGCGTTTTGCTCGAGGTCGGTCCGCAGCCGGTGCTCGCCGCAATGGCGCTGCGCGCCTGGCCGGAGGGGCGGCCGACGCCGCAGGCGGTCGCCTCGCTGCGCCGCGACGTCTCGGATGCGCGCCAGATAGAGGAAGCGCTCGGCCAGCTCTATGCGGCCGGCGCGCGCATCGACTTTCTCGCCGTCGATGCGCCGTGGCGGCGCAGCAAGGTCGATCTTCCCAAATATCCGTTTCAGCGAAAGCGCTTCTGGTTCCAGTCCGTGCGGCGGGACGCGCATTCCTTCACCGGCTCCGGCGAGAAAGCTTCTTCCGCGGATGTTTCTTCCGCGGATGCGTCGTCCGCAGAGGCTCCCTCCGCGGATTCCTGGCTCGTCGAGGCGCCGCAAGAGGAGCGGCGCGGTCTCGTGGTCGCGCGTCTGAAGGCGGAGATCGGCCATGCGCTGCATATGAGCGCCGAGGATGTCGATCCGCATGCGGGCTTCGCCGCGCTCGGCATGGATTCGCTGACTGCAATGGAGCTGCGCGGCCGCTTGCAGGCGGCGCTCGGCGCGGCCATTCCGGTGGCGCTCTTCATCGAGAGTCCCGATGTCGCCACGCTCGCGACGCGCCTCCTCGATTGGTGGGAAGAGCAGCGTGGCGCCGCCGCCAAGCGCCAGCCGCCGATGACGCGACGCCCGCGCGACGGCTCGCCTCTGCCGCTCTCCTTCAATCAGGAGGCGCTGTGGTTCCTGCATGAGCTGGCGCCGGGCTCGAGCGCCTATAATATCGCCGCCGCCGTGCGTATTCGCGGCGCGCTCGACGCCGCTGTGATGCAGCGCAGCCTCGACGCCATCGTCGCGCGGCACGAGTCGTTGCGCACGTCGTTTCGCAGCGAGCGCGGCGTCGCGCAGCCGCAGATCGTCGCATCGCTGCATGTTCCGCTGCCCGTCGAGACCGTGCGCGACGAGGAGGAGGCCGCCGAATGGGCGCGGCGCGAGGCCGGCGCGCCATTCGATCTCGCCCAGCCGCCTTTGTTTCGTGCGCGTCTTCTGCGCTTCGACGAGACGCATCATATTCTGCTGGTGACGATGCATCACATCATCACCGACGGCTGGTCCTTCGCCGTGCTGCTACGAGAGCTTTCCGCCATCTATCGCGCATTCGAGACGGGCGAGCCCTGGCCGCTTCCCGAATTGCCGATTCAATATGCCGATTACGCCGCTTGGCAGCGCGACTGGCTCGCCGGCGAGACTCTTGGAGAGCTGCTCGAATTTTGGAAGGCGGAGCTGTCCGGCGTCGCGCCGTTGGCGCTGCCGACCGACAGGCCGCCGCCGCGCACGCCGAGCTTTCGCGGCCGCCGCCTTCGCTTCGCGCTCGGCGCCGAGCGCGCAAGGGCGCTGCGCGCTCTGGCGCAGGCGGAGGGCGTGACCTTGTTCTCGCCGCTGCTCGCCGCGCTCGCCGCCGTGCTGCAACGTCACGGCGGCCAGGACGAATTCATCGTTGGCGCGATGAGCGCCAATCGCGGCCGGCTCGAGATCGAAGGATTGATCGGCCTTTTCGTCAACGCGCTGCCGGTGCGCGTCGTCCTCGACGGCGACCCCGATATGCGCACGCTGATCGCCCGCCTCGGCGCGCGCGTTCAAGCTGCGATGGCGCATCAGGACGCGCCCTTCGATCATGTGGTCAACGCTGTCGAGCGGGAGCGCGACGGCTCGCGCAATCCGCTCTATCGCGTGCAATTGCTGCTGCAGGGCGGGCTGCAGCCGCCCGCAGTGCCCGGCCTCGAGATCGACGTGCAGGAGATCGACACGCAGACGGCCAAGCGCGATCTCACCTTCACCATCTTCGACGACGCTGCGATGGCCGGCCATGTCGAATATTCGACCGATCTCTTCGACGCGCCGCGCATAGAGCGGCTGCTGCGGCATTTCCTCGCCGCGCTCGACGGCGTTCTCGCAGATCCGTCGCGGCGCCTTTCCACGCTGCCGCTGCTGACGCCGGAAGAGCGCGCCGCGAGCCGCGCGCCCACGGAGGCTCCGCCGCCAGGCCCGCTCACTGTGGCGGAGCTGCTCGAATCCGTCGCCGCCGCGCGCGCCGATCATATCGCTTGCGAGGATGGCGAGCGCCGCCTCACTTACGCCGAGCTGCAATTCGCCGCGCGGCGCCTCGCGCGCTGGCTGCGTGCGAAGGGAATTCGCCCCGGCGATGCGGTCGCCATGCGCACGGGGCGCAAGGTCGATATGATCGTCGGATTGCTCGGCGCGATGAAGGCGGGCGCCGTCTATGTCCCGATCGACGAATCCTATCCGCGGGAACGCATCGCCCATATGCTCGCCGAGGCGAATGTCGCGCTCGACATCTCTGCGCCTTTCGACGCCGATGTCGCGCGCCAGTCGGACGCGCCGCTCGAGACTTTGGCCGCGCCTTCGGACCCCGCCTATATCGTCTTCACCTCGGGCTCGACGGGTCGGCCCAAAGGCGTGATGATATCGCATGGCGCCGTCGCCGAATATGCGCAGACTCTTCGCGCGGAGCTGGGAATCGTCGCATCCGACGCCTTTCTGCATACGGCGTCGAGCGCATTCTCCTCCTCCATGCGGCAGATATTGGCGCCGCTCGCCGCCGGCGCGCGCATCGTCATCGCCAGCGACGACGAGCGGCGCGATCCCTTCGCTCTGCTGGAGCGCGTGCGCGCGTCAAAGGCGACGATCATCGATCTGGTGCCCTCTGTTCTGAGGCAGGTCGCCGATGCGCTCGCGAGCCTGCCGGAGACCGCGCGCGCAACGCTGCTCGATAATGAGCTGCGCTTGCAGCTCACCGCGAGCGAGCCGTTGCGCCAGTCGCTCGTGCGCGATTGGCGCGCCTTCGTCGGCGACGAATTGCGCTGGGTCAATCAATATGGCCAGACCGAGACGGCCGGAATCGTCAGCCTGCATGAGGTGGGGCCGGGCGCGGGCGCCGATGCGCAGGCGATCGTGCCGATCGGACGGAAGCGCGCCAATGTGCGGCTGGTCGTGCTCGATGCGCAGAAGCGGATTACGCCGATCGGCGTTCCCGGACAATTGCACATCGGCGGGCCATGCCTCGCGCTGCGTTATCTCGGCGATGCGGCACTGACGCAAGAGCGTTTTTTCGACTTCGACGATGGCGAGACCACACAGCGCATCTATGCGACCGGCGACATTGTGCGGCGGGAGGAGGATGGCGTTCTCGCCTATATCGGCCGCGACGACCAGCAGGTGAAGATTCGCGGCGTCCGCATCGAGCCCGGCGAGATCGAGCGCGCATTGCTCGACCATCCGCGCATGCGCGCGGCGGCGGTCACGCCTTATGACATGGACGGCGAGGCGCGGCTCGCGGCCTATATGACCTTCGACGGGCCGGCGCCGAATGCGCAGGCGCTGCGCAATCATCTACGCCGTCTTCTGCCCGAACATATGATTCCGTCCGCCTTCGTGACGCTCGACAAAATGCCGCTGACGGCGAATGGCAAGCTCGATCGCGCCGCCTTGCCGCCGCCGCCGCGCGACGCAGCGCGCGACACGGCTTTCGTCGCGCCGCGGACCGAGGACGAGGAACGCCTCGCCGAGATCTGGCGCGACCTGCTGAAGCTCGAGCGCGTCGGCGCCGATGACAGCTTCTTTCTGCTCGGCGGTCATTCCATTCTGGCGGCGCAATTGCGCGCGCGCATTCATCAGAGCCTCGGCGTGGAGCTGCCGCTCGGCGCCATTTTCGAGGATCAGACTCTCGCCGCGCTCGCCGCCCGGCTCGACGGCGCGCGGCGCGGCGCCGCCGTCGCTCTGCCGGAATTCGTCGCAGCGCCCGCAGGCGCCGTCGCGCCGGCCTCGCTCGCCCAGCTCGGCGCCCTCGCGGCGGAGCAGGCGTCTCCCGGCGCGCCAGGGCATTGGATCGATGTCGGCGTGCGCATTCTCGGCCCGCTCGACGAAGCGCGACAGATCGAGAGCATAAGGGAAGCCTTCCGTCGTCACGCCATTCTGCGCACCATCCTCGAGCACATGGCCGATGGCGGCGTGCTGCAGCGGATCGTCGACGCGCCGCCCGAGGTGACGCTGCTCGATCCCGAGGACGCGCCCGATCCTTTGGAGCCTACAAGCGCAGATGACAGCCGGCCCGCGATCCGCGTCTCGCTGCAGCGGATCGCCGATGGCGAGCGGCTGCTGCGGCTGCGCTGTCATCGCTCGCTGGCCGATGGCGCCACTGTCCGTATGCTGCTCGGCGAGATCGGCACGCTCTACGCCAATGGGCTCGAGGGCATGGAGCTGTTTCCGCTTCTCGATCGCTCGCTCTCCTACGTCGATTACGCGCTGTGGGAGCGGCAATGGCTGACGCCGGAGCTGCGCAGCGGCCAGACCGCCTATTTCCGGCGGCTGTTCGCGAGCGGCCTGCCCGCGCCGATCCGGTGCGATCTGCCCCGCGCGGAAGGCGCCCTCGTGCCCCAAGGCGGCGTCTTCCGTTTCGATTTTCCGCAGGCGGCCGTCGACGCCGCCGAGGCGCTCGCGGCGAAAGAGCGGGCCACTCTCGCCATGACCTTGACCGCGGCCTTTGCCGGCGCTCTCGCGGAGCGCGCCTCGGATGATGCGCTCGCGCTGACAATTCCGGTCTCGCTGCGCCATCATGCGGCGACGCATCGCATGCTTGGACCCTTCATGAACGCTCTGCCGCTGCGCTTAGAGCGGCCCGGCGACGCGCTGGACGAGCTGCTGCCGCGTGTGCGCGAGGCGACGCTCGGGGCTCTCGCCAATCAGAACGCGCCGTGGCGCGACATCTTATCGGCGCTGCGCGAGGACCACGGCCCGGACGCCGAGCGGCTCGGCGATGTGGCGCTGGTGATCGAGGACGCGCCGCCGCAGAATGTCCAATTCTCAGGGCTGACGTTGTCGCGCGCTTTCGCGGACCGTGTCGCGGTGCGCCGCCCGCTCACCCTCTCCGTCTCCTTGGACGACGGCGAGATCAAGGGCAGCCTCATCTATGCGACGAGCCTGTTCGAGCGCGACACGATCGAGCGGCTCGCCGAGCGCGTCATTCACGCGCTCGCGCCGGGCTGACAAGCGCGCCGCCGGACCGTTCATGCGCAAGAATATTCGAATGCGCCATCTCGGACCCCCACGGCGACAAGCGCCAATTCCTGCTTGGCCAGCGCTTTTTTCAAGAACTCGCGGGATAGAGCCGGCAATAGCGTGTTGGTGACGATATTATCGATCATCCGCCCGCCCGAGTCGGGATCGCGGCATTGCTCGACAATGTGGTCCACCACTGTATCGTCATAGGTGAAGGCCGCGCGATAGCCCTCCGTCACCCGCTTGCCGATGCGATCCAATTGCAAGCGCGCGATTCCGGCGAGCATTTGCCGAGAGAGCGGGAAGTAAGGCACGGTCACGATGCGGCCGAGCAGCGGCGGCGGAAACACGCGCAGCAGCTCCGGCTGCAGCGCCTGCGCGAGCCCATCCGCATCATTGGCGAAGGCGGGATCGGCGCCGAGCCGCATCAGCAGATCGGTTCCGACATTGGACGTCAGAATGATGAGAGTGTTCCGAAAATCGATGCGCCGACCCGCGCCGTCCTCCATCTGGCCCTTGTCGAAGACTTGAAAGAAAATCTCGTGAACGTCGGGATGCGCTTTCTCGATCTCGTCGAGCAGAATGACGCTATAGGGCTTGCGGCGCACGGCTTCCGTCAGGCGACCGCCTTCGCCGAAGCCCACATAGCCGGGAGGCGCCCCTTTGAGCGTCGCCACGCTATGCGGTTCTTGAAATTCCGACATGTTGATGGCGATGACATTCTGCTCGCCGCCATAGAGCGCCTCCGCGAGCGCGAGCGCGGTCTCCGTCTTGCCGACGCCCGACGGACCGACGAGCATGAACACGCCGATCGGCTTATCGGGATTGTCCAATCGCGCACGGCTCGTTTCGATGCGCTTTGCGATCGACCGCAGACCGTGCGTCTGTCCGACGACGCGCTTGTTCAAAATATCTGTCAAATGAAGGACCGTCTCAATCTCATCCGTCACCATGCGTCCGACGGGAACGCCGGTCCAATCCGACACGACAGAGGCGACGCATTGCTCGTCGACATGCGCGTAGATCATGCGCCCCTCTGGACTCGTCGTCTCCAGCGCCTCCGCCTTGGCGTCGATCTGCTCGCGCAGAGCTCGCCGATGCGCGGGATCGGCGGAGGCCGCCTCCTCCCGCAATCGGCGAATATCGTCGATGAGGCCACGTTCGCGCGTCCAACGCAATTCGAGCTCGGCGAGCTTTTCCTGCGCGGACGATATCTCCCCTTCCACTTCATGCAGGCGGCGCTCGTCCAGCGCCTCGATGTCACTATTGATCATGATCGCCGCACGCTCGCTCTCCAAGGCTGCGATCATGGCGCGCGCATCTTCTATGTGCGCAGGCATCGCATTCTGCGAGATCGCCGCGCGCGCGCAGGCCGTGTCGAGAAGGCTGACGGCCTTGTCGGGAAGCTTGCGCGCCGGAATGTAGCGCTGCGACAGCTTGGTCGCCGCTCTGATCGCATTCTCGGAGACGCGGACATTGTGGTGCCGCTCCATCGGCTTCACCATGGCGCGCAGCATCTCGATACAGCGCTCGACGGAAGGCTCGTCGACATCGACCGGCTGAAAGCGTCGAGACAGCGCCGGATCCTTTTCGATATGGCGCCGATATTCCGCAAAGGTCGTCGCAGCGAGCATGCGCAAGGCGCCGCGCGCCAGCGCCGGCTTCAGCAGATCGGCGGCGTCGCCGACGCCATTTTGGCCGCCGGCGCCGATCAGCGTATGCGCCTCGTCGATGAACAGGATCACCGGCGTCGGCGAAGATTGCGCCTCGTCGATGACGGACCGAAGCCGCTGCTCGAACTCTCCCTTCATCGCGGCGCCGGCTTGCAGAAGGCCGATATCGAGCGACAGCAGGCGAATGTCGCGCAGGGCCGGAGGCACGACGCCGGCGACGATGCGTTGTGCAAATCCTTCCGCGATCGCCGTCTTGCCGACGCCCGCCTCGCCGACCAGAATAGGATTGTTCTGCCTACGTCGCATGAGCACGTCGATGACCTGACGAATTTCGTCGTCGCGTCCGAGCACAGGATCGAGCTCGCCGCTGCGGGCCCTTTCCGTCAGGTCCTGAGCGAAGCGATCGAGCGCCGTATGTGCGCCCTTTGCCTCGCGCGCGCCTTTGGCGACAGGCCCGGCGCCGTCCAGCGGCCGAAGATTCTCCTCTTGCGATCCGGCCCAAATCCTATTGGCCTCCTGCATCAGAGCCTCGTCTCCGATCTTGTCGAACTCCCTCGACAGCGACCGCAGAGCGCGGCGAAGCTCCGGCGTCTTCAAAAGCGCCGTCAGTAGATGGCCGCTTCGAATTTGAGTCTCACCGAAGAGCAGAGTGGCGAAGTGCCAGCCGCGATCCAGCGCGTCGATAACATTGTTGGCGACGCCCGGCATTTGTGTCTCGTCGATGCGAAACGAGCCGATGACGCGTTCCAGATCGCTCGACAGCCTGGTCCGGTCCAGCGCGAAGCGGTCGACCGTGAGATCGAAATCGCTTCCTTCGCTCTGCAGAAGATGCAACAGCCAATGCGCGAGCTCCACATTGCGATGCCCGGCCTGCTTCGCCTGTCGTAAGGAGCGCATGAATGCGTCATAGCCGACGCGATTGAGCTTGCCGGTCACGGTCTCCAGGCTGATCTCTGTCATTTCCACCCCTCCTTCAAATCAACGAGTCCGCCGCTTCGCGGCGCGCGCTTAGCCGGATTGAAATGGGCGTCGCAGCGTCGCTCGGCAGTCGTGCGGTTCGGCGCAATCCAGCTGGTCCAGCCGAGTTCCCCCGCACGCCCGAGCGCAATCGGAGTCGTCTGTGTCGCCGGAAGAGAAATTTCGACGTCCCATTCCATTTCCTCGCCGATATAAAAGAAAAGGAGGTCACTCAGTCTGTGGCAATCCTCACCTCCCGGCAGAAAGTCGCGATAGCGATTCATATCTTCAACGAAAATTCGAATTCGGAATTTGTGATCGAGCTCGAAGGATGACGCGCCGAGCATTACATCGCCGCCCAAGCTACAGCTCTTGCGTCCGAGCCTGCTGCGTTCGCTTTCCTCGATCGTGAGCCAGCCGCCGACGAGCTGCTCGATCTCGACGTCCACCGCGAACAATCCGCGAATGGCGCCCGCGAGCCGTTCGCCGGATTTCGTCCGCGAGCCCAGAAGACCGGCATAGGCGGAGATGCCTTTCGGCGTCGCGGCGAGCTCGCGAAAGGGCCGCGTTCCGACGCCGATGGTCGAATTCACATAATCGCGGAAGCGATCGCAATCTGGTCGATCGTGCTGAACAATGGCCCGAGAATCGGCCCAGGCGCGATAGAAGAGCTGCAGGAAGCGATTGTTGAAAATATCCAAGAAGTGCGGGAAAGACGGGTCCCGCTGCAATGACCAGCCATGCGCCTCCTCTGTGACGGAAAGAGGCAATGCGCCCTGTGGGCCGAGCATGCCGAGGAATTTGAGCACGATGTGCAGCCGCTCGCTGCGCTCCGTCGCCTCCCGCTCTCCGTCCGCGTTCGGCGCGCGTTCCCGCCATTCGACGCGCGCGACATTCGAGCCGGGAAAGCTCATCCATGGATCCTGCCCGAACGACAGCGCGACCGCCTTGCCGTCGATTTCGATCGTCTCTTCCCTGCGAGACGCGCTGTCGCCGATCCGCGGCCTGGCCTCCGCTTCACCCGACGCTTCTCCGAGCGAGCGTTCGATACGACGCATCATCTCGAAGAAATCGACTCGCCAGGGCTCGGCTTCCAAATACTCCAGATAGGTCACGCCAGCCTCCGCGAGCCGATTCGCGCCGGCCAACGCTTGATCTCGCCGCGCTCGCTGGTCTGCATCACCAGCTGCGTGAAGCTGTTCATTCCTGCATAGGCCGGGAAAAATCGATCCAGCACGGCGCCGAGCAGAAATGCGCCCGATCCTTCGAACGCCTTGTCGTCGACTGTGACCGTGATCTCGATCCCGAGCGCTGTCCCGACGCCTCTGGCGCGACGCAAGCGGCGCACGATCTGCCGGCTCTCCACGGATCGGATTCCACGCAGCCGCTTCTCGATCGAGCTGTCCGCGGCGTCGGCGAATGTCGCGAGCATTTCTCGAAGCGCCGACGCATTCTTGCCGCCGCCATGTGCGGTGACGCCCAGATAGTTGAGGCTGAGCATGTTCAAGAGACGCCATGCGACGACGCCGGCGTAAGCCGATTCGGTGCGGCTCTTGACCTGCGAAACGATCGCATCACGCGGCGCGGTCGGCCCGGCGACGCATGCGACGTCGAGCGACATGTCGTCCGATAGGCGAAAATCTGTCTTGCCGGTCCCGACCGGCAGATGCTCGGGAAGATGCCGGTTCGAGCATAAGGCGCGAATGCCGAGCTCAGCGATTTCGCCTCCCGTGGTGAGCGAGGCGGGCTCGTTGATGGAGATAAATACGTCGGAGCCCGTGTAATTGGACGCCACGCCGCGTCGTTTCTCGTCTTCCGACCGCCGCCGCGGGCGTCTTCGTATCGTGTAGCTCGGATCGGACGTCGACGCGTCGTCGGCCGTCGCGGCGTAGAGCGGACGCACCCGCCGCTTCTCTCCTCCGCCCGACATATAGGCGAAGACATCGAGGATTCGATAGGGCTCGAAGTCGAGCGGCTTGCTTCGGTCCGGCAGGATCTGATGCTCATGCTGATTTGTGCGAATGCGGATTCGATCCGTCGTCATCTCGAACAGATTGACTGCAGGCGCGCTGAATAGCGAAAACATCTGCGCACGCACTGCGGCGGCCAGCTGCGGATTGACCTCATCGAAGCCGAAGATCACGCTGATCGAGCTCGCCGCCATTCGCGTCATCCCGCGTCGCAGACCGCGAAGATCAAATCCCAGGAACTTTTGCGGAAAGGCGAAATATTCGCGCAGCAGCTCGAATCCGCGGAAAATTCGATCATCCGATGGGATCAGCTCCTCATCGTCGTCGAAGCCGATGTCGCCGACGGCCTCGCGCCCTAGCGACATTACGATCGGCTCGCCGGTGTCATCGAGGCAGCGAAGCCATACGCCGGTGCAATGCGCGAACATCTGCTCATAAAGGCCGACCGATTCGGCCTCCGCGCCGCAGAAATGAATTGGCAAATGTTCCACCAGACACGACGAAAACATGTCTTGGGAGGCTCTGTCGCCGTCGCGGGTGGCGGCGGCCGAACGCATGTTCAAGGTCAGCTTCATTCCGGCGACAGTTTCCGGTCCGGGCTTCACGCCGAGCGCGACCAGCGGCGCCGCTGATTGGCAATACTCCGCGTCGCTGATATCGAATGGCCAGAGTTCGACAGGCGCTGTGAGCTTGTATCGGCAAGAGACTTCTCGGTCGCGCTCGATATGAGCGGCGTCCACATTGGTCCCACGCGCGATCACACGCCCCTCTTTCAGAGCGGGGTCGCCGAAAGGCGGACAAATCTGCGCAAGGAAGATGGACGGCGTGGGCGCCAAAAAATTCGGAACCAGCTGCTCCAAGAGATTGCCGATAAATTCGGGAAACTCGTGCTTCAACTTCAGCTGAACGCGCGCGGCGAGAAACGCCGAGCCCTCGAACAGGCCCGCGATCGATGGATCCATGGATTCGCGGGTGAGGCCGCCGAGGCGCGACGCGACGCCCGGGTATTCTTCCGCAAAATCTCGACCATGTTCGTACAGGATATGGAGTTCACGATCGTAGAGATCGAGGAATTCGCGGTTCATAGCGTCACCTCTGCTGAATTTGGATCTTGCCGGTCGTGACTTCGACATCGGCGATGAATTCCATGGGAAGCGGCAGCGGATTGCTCGCGAGCTCTGCATGAACGACGTAGCGAATCGTGAGTTCGGCGGGATCGACGCGTCGATCTCGCGTCACTTGCAGCGTCGCGGCGATCAGCCGCGGCTCGTAGCTGCGCAAGGTCCTTTCGATCTCCGATTCGAGACCCGAGCGCTCCAGCTCGTCTATCGTCCGCCGCGCGATGCTGGGAAAGCCGTAATTCAAGACCGAGCGTCGAGCCCGCGGAAACCGCTCGAGATCGATCGTCGAATCGACTGCGACGCAATTGAGCAGGGCTTCGACGTGCTGGGCGACTTCGTCCTTGAGGGCCGATTCGGTGATTGCGACCCGGCGCCCGCCGCGTGAGGTCGTCGGCGTAGGCCGCCACGCGCCGACGGCGGGATTGGTCCGCATATCTTTCGCCGCATGCGCGGCCCGAAAGCAATGCATCAATGAAGACTCGACCCTGTTTCGCAGCGATTCCGCCATGTCCGTCTCCCTCAGTCATTGCTCGCAATATCGTCGGCGAAGGAAACGGCGCCGTCTTTCAGACCCCTGTCGTCTTGGGCCTCATATTCGACCTCGAGACGGCGATAGCTGATCTCGAATTCCTCCTTCGGCAGCGCCGCGAATTCGTCGGCGGCGTCCTCGCCGCAAATCTTGTAGGAGACGAAATACGCATCCTTGAGAACGAGCGTGTAATAGACGAGGGGCTCGCCGCCTCCCTTCGTCAGGCTGAGCGTCGCCTTACGCACCTTGGTGTTCTGCGCGAGCATCTGCTGTATGGTGACGCTCGCTCGATCGACGACCTTGCGGAAGCGCACATTCGAATAGCTCCTTCGCTTATGGCCGGGCTCGCCTTGGAAATGATTGGCGGCCGTCGCATATTCGAAGCCGAGGATTTCTATGAGATCGTCCTTTCCGCCGCGCCTGGCTTCGCCACGAACGCTGTCGATCTGCAATGTGTAATTGGTCGAGCTCATGGAAATGCTCCGCGGCGATTTTCGATTTCGTCGTCGCCGCTGCGCGAGGCTGATCGCGCAGCGGCTCGTCGCATGGTCGTCGGTCAGCTTGCCTTGCCTTGCAGCGCCTTGAGGTCCCAAGCGAACTGGCCGCCCTTGACCTTCTTTCCGTCGCCGTCCTGCTCATTGTAGGAGAGGTCGAACTTCGCGAAGGTGAGGCCGAGCGCCTCCATTCCTTCGCCGGTAGTGAGGCCGGAAGGAACAACGCTGGTGATGAAGCACTGCTCCATCACGATCGTGATATAGTCCAGCGGCTCCTTGTCGCCGGAGGATTTGAAAAGCTTCACCTGCACCTTCGGAATATGCTTGCCGACCGCGCAGAAGTGCATGAGGCCGGGAGAGGATTTGTCGTAGCGCTTGACGAAGGAGATGGCGCCGAAGTCGGCCTTGCCGACGCCAGAGCCGCCGCCATAGCTGGAACTCGAATGATTGTGCATGTTGAAGTTCACATCGAGGATATCGATCCATTCGCCCTTCGGGCTCAGCTCGGCGTATTCGGCCTTCGACTCGCCCTTGATGCCGGAAATGTGGAGAAAAGCATTTGAAGACATATGGAGTTCCTTTCGGTTTTGCTTAGCTGGGTCTCGTCGATCTCGACGATGGCTCTACATTGAAGAAAATGCGCTTTGGATGATGTGGCGGAAGCCACAATGCGTGCGCGCGTCTTACTTGCCAGTCGGCAAGCGTGAAACGAGGCGAAGGCCGATATCCATGCCTTCGAGCTGATAATGCGGGCGCAGCTCGAATGTGGCGGAGTAATAGCCGGGGTTTTCCTCATTCGGCACGATCGAGATCGATGCGCCGGCGAGAGGACGGCGCGCCTTCACGTCCTCGGTCGAATTGGTCGGATCGCCGTCGACATAGTCTTGGATCCAATTGTGCAGCCAGCGCTCGAGCTGCTCCTTCTCGCGATATGAGCCGATCTTGTCGCGCACCATGCATTTCAGATAATGCGCAAAGCGGCTCACCGCGAACATGTAGGGAAGGCGAGAGGCGAGATTGCTCGATGCGGTCGCCTCTGGATCATTCTGATAGGCCTTCGGCTTGAACAGAGACTGTGCGCCGATGAAGGCCGCGCGATCGGTGTTCTTGCGGTGGATCAACGGAATGAGGCCGGACTTCGCGAGCTCGGCTTCACGGCGGTCGCTGATCGCGATTTCCGTAGGGCATTTCAAATCGACCCCGCCATCGTCGGTCGGAAATGTGTGGGTAGGGAGATTTTCGACTTCGCCACCGGATTCGACGCCGCGAATGCGCGTGCACCAGCCATATTCCTTGAAGGCGCGATTGATATTCGACGCCATCGCATAGGCGGCGTTCATCCACGCATAGTTTTCGCCCGAATGTCCGTCGGTCTCCTCCTCGAATGCGAATTGCGGCACAGGCTCGGATTTCGCGCCATAGGGCTGGCGCGCGAGCACGCGGGGCAGGCAGAGGCCGATGTATTTTGCGTCGTCCGAATCGCGCAAGCCTTTCCATGCGGCATATTCGGGCGTGTCGAAGACCTTGGAGAGATCGCGCGGGTTGGACAGCTCGGTCCAGCTGTCCATGCCCATCAGCGTCGGGTCGGCGGCCGCAATGAAGGGCGCATGCGCGGAAGCGGCGATCTTCGAAAGATCGCGGAGCAGCTGCACGTCGGTCGCGCGGTGCGAGAAATAATAGTCGCCGATAAGACAGCCATAAGGACGGCCGCCGAGCTGCCCATATTCCTCCTCGTAGACTTTCTTGAAGAGCGGGCTCTGGTCCCAGGCGGCGGCTGGATATTGGCGAAGATGGCGATAGAGCTCCTCCTTCGACGCATTGATCACGCGAATCTTCAACGTGGCGTCGGTCTCCGAATGATAGACGAGGTGATGCAGGCCGCGCCAGGCGGATTCGAGCTTCTGAAATTCCGGGTCGTGCAAGACCGCGTTGATCTGCGAGGTGAGCTTTTCGTCGATCGCGGCGATGATTCCTTCGATCGTCTCGACGACATCGTCCTTGATGACGGCCGTGTCGGCGAGCGCTTCTTTGATCAGCGTCGAGACGGCATTCTGGACTTCGGTCTCGGCGCGTTCCGTGCGCGGCTTGAAGCTCTGCTTGAGCACCTCGGAAAAATCGTCGGCGATGACGATTTGGGAGGGCTCGGAGTGGTGAAGAATTTCCTGTTCCTGGGACATGTGATCCTCGTTTCGTGCGGAAATCTGGTTGTGGAAATCTAGTCGGCGAATTGGATCACGCGCGGCTATCGCGCAGATCGGCCATCAGCTTCTGGTCTTTGAGCAGCTTGCGCAGCTGCTCCTCGGCGGCGGCCTTTCCGTCCATGTAGCGCAGCAGATTGGCGAGCTGGGTGCGCGCCTCGAGCAGCTTCTCGAGTGCGGGCGTCTGCGCGGCGATGGACGCCGGATTGAAGTCGGCCATCGTCTCGAAGCGAAGGTTGACGGCGAGCTTTTCGCCCGGCTCGTCGCCGAGCTTGTTGTCGACCCGCAATGAGAGGCCGGGCGCCACGGCGGCCATGCGCTGGTCGAAATTGTCCATGTCGAATTCGAGGAATTTTCGCTGCGTCATGTCGTCCTTCGGCGTGCTCGGCGCATTGCCGGAGAGATCGGCCATCACCCCCATCACGAAAGGCAGCTCGATTTTCTCTTCGGAATTCGTGGGATTGGCGTAGGTGATCTGCACCCGCGGCGGGCGATTGCGGCTGATGAACTTCTGTCCGCTATTGCTTTGTCTGGTCATTTTTCGGTCCTCGCGTTGGTGCGATGTTCGCGGCTGCGCGCATCGACCCGGTGATTCCGGGGCTTTCAGGACGGAGCGTTTGTCGTCGTCGCGGCTTCACGTCGGCCGGCGATTTGTCCTGAGCGCAAAATGCGGGAAGGGAGCGCTTTTGGCGGTGACTAAAGTCACAAGGCGAGCTTTGGCGCTCCGCGAGTTCTGCGCGGCCTCTATTCGGCGTTGCGGTCATTGAGCGCGCGTTCTCTCAGCAGCTCGCCGAGAAGGCTGAGGAAGTCCTTTTCCGCGAGCTTTTTCGCGCTGGCGATCAGCCAGGGGATAGGGCTCGAAGGCTCTGCGATCTGGAAATAGCGCGACGTCTCGTCGAGCAGCTGCATCGCTTCGGCGCGCGTCGCCGCGTGGAATATCGGTTCGGGCGGGATGTGAGGCGAGGGCGTGAAGGGAGGATCTGCTTCATAGTGCTTGTCGGTCCCGGGTTCACTCTCGTCGTCGCAATGCGGATCGCTATGTTCCTCGTCTTCTTCGTTTGTCGGTATGTGCGGCGCGGCGTCGATCTCGGAGTCGGAATCTTCGCAATATCCTTCGGCGGGTGGGGTGACTCGGGTCAAAAGATCGAGCGGCAGCGCGAAGAATTTCTGGTCGCCGATTTCATATTCGGCGTCGGAAGCATGCCGGGGCACGAGAGATTCGAGCACTTCGGCGAGAGATTTGCCCTGTATGTCGCGGGCCTTGGCGACCAGCGGCAGCACCGGACTGGAAGGCTCGTGTCGTCGAAAATAATCCATAGCGGCGTCGAGAGCGCGGCGCGCATGCGTAGGAGCGCCGATGCGGCAGTCGGCGCGATGTCGAGGGTCGTGCGGCGCGTCGGCGCTATGGGCGTCGTCTTTCGGCGCGTCGCCGGCCGCCTCCGCGAGCAAGGCGCGCATTCCAGCGACGGTCGCGTGGATTTTGTCGAGTCGCGGGGTCTTGTCGAAGCCGCACATTCGGCCGAAGCAGCCGTTGATCGTCTCCAGCGCGTCGGCGAGGCGGTCGATGAGGCGCCGTTTGGCGATGAGACGTTCATTTTCGCAATCTCGGAAGGCCTGCGAGATGGATAGCGATGAGAGAATGGGCTCGCCTTCCCTGGGCTTGGCTTCGCCGATCGCGCACATTTGGGCGCGATAATGGATCACGCCGAAGCGGCGGTCCTCGCAGAGCGGCATGTATTGGAGCGGAAAGAGGACGGTCGACTCGTTCAACGGTCCGAGGGCGGCGGCGCGAAGCGCGAACGAGCCGTTCTCGGCGCAAGGGTGAGTCTCTTCCCAATAGGCGCCGAGCAATTCGGCGATGGCGTGGACGGCGCCGACGAACTGCTCATAGTCGCGGCGCAGAATGGCGAAGCGCGCGGCGAGGCAGAATAGGCGTATGTCGCGCGTTCGATGCATGAGAGCGTCGATCTGATCGAAATGCGCGAGCATTGCCGGTTGTGAGGCGTCGAAAGCTTCGCCGTCACGGAAATATTCTGTCGGAAGCAATCCCTCGGCGACGGCGACGAAGTTCAAATAGTCGTCGTCTCCTTCTAGGTCGAGATCGGGGCCGCATGGGGCTTCCGGCGACAGTGGCGCGATCGCCGCGGCGAAGTCGATTTTGGTCATGTTTCCGCTCACTCTATGCTCGCGTTGTCTCTCGCTTCTTTTTCATGCGCCGATGGCGCGCGCGATGTGGCCTATGCCACAGCCCAGAATCCTCGGGGGTGGGTAGCTTGCGTCGAGGAAGCGCGCCGGCGTGAACGCTGGCGGCAAGGAGTGGATCGCAATGGACAGTCGTCTCGATCAGCAGAAGCGTCTCGCCGCTTTCAAGTCGCCGTTCGGCGACGGGGCTTTGGTCGTCGAGAGCTTCGAAGGGACAGAGGGGCTGAGCGAGCTTTTCGAGTTTCGCGTGCTCGCGCTCTCTCGGGAGCCGACGATCGATTTCGACCAGGCGCTCGGGCGCTCGTGCAGCGTCGGCCTGCGTGCGAGCCAGGGTGGAGCGCGGCATTTCAGCGGGATCGCGACCGAGGCCGAGGCGATCGGGCGGCGCGGCGATCTGTTCGCCTATCGTTTCGTGCTGCGGCCGTCGCTGTGGCTGCTGACACGTACGAGCAATTGCGCGATTTGGCATCGAAAGACCGCGATCGAGATCATCGAGGATGTGCTACGCAAGCGCGAGATCGACTTTCGCAAGGCTCTGTCGGGCGATTTTCCGCGCCTCGATTATTGTGTGCAATATAGGGAGAGCGACTTCGCTTTCGTGTCGCGGCTCATGGAGCAGCATGGCGTCTATTATTTCTTCGAGCATGACGAGGATGGAGCAAAGCTCGTGCTCGCCGATTCGGCGTCTTCCCATCGCAAGCTGTCGAGCGCGTCGACGATCGAATATGCGAGCAAAGAGTTCGGCTCCATTCATGCGAAGGCGCGACGTCTCTATGGATGGTCGTCCAATCGCAAGCTGCAGACCGGCAAGGTGACGCTGCGCGATTATAATTTTGTGGCGCCGAACGCCGATATGTCCGGCGAGGCGAACGCCACCGAGCGCTACGACAAGTCGACGCTCGAATATTACGACTATCCCGGAAAATACGAGCAGCGCGACATCGGCAAGCATTATGCTCGAATAAGGCTGGAGGCTGCGCAGGCGGCCGATTATCGGCGCTTCGCGGATGGCGATGCGGCGGATTTTTTTCCCGGCGCCCTCGTGAGCGTGACGTGGCATCCGACAGATGAAGAGAACAAGGAATATTTGATCGCGCGCTGCGCGCATCGCTTTGTAGCGGAAGCCTATCGTTCCGGCGCGCGCGGATGCGCGGCCCTATCAGGGCTCTTATGAGCTGCATCCGAGCGATCGGCCTTTTCGTGCGCCGCTGGCGACGCCGAAGCCGATGATTCACGGTCCGCAGACGGCCAAGGTCGTTGCGCGCAAAGGCAAGGAAAGCGAGGAGATCGACGTCGATGACGATGGCTATGGCCGCGTCATGGTGCGCTTTTATTGGGATCGCGACGATCTGCGCTCCTGCTGGGTGCGCGTCGCGCAAATGTGGGCGGGCGCGAAATGGGGCGGGCAATTTATTCCGCGGGTCGGAATGGAGGTCGTCGTCGAATTTCTCGAGGGCGATCCAGATCGGCCGTTGATCGTCGGGGCCGTGTACAACGGGGACAATGGGCTTCCTTACGATCTCCCCGGGAATAAGACGCAGTCGGGCGTGAAGTCGAACAGCTCGGCCGGTGGGAGCGGGTATAATGAGCTGATGTTCGAGGATGCGAAGCTGGCGGAGAAGATCCGGCTGCACGCGGAGCGCGATCTCGAATCTGTGATCGAGCATGGGGAGACGCGGGAGATCGGCGCGCGTTTCGAGACGCCGGTCGGGCAATCGTCGCGCAAGACGACGATCAAGATGGGGGACGATGAGCTCGATGTCATGAGCGGCGATCGCAAGGTCACGATCGCGAGCGAGGACAAGCTCACTGTCGGCATGAGTCGCGAGGCGACGATCGCGTTGAGCGACAAGACGACAGTGGGCGCCAATCAGAGTGTGAACGTCGGCGGCGAGCAGACGACGCAGGCGGGGGGCGCGATCACGATCGAAGCGGGTGGCGAGGTCACGATCATGGCTGGGGCGACGATCACGCTGGTCGCGGGCGTGTCGATCGTTCTGGAAGCTGGCGGTGCGACTTTCACCGTTGGGCCCGGCGTTATCAACGCCGTGGGTCCAATGCAGGTTCCCGGGCCTTTGACGGCGGTCGGCGTCGTGGCGCCGGTCGCTTGAGGGAGGCGCGAGATGACCCGGGAAAGATTCGGCGCCGCATATGATCTGTTTGCGGCTTACCCGGCCGCGGCGCGTGAGATCGGCGTGGCGCCGACAAGCGAGGCGCCGCTCGAATTTCTCGCGAGGCTGCGACGCGCTCGGCAAATTCGGGAAGCGGTGGCGTTTTGCGCCTATTGGCTCGAGCGTCGTAGAGCGGTGTGGTGGGCGTGCCAGAATTTGCGCGCCGCCCAGTCGGCGGCCGCCGCGCTCGATTCCCATGCGCTCGATGCGGCGGAGGCCTGGGTTCGCCAGCCGGAGGAGCGGTTGCGCGCGCAGGCGTTCGATGTCGCGCGCCGCGCCGTACGGCCGACGCCTGCGACGAGCGTCGCTTATGCGGCCGCTTATTGCGGTCCGAGCCTCTGGCTGCCTTCGAGCGGTCGTTTGGAGGCGGTCGCGTTCGTCGTCGATCCGGGACTGACGGCGGGCTGCGTTCGCGGCGCCTTGATGATGGCGGCGGGCCGTCTCGCGCCGTCGGCGCGGGAGGAGGCTCTGCATCATTGGCTGGAAGAGGCTCTGCGCCTCGCGCAGATCGCTCGATAGGAGCGCAGGCGACAGCGCGCGCGGAAGTCGACTGCGGCATGCGGAGCGCTGTGGGTTTTCTCACCGAGACCGCGCTTCTGCTCGGGTAGAAGATTCGTCAGGAGAAACGGCGGGTCTTCGCGACGTGCGCGCAGCGGCGAGACGAGGCGGCCCGCGCATGCGAGGGGATGAGAAACATGTCGTGGCGCAGCAAAGTCGTGTGGCGGGAAGGTCTTTTCTTGCGGCCGCATCATCTCCAGCAGAATGATCGCTATCTCGAGCGTGTCATCGAGAGCCGCACGCGGCATTCCAGCCCCTATCCTTGGGGATTTGCGCAGCTCGAGATCGACTCCGATCTCGCGCAGCAGAGCAAGATCGCGCTGCGAAAGGCGGCGGGCGTGATGCCGGACGGAACGCCCTTCGATATTCCGGGCGAAGGTCCGGCGCCCGCCTCTATCGAAGCGCCGGCGAAGGCGGCGGGCCTCACCGTTTGGCTGACCTTGCCCAACGCCTCGCCTAATTCGCGCGAGGTCGATTATCGCGCGAAAGATGTGGCGAGCCGTTTCATCGAGGGCGTCGAGACGATCATCGACTCGGTCGCCGAGATGCGCGACGAGGAGGAGATCGACGTCGCGCATCTGCGTCTCGAGCTGGAGCTCGCCCGCCGTCCGAAGCCGGGATATGATTGCCTCGCCGTGGCGCGTATTTTGGAGATACGCGACAAGGTCGTCATATTCGATCCCAATTTCGCGCCGCCGCTGCTCGTCTGCGCGGCGCATAGCGTCGTGATCGGATGGATCGATCGCGTGATCGGCTGCGTGGACGGCAAGCTCGAGGAGCTGGCGCGCTATGCCGCGGATCCGTCTTCCGGCGGCGGCATGCAGAGCGCCGATTATCTTTTGCTGCAGACGCTCAATCGCGCCGCGCCCTTGCTGCGCCATTTGCGGCAGTCGGGCTATACGCATCCCGAGCGGCTCTACACATCGCTCGTCTCGCTCGCCGGCGAGCTTGCGACATTCTGCTCGCAGGAGCGCCGCAGCCGAGTCTATCCGCCCTATGATCACGATGATCTCGAAAATGTCTTCGAGCCGATTCTGCGGGATCTGCAGGATTTTCTGAGCGCCCGGACCAGCCGGCGCGCACGGCGGCTGGAGCTGGTTCAGCGCGCGCCCAATGTCTATATCTCGCCGATCCGTGACCGCGCGCTGCTCGGCAATGCGACGCTGGTGCTGGAAGTGGCGAGCAATCGGCCGCCGTCGGAGATCGCGCAGCTCTTGCCGCAGCTGCTGAAGGTCGGGCCGAATAATCGGATGAACGATATCGTCTACGCCAATCTGCCGGGAATTTCGCTCGTGCATATGCCGACCCCGCCCGGCCAAATTCGCACGATCTCGCATCATGTCTATTTCTATCTGGATCGTCATTCGCCGCTCTGGCGGGAGTTCTCCGTCGCCGCCTCGATCGGGCTGCATTTTTCCGGCGACTGGCCGGAGCTCGAGCTCGAGCTATGGGCGATCGCGGAGGAGGCGCGGTGAGCGGCCGCTCGGCGGCGGTTTCCGCTACAGCCCTGGGCAGGGCTCGTCCAGCCATCTCGAGCCAGACTATTGCGGCTTACGATATAAAATTCTCGAAGCAACGGTTTTTCCAGCATCAAGAGGCGCTGGATGGGCCGATTTTCGACGCCGATCCTCCCCTTCTCCGATGAAAGAAATTTGACAAAAGCCCTGTCTTCGCCCGATAGGCAGAGGCTGCGGCCTCAGACTGTAGCCGAGCGTGCTACCCGGGTATTCCATTGAACCAACAACAACAAGCAAGTCCGGCTACCCTCGACGCTCCAGACGGCGCCCCGGACGCGAAAGGCCTGGCCCAGCGTATCGCTGCTTTGCGGGCCTGGGCGCATGAGCAGGGCTATTACAGCGTGCCCTTTTGGGAACAAGCGCTTCGCTGCCTGGAGCTGGTGGCGGCTCCTGCCCTCGCTTTCGCTCTGCTCGCGCAGGGCGGCCTCACCGCGGTGGTCGGAATGCTCGTTCTCGCGATGCATTATCCGAGGACGGCCTATCTCGGGCATGACGTCGCGCATAGCCAGTGGGGGCCTCGTGGCGAGATGAAGGCGCGCCTGAAGCTGCGGCTGATCGCGCTGGCTCAGGGCTTCGGCTCGACATGGTGGGTCGAGAAGCACGAGCTTCACCATGCCTTCCCGAACGCCTGCCGCGTCGAGGAGGATGGCAGCCGCACGCCGATCGACGGCGACATCGACTCGCCTCCTTGGCTGGTCTGGGACAAGTCGCTCGCGCCATACAATGACAAGGCGCGCCGCGCCGGGCTGGGGCGCGCGCTGTCTTTCTTTCTGCCGCGCTTTCAGGTTCCGCTGTTCTTCCCGATCCTCTCGGTCGCGCGCTTCAACTGGAGCTGGCAGAGCATAGAGGTCGCGGCCAAGAACAAGCAATGGTGGGAAGCGTCGCTCTGCGTCGCCCATTGGGTGTCGGGCTTCGCGCTCGCGGGACTGCTGACGCCGGGGCCGGCCTGGACCGGCTGGCTCTGGTTCCTCGGCGCCCAGCTTCTCGGCGGCTTCATCCTCGCCTTCGTCTTCGTGCTCAACCATACGGGCATGGAAGTCTATGACGCGAAGGAATCGAAGGGTTTCTATGACCGGCAGGCGCGCGCGACGCGCAACACGCCGAGCTCGCCCTTGCTCGATTGGCTGACCGGCGGCCTCAACAGCCAGATCGAGCACCATATGTTCCCCAGCCTGTCTCGCCGTCGCTTGACGAAAATGCGCGAGGCGACGAGAGCGGCGATGGAGGAGTGTGGCTACGCCTATGTCACGCTCAGCAATCGCGAGGCGATGCGCGCTGTGCTGTCCACGCTGGGCGAGGCCGCTTGGGCGTGAGGCGTTAGGCTTTTTTCCGCTTCGGGGAAGAGAAATCGAGGGCGCTATCCGATCCTGACGGCTCGGATAGCGCCTTTTTCGTCGGCGGCGGGCGGAAAGCCGCTGATCCGAAAGGGGCGTCTCGGCATTTGGCGCGCAAAATGCGTGGCGCGCGGCGTGGACCCCGATCTGTCGGGTCCGACGTCGAAAACCACAAGGAGCCGACCTTGCCCGTATTGCAAGAAACCCGCACCATCGTGACGCTGGCGCCCGCCAAGCCCACAGGATTGGCCGATCTGGGCGTCCCGCTGGACGACGCCAGTCAGGTCAAGAAGGGGCGCGCGCACGAGTTTCCGCAACTTCTGACGGATGGCGCGATCGGCCGCCGCTTCCAGGATCTCCGCGTCATCGGGATCAAGACCACCGAGGGGGGCGTCACTTCCGCCAAATTCGTGGTCCAGTTCGAGGCGTTCGGCGACAATACGGCCGCGCCGACCAATGGCGCTGGCGTGGAGGTGGTCCTCTTCGCGGGGACGGAGCCTCTGGCCAGCCTGTCCTTCGGCAATCTGTTCCTGCCCTACGCGAATTTCTGGTATCCGAACCGCTTCCTGCTCGAGGCGGCGGCGGCGGATTTCGATCGCGCCGATCGCCTGGAGTTCATCGCGAAGCCGGAGGAGGTTCGCGCCGTCTAGGCGAGAGGCAGGGCCGAGAGCCAAAATGGCGCAGGCATTGCTTTATGGGTGACCGCCATCGCCGCGTCTCTTCGCAGAGACGACGGTGGCGGATCCTCTCCCGCCGAATACACCCGAGCAGAGACGCATGAGCTATCCCCTCGTCAAGCGCGTGCAGAACCGGCTGTTCGGCGACATGCTGCGGATGATGCTGAGCGAGCGGGTATATTTCGACCTGACCCTCGAGGAAGGCCGAACCTTGTCGCGCAATTTCACCGCTCTCGCCTATGACTGGCGGCGGGCCGACATCATCTATCTGAGCCCGGTCGGCGGCGACGTCGAATTTTCGGCGACCGTCGGGCAAGACGGCGTTCTCGTGGAAACGGTGGAAGGACGCCGGCTCTTGTCCTGGGACGATGTGTCCGAGCTGGCCGAGCGGCTGGCGGTGGAGTGAGGCGGCGGCGCGGTTATCGATCGGCTCTGCGATCGCCTAGCCGTTTGCGTCGAGCGCACCCTCCACCAATTTGGCCGCCTCCACCAAATCGCCGTATCGCAGCTCATAGGCGGGAGTGGATTCGATGAAGCGGCAAATCTCGGCGATCTTCGCTTCGGTGACGGGAGCTTCGATATCCCTCGCCGATCCGAGCAATCGCGTGATCGTCTGCAGCGGCGTAAGCTCGGCGAGCGTCGCGGCCGTGTCGGGCGCGTAAGCCGGAAAGAGCATCATCGCCGGCGCGCAGGAGGAGCGCTCACTCGCGCTCGGCGCCACATAGCGCACGTCGCTTCCCTGGCGGCGCAGGATTGGACGGTCGGGAAGCTCGGGAAAGAGCCCTTCCAATATTTTCCAGGAACCCGATTTCAGCGAGAGCAGCGTCGGCAAAGGCCGCAGAGACCAGTCATGCGCCGATAGGCCGATGAGATCGTCGCCGAGATAGGAAAATCCATGGCCGGACAGATAGGCGACGAGCGTCGATTTGCCGGCGTCGCTCGAGCCGGGGACAAGAATGGCGCGCGCGTCACGGCTCACCGCCGCCGCGTGGAAATAGGCGAGAAGCTCGACGCCTGGATGCTCCCATCCGAGGAAGAGCTCGTTCATCCGCGCGATCAGCTCCGGCAATGTGTCGCCGATCCATCGGCTCTCGCCGTTCAGCGTCAGCCGATAGCCGTCGTCGGCGATCGATAGCCGCAGCTGCGCAGCCTCCGCGCTCGGCGTCGCGACTGCATGCGCGAAGCGCGCGAAATAGTCTCGGGTCAGCTCCGGCGCGCTCGAGACGATATGGACGTCATGCTCGCCGAAACGCCATGCGCCGCAGTCGATCTCATCGCCCTCGATGGAAGAGGCGTCCGACGTTTCGACATTCGCGTCGTCGAGCTCGGCGCAGATGGATTCGACATCGCTCGCGGCCTTATCCAGCGGCAAGTCGAAATGCTCTGCGAAAGCGCCCGCGATCTCCTCTTGCGCCACGCCTGCGCGCAGCAGGTCCAGCACCAGCTTCGTGGTCGCATTGATGATGACGAGGTGATCCATGGCGGGCGGATGGCGAATCCAACCGCCGCTCGATGAAAGGGAGTGGCTCTTTTCCGTTTCCACTGTCATCGTTCGCCATTCGAGATGCGCCGGCTCATTCGCTGACGAGCGTCGGCGGCGTGACAAGACAGTGATCGCTCGACGCGCCGAGGATCTCATCGATCGCCGTCATTCGAGCCCTGCCCGCGAATCGTTCGCGACGCGAGTCGAATGACGAGAATCCGTTTATCTTCGCTTTTGGAGCGCCGCCATTCGGGCGTTCACTTATCCAGGTCGGCTATCGCGGACGACTGCGAAGGCGCCATTGGCGATGGCGGGATCGATCTTCCGCGTTGCGATGAAGCGGCGACGGCGACGAGCGGCATGGGGCGCGCCGTCGCCGTCGCCGCTCATCGTGAACGTGGCTATGATCGCTCGTGCGCTTTCAGGCGGCTTCCGTTACGCCGTCGGCATGAGCGATCGGCGCGCGCGGCAGACGAGCGCCTATGACGAGCGCATAGATCGCGGGAATGACGATCAGCGTCAGCGCGGTCGAGGAGACCATGCCGCCGATCATCGGCGCCGCTATGCGCTGCATGACCTCCGAGCCGGCGCCGGAGCTCCAGAGGATCGGCAGCAGGCCGGCGATGATGGCCGTCACCGTCATCATCTTCGGACGCACGCGCTCGACGGCGCCGAGCATGATCGCCTCGTGAAGATCGGCGCGCGTCAGAACGCGGCCCTGCGCGGCGCACGCGGCGGCGATCTCGCGCAACGCCTGATCGAGATAGATCAGCATGACGACGCCGGTCTCGGCGGCGACGCCGGCGAGCGCGATGAAGCCGACCGCCGCGGCGACGGACATATCGAAGCTCATGAGCCACATCGCCCATACGCCGCCGACGAGCGCGAAAGGCAGCGACGCCATCACGATCAATGTGTCGGTCAAGCGGCGGAAGTTGAGATAGAGCAGCAGAAATATGATCGCGAGCGTCAGCGGCACGACGATCCGCATCCGCGCCTCGGCGCGCTGCATATATTCGAACTGCCCGCTCCAGGTGAGATAGGAGCCGGCGGGCAGCGCAATCGATTGCGCGACAGTCTTCTGCGCCTCGGCGACATAGGAGGCGAGATCGCGATCGCGCACATCGACGAAGACATAGACGGCGAGCTGGCCGTTCTCGGTGCGGATCGACGTCGGCCCGCGCGTCAGCTCGATCGTGGCCACCTCCCCCAGCGGCGTGGCGCCGCCGCGCGGCAGCGGCACGAGCACTTCCCGGCCGATCGTCTGCGGATCGGAGCGGAACTCGCGCGGATAGCGAATATTGACGCCATAGCGCTCGCGCCCTTCCACTGTCGTCGTCACCGTCTCGCCGCCGAGCGCGGTGGAGATCACCTCCTGCACATCGCCGATCATCAGATTATAGCGCGCGAGCGCCGGATGATCGGGGACGATATCGAGAAAATAGCCGCCATTGACGCGCTCGGCATAGGCGCTCGCCGTGCCGGGCACGCGCTTCAGCGCGGCCTCCACCTGACGCGCGAGACCTTCCATCTGCGCGAGATCGCGGCCGAAGATTTTCACGCCGATCGGCGTGCGTATGCCCGTCGCCAGCATGTCGACGCGCGCCTTGATCGGCATGGTCCAGGCGTTGGAGACGCCGGGAAATTGCAGCGCGGCGTCGAGCTCGGCGATGAGCTTGCGCGTCGTCAGTCCCGCACGCCATTGCTCTTTCGGCTTCAGCGCGATGATGGTCTCGAACATTTCGAGCGGCGCCGGATCGGTCGCCGTCGCCGCGCGGCCCGCCTTGCCATAGACGGATGCGACCTCGGGAAAGCTCTTGATGATGCGATCCTGCGTCTGCAGCAATTCTGCGGCCTTGGTGACGGAGAGGCCGGGCAGCGTCGTCGGCATGTAGAGCAAGGCGCCCTCGTCCAGCGTCGGCATGAACTCGCCGCCGAGCCGGCCTGCGGGGACGATCGTCACGAGCATGGCGACAATGGCGAGAAGGATCGTCGCCGTCTTCGCTCTCAGGACGCGCGCGATGATCGGACGATAGAGAAAGATCAAGGCGCGATTGATCGGATTCTTCGCTTCCGGCGTGATCTTCCCGCGCACGAAGACGACCATCAGCGCCGGAACCAGCGTCACCGAGAGCAGCGCCGCGGCGGCCATGGCGAAGGTCTTGGTATAGGCGAGCGGCGCGAACAGTCGGCCCTCCTGCGCCTCCAGCGTGAAGATCGGCAGGAAGGAGACGGTGATGACGAGCAGGCTGACGAAGAGCGCCGGCCCCACCTCGCTCGCCGCCTCGATCAATATGTCGAGCCGCGGCTTTTGCGGCGACGCGCGCTCCAAATGCTTATGCGCATTCTCGATCATGACGATCGCCGCATCGACCATTGCGCCAATTGCGATGGCGACGCCGCCGAGACTCATGATGTTGGAGCCGACGCCGATCGCCTTCATCGCCGCAAAGGCGATGAGCACGCCGATCGGCAGCATGAGGATCGCGACAATCGCGCTGCGCATATGCATCAGAAAGGCGGCGCAGACGATCGCGACGATGAGGCTCTCCTCGACGAGCGCCTTGCGCAAGGTCTCGATCGCCGCATGAATGAGCGGCGAGCGATCATAGACGGTCGCGATCTCGACGCCCTTGGGCAGGCCGGGCATGAGCCGGGCCAGCGCCGCCTTCACATTCTCGACCACGCTCAGCGCATTGGCGCCGTAACGCTGCAGCGCGATGCCGCTGGCGACCTCGCCTTCGCCGTCGAGCTCGGCGACGCCGCGGCGCTCGTCAGGCCCCAGCTCGACGCGGGCGACATCGCGCAGCAGCAGAGGCGTGCCATTCTCCGCGCGCAGGCCGATATGCTCTATATCGGCCGCGCTCTTCAAATAGCCGCGGCCGCGCACGATGAACTCGAATTCCGAGAGCTCGACCGTGCGTCCGCCGACATCCGTGTTGCTGGCGCGGATCGCCTCGCGCAGCTGCTTCAGCGAGACGCCCAGCGCGCGCAGCCGGTTGGGATCGACGACGACATTATATTGCTTCACGAAACCGCCGACGCTCGCAATCTCCGCCACGCCCTCCGCTTTCGAGAGGCCGTAGCGCAATGTCCAATCCTGCAGCGAGCGCAGCTCGGCCAGCGTCATTTCCTTGGCGATGAGCGCATATTGATAGACCCAGCCGACGCCGGTGGCGTCCGGCCCGAGCGTCGGCGTCACGCCTTGCGGCAGCTTCTTGCCGGCGGCGCTCAAATATTCCAGCACGCGCGAGCGCGCCCAATAGAGATCGACGCCATCCTCGAAGATCACATAGACGAAAGAGACGCCGAAGAAGGAGAAGCCGCGCACCACTTTCGAGCGCGGCACGGTCAGCATGGCGCTGGTCAGCGGATAAGTGACCTGATCCTCCACCACTTGCGGCGCCTGTCCCGGATATTCCGTGTAGACGATCGCCTGCACGTCGGAGAGATCGGGCAGCGCGTCGAGCGGCAATGTGCGCAGCGCATAGAGTCCCGCCGCCGCGGCGAAAACGGCGCCGATGAAAACGAGAACGAGATTGCGCGCCGACCAGGCGATCAGCCGGCCGATCATCGCGCCGTCTCCGCGCCGGCGAGAGTCTGCAGCGCCGCGCGCAAATTGCTTTCGGAGTCGATGAGAAAATTGGCCGCGGTCACCACGCGGTCGCTCTCGTCGAGCCCGCTCCTCACCTCGACAAAGCCCTCGCCGCGACGGCCGAGCGTCACCTCGCGCGGCTCGAAACGGCCATCGCCCTTGTCGAGCAGAACGAGCGCGCGCTTGCCGGTCTCGATCACCGCGCTTTCCGGCGCGGCGACGACGGCGTCCTGATCGCCGGAGCCGATCTGCGCCTCCACATACATATCGGGCCGCAAGGTCAGATCGGGATTGGGCAGCTCTATGCGCACGCGCGCCGTGCGCGTCTCGCGATTGATCTGCGGATAAATCGCCGTCACATGGCCGGCGAAGATGCGATCGGGAAGGCCGCGCGCTCTGATCTCGACAGGCTGGCCGAGGCGCAGCCGCGCATAATCATGCTCGGAGACATCCACCAGCGCCCAGACGACAGAGAGATCGGCGATGCGGAACAGCACTTGGCCGGCCTCGGCCTTCATTCCTTCGACAGCGTTGCGCTCGAGAATGAGCCCGTCGCGCGGCGCGGGCCAGGAGACGCTCGCCGGCACGCGCCGGCTCCGCGCGATCTCGGCGATGAATTCCGCCGGCGCGTTCAGCGTCTCGAGCTTACGGCGCACGCCCTCGAGCAGGCCGGGGTCGCCATTGCCGCGTGCGCCGGAGAAGGCGAGATAGTCGGCCGCCGCCGCCGCTATGGCCGGCGAATAGAGCCGCGCCAATGGCTGGCCCTTGGCGACGCGCGCGCCGGTCGTCGCCTCGAAGACTTTCTCGATGAAGGCCTCGGAGCGCGTCGCAACGACGGCGACGCGGCGCTCGTCGACCTGCACGGCGCCGGGCGCGCGAATCTCGGCGACGATCGGCTGGCGGCGCACAGGCTCCGAGCGCACGCCCGCGCGCTGGATTTTTCCCGGCGCGATGCGGAGGCCGCCATCGGCCTCGACATCATCGCCCTCATAGACGGGCGTGTAATCCATGCCCATCGAATCCTTCTTCGGCGTCGCCGACACATCCGACAGGCCCATAGGATTGCGGTAGTAGAGGATGCGTTTCCCGCGCGGCGCGGCGGCGAGCTTCGTCAGTATGGCGCGCAGATCGGCGGGACGGACCGGCAGGAAGTCCATCCCCATTCCGTCCTTGCGCGGCGCGGCGGAAATCGCGTCGCCGCCCATGGGATCGCGAAAGAAGAGCGGCTCCTCGCTCGCGGCGGCCAGCGGATCGGGGAGCTTGGCGACGAAAGGCGTGAGCTGCGAACGGCGCACCGGCAGGAAGTCCATTCCCATTTCGTCCTTGCGCGGCTGGCGCGAGATCTCCGTCCCGCCCATCGGATCGCGATAGAACAAAATGGGATCGTCGAGCGCGACGGTCCGAGTCGAATGTTCGGACCCCGCGGCGTCGCTATGGGAAGCGTCGGAATGGGAGGCGTGAAGCACGGATGCGGTCACGCTCGCGGCGAGCGCGAGCGCGCCGAAAATAGGCGCATAAGGAGGCATGTTCTCGATCTCCGGCCGGCGTTGCGGCGGATGGCGGTGAAGCGGCGTGGCCGTTCCGTCGCGCGAGCGGCGGAGCCGGCGATTGCGGCTTCAGGCGATCGGAGGTCGAAGCTCTGGAGAGCCGGTCAGTGAGGCGGGATCGGCGTCGCTCGCCGCGATAGGCCGCCCCTTCGCCATGGCGGCGGGGATGAGGAAGAAGGATTCGTTCGGCGCCGCGCCGATCGAAATCTGCGCGCAGGACACGGCCGCGCAGTCATCCGCGGCGACCGAGCCGCGATCCCCGGCCGCCTTGTGGCAATCCTCCATGGAAGCGGCGCTCATGCCCTCGCATCCGTGACCGGCGCGCGCCAACGGCGCGGCTCCGAGGAGCAGCGACGCCAATGCGAGCACGGGGATGAGCGCGCGGAGGAAAGGGATCATACGCTATATCTATCATCGCCGACCAAAGCGGTAAACCCGGTCTTGTTCGGGCGCTAGCGGCGCGATCTTTCCCTCTTCGCGACGCAGGATCGACCGAGCGGCGGCCGGCTTCGCCGTCGCGAGCTTGGGCGGAAAGACGTCATAACGCCCGCCGGCTTTTCGCGCCGATGACGACAGTGGCCGTGCGCCCGGCGATCATGACCACGTCGCCGGCGGCCGGATCGAGCGCGATGCGCACCGGTATGCGCTGCGCGAGCCGCACCCAGCTGAATGTCGGATTGACATTCGGCAGCATCGTCGTTCCGGCGCTGCGCTCGCGATCCTCTATGCCGCCCGCTATTCCTTCGACGCGTCCGTAGATCGTCCTGGTCTCGCCCATCAGATGAATCTCCGCGCGGTCGCCGAGGTGAATCATCGGCAGCTTGGTCTCCTCGAAATAGCCGTCGACATAGAGGCTCTCGGAGTCGATCAGCGCCGCGACGCCCTTGCCGGCCGTCACATAGACTCCCGGCCTCAGGTCGAAATTCGTCAAAGGTCCGCTGACGGAAGCGCGCACTTCCGATCGATCCAGGTTCAATCGGGCGAGATCGCGGTCGGCCGCCGCCTGCCGCAACGCCGCCTGGGCTTGGGCGTGAGCGGAGATCGCCGCATCGAGCTGCTGCTTGGAGACGGCGATCGTCTTCGTCGCCTCGAGAGCGCGATAGCGCGCGAGATCCTTCGTCGCGGCGTCGAGCGCGGCGGCGCGCCCCTCGAGACTCGCCTCGGCCTGGCGCAGGGCGAGCACGAATCGCTCCCGATCGATGCGGAACAGCGCCTCGCCTTTGCGCACGAATTGGTCGTCGTGAACGAGCACCTCGCTGACGAGTCCCGACACATCGGCGGCGACGGCGACGACATCCGCGCGCACGCGCCCGTCCCTTGTCCAGGGCTCTGTTTCGTAATGATCCCAAAGGCGCCAGAGGACGAAGCCAGCCGCGAGGGCGAGCGCCGACGTCGTCGCGATGCGAAGAAGGGTGAGCAATTTGGTTTTCACAGCCGTTCCGTGGACAAGAGAAGCACGCAAGCGCCGAGCAGGCAGACGAACATGGCGAAGTTGAACAAGGCCGGGTGCCAGACGAAGCGGTAGAAGCCGATGGTCTCGAGCCCTCGCTTGATCACGGTCTCCAAGAGGAAAGCGACGAGCGAGAAGGCGAGCAGCGATGATACGAACACGCCGAAGATGCTGATTTCTCCAT
Source organism: Methylosinus sp. LW4 (assembly GCF_000379125.1). NCBI lineage: Bacteria > Pseudomonadati > Pseudomonadota > Alphaproteobacteria > Hyphomicrobiales > Methylocystaceae > Methylosinus > Methylosinus sp. LW4. Next base: position 441,241 of record NZ_KB900627.1, on the reverse strand, counting down.
TCATGCGACTTTCGCCTCCGACAAGGATGGTTCGGGCGGCGGCTCCGCGGCGAAGAGGCAGCGGCGCAGGCCGACCAGAGTGAGCAGAAGGCGCGCGTCGCCCGCCTCTCGCGCCATCGCCATCGCGCGATCGACCGCATGCAGAGCGGTCGGAGAGGGCGTCGGCGCGCCAGCGAGGAAAGAGCGCGACAAATGCCTCAGCAATGCGTCGATCCGTCTGCGGCGAGAGCCGGCGAGCGCGTTGCGCGAGCGGCGCGCATCGAGAATGTTCAGCCCGGTTCTCAAATCCCGCAGCGCATCCGGCAATTTGCCGTCGACGGCATGGGCGATGGGCGCGAGCAGGAACAGACGGTCGAGCATCAGGCCCATCAGGCGCACTTCGTTTCCGGCGTGCAGGTCGGCCGCGCGAATGAGCGCGGCGCGATTGGCGCGCGCATAGCGGCGCGCGCGCCATTGCGCCCCCGCGCGGCGGATCAAGGCCGTCGTGATCGCCGTCAGCGCCATGCCGGCGCACATTGCGAGGCTTGTATTCACGAAATTCTCGGCGTCGGCGGAATAGAGCTCCTGCACGGCCATTGCGGTCGGCGTGACGATGGCGAGCGGCAGGCCGATGCGGAAGGTCTGCGGCGACGCGATGAGCAAGCCGAAGGTCAGGTAGACGGGAGCGAGCGCCAGCGTCAGCGTCTCGAAATTATGCGTGTGCGGCAAGACGGCGAAGAGATAGACGCCGGCGATCGACGTGGCGACGATGGTCCATTTGGCGAAGCCGGCGATCGATGGAGTGGGGTCGTCCTGGGATGCGTAGAGGCTCCCGACGATCGCTCCCATCATTGCGGCGACGGAGCCTTCCGGCCAGGATGTGGCGATCCAGAACAGGCAACAGGCGAAAATTGCGCAGGCGAGCGCGAAGCCGGCATGCAGGGCCGCGCCATGGTCGAGGTGACGGACGCGCGCGACGCGCGATTCCACCGTCAGACGCAAGGCCGCCGGCCGCTCCGTTGGGTCGGCGAGCGCTTTCGTCAGCTCGTCGCAGTCGAACAGTATGTCGAGCAGCTCGACGAGCCGCTGGCAGAGGCTCGCCTCGACGAGCGCGGGCCAGTCGGCGTCCATGCTCGGCGAGGCCGCCGCCTCGAGCGCGCGTCGAAGCTCGGCGGTCTGCGCGTCTTCGGCTCCGACGACCGCGGCGCAGGTATCCGCGACCAGCGCGCGAAGGCGCTCCGAGGCGCCGCCGAGGTCGGCGAGCGCGTCGAGCCGATCGGCGATCCCCGAGAGTGTGGGAAACAGCAGGAGCACGCGCGGCACGATTCGGTGAATGCGGTCGAGCGATCGGCGCTCGGCCGCCGCGTCGAAGGCGAGATGGGCGGCGAGCGTCTCGATCTCCGCCACATCGGCCACGAGGCGGAGCCAATGGGCGTCGTTCGGCGCATTTTTTTTCAGGTCGAGCGCATCGGCGGCGGCGGCGCGCGCGTGCTGCAGCAAGGCGTCCAGCCTTTCGGCGACGACCGGCGCGACGGAGCGCGGGAAGACCAGGCTCGACACCAGCGCGGCGCAGGCGATGCCGACGAGGATCTCCTCGGTGCGCGACAAAGCGAGATCGAAGATCGTCTCCGGCGCGTCGACGGCGGGAAAGCCGACGATCGCCGCCGTATAGCCGGCGAGCATGAACACATAGCCGCGCGGCGTGCGATCGAGCAGCGCGAGATAGAGGCAAAAGCCCGACCAGATGGACATTGCGAGCGCCAGCGCGAGCGGGGCGCCGACGAGATTGGGAACCATCAGCACCGCCCCCGCGGCCCCGATGAACGTGCCCGCGGCCCGATAGACGGCCTTGGACAGCGTCGCGCCGGAGAGCGGCTGCGAGGCGATATAGACCGACGCCAGCGCCCAATAGGGGCGCGGCAGATCGAGCCAGAAGCTGACGGCGAGCGCCAGCGTGGCGGCGCCGAAGGTCTTGACCGAGAACAGCCAGTGGCTCGAGCCGAAAAAGGTCATCGAAAGGGTTCCGGGCGGGGCCGCCGCCGCAGCGAAGCGCTTGCGTTCGGCCGGGCTTTCGTTAAAAATGACCACTCAGTCATTTTATGTCAAGCCGTGATCCGAACGAGAGACGCGAGAAGATGGCGAAACGCCCCACCGACGCCGTGAAGAGTGTGGAGCCCCGGCGAGCCGGTCGAGGGCCGAGCTTGGAGAAAACCGCGCAGACGCGCCGCGTGATCGTCGACGCCGCGCTCGGCGAGTTCCTCGAGAAAGGCTACGCCGACACGACGATGGACGGCGTCGCGCGGCGCGCGGGCGTCGCCAAAGGCACGCCCTATCGCTACTTCCCGGCCAAGGAAGCGCTGTTCGAGGCCGTGGTGCGGGAGAAGATCGCAGGCGCGCTGATCGACGCCGACCCCGCCAATCGTCATCCCGACGAGCCGGTCTCGGCATTCATGCGGCGCACCATGCTCGTGTCGATACGAGAGATCGAGCGCAATGGCCGCGCCGCTATCGCCCGGCTCGTGCTCGTCGAGGGCGCGCGATTTCCCGAGATGACGGAGATCTATCGACGCGTGATGTTCGAGCCGTTGCTGAATCAGATCCGCGCTCTGGCCGCGACCGCGCGCGCGAGAGGAGAGCTGCGCCGGCCCGAGCTCGAGGACTATCCGCATCTGCTGATCGCGCCCATCTGGTTCGCGATCATTCACAATGGTCTGCTCGACCGCGCCCATCCTCTGGACATCGGCGATCTGTTCGAAGCGCATCTCGATCTCGTTTTCGACGCGTGAAGCGGCGCGACATCGCGCGCCCGTCTGTCGGCCCTTCTTCTCATTTTGAAATTTTCACGCGTCGAGCAGAGGCCGTCCTGCGGCTCGATCGTCCGACGACGGCCGAAGCTGTCGCAATATTGCGACAATCGTGAGCGCGTCGCTCTTTCATGATCTGGCGCGCGACATTCATTCGATGAATATCGATCCTCGAGCGGCGTCGCATGCGGCCGCTGCATGAGCGCGCGGCGGGCGGCGAACGGCTTCCCGGGCTCGACGCCGTCCGTCGCGCATGACGCGCAAGCGAGAAAACAACTGGCTGCGGAGGAAATAAAATGAAGATGAAGAAGCTTCGATTGTCGATGTCGGTCGGCGCGCTCGCGCTCGCGACCAGCGGCGCCTTCGCGGACGCATTGCTCGACCTGCAGAAGGATCCGCGGCAATGGGTGTCGCCGACAGGCGATTACGCCAATCTTCGGCATTCGGCTTTGAAGCAGATCACCACGGCGAATGTGCACAAGCTCGCGGTCGACTGGCAATTCTCGACGGGAGTCTTGCGCGGGCACGAGGGCGCTCCGCTCGTCATTCACGATGTGACCATTCCCGCCGTCGCCGACAAGGACGGCAAGACGACGAAGGCCGCCTATGTCACCGATGTGATGTATCTGCACACGCCGTTTCCCAATAATGTCTATGCGCTCGATCTGCGAGATCCCGATCACAAGGTGCTCTGGAAATACGCGCCGCAGCAGGACGCCTCGGTCGTTCCGGTGATGTGTTGCGACACGGTCAATCGCGGCCTCGCCTATGGCGATGGCAAGATTTTCCTCGCTCAGGCCGATACGACTCTCGTCGCGCTCGACGCCGCGACGGGCGCGTCGTCTGGCGAGGGCAAGGACAAGCCGATCTGGTCCGTCAAATTCGGCGATCCCGCGAAGGGCGAGACCTCCACGGCCGCGCCGCATGTGTTCAAGGACAAGGTGCTCGTCGGCAACGCCGGCGGCGAATATGGCGTGCGCGGCCATATCTCCGCTTATGACGTGAAGACCGGCGCGCTGCTCTGGCGCGGCTATTCGACCGGGCCGGACGAGGACACATTGATCGATCCTGAAAAGACGACGCATCTCGGCAAGCCGGTGGGCAAGGACTCCGGGATCAACACTTGGAAGGGGGATCAGTGGAAGCTCGGCGGAGGCACGACATGGGGCTGGTACAGCTACGACCCCGAGCTCAATCTCGTCTATTATGGTTCCGGCAATCCCTCGACGTGGAATCCGATACAGCGTCCGGGCGACAATCGCTGGTCGATGACGCTCTGGGCGCGCGATCTCGACACGGGCAAGGCGAGATGGGTCTATCAGACGACGCCGCACGACCAATGGGATTATGACGCGGTCAACGAGCTGCTGCTCGTCGATCAGGAGATCGACGGAAAGAAGCGCAAGACCGCCGTTCACTTCGATCGCAATGGATTCGGCTACACGCTCGATCGCGTCAATGGCGAATTGCTCGTCGCCGCGAAATTCGATCCAGCCGTCAATTGGGCGACGAAGATCGATCTCGACAAATCATCGATGACCTATGGTCGTCCGATTCTCGACGAACGCTTCTCGACCGAGGCGCATGGCGAGGACGAGACGACGCGCGGCGCCTGTCCGACGACGCTCGGCTCCAAGGACGAGCAGCCCGCGAGCTATGATCCGAGCACGGGGCTCTTTCTCGTGCCGACCAATCACGTCTGCATGGATTTCGAGCCGTTCCGAGTGAGCTATTCGGCCGGCCAGCCCTATGTCGGCGCGACGGTCGAAATGTTCCCCGCCGATCGCGACAAGGGCGAGACGCATACTGGCAATTTCATCGCCTGGGACGCCAAGACCGGCAAGATCGTGTGGGCGAACAAGGAGCAGTTCTCGGTCTGGTCGGGCGCGGTCACGACGGATGGCGGCGTGACCTTCTACGGCACGCTCGAGGGCTATCTGAAGGCCGTCGACACGAAGACGGGCAAGGAGCTGTTCCGGCGCAAGACGCCCTCCGGCATCATCGGCAATGTGATCACCTATGAGGTCGGCGGAAAGCAATATGTCGCCGTGCTATCGGGCGTCGGCGGCTGGGCCGGCATCGGCCTCGCGGCGGGACTGACGAAGAGCAGCGACGGTCTCGGCGCCGTGGGCAATTATCGCAGCCTGTCGAACTATACGGCGCTCGGCGGCGTGCTCACAGTGTTCGCTTTGCCGGAATGAGCGATTGCGGGCGGCGCGCATCCTCGATGGCGCGCCGCCCGCTTCGGCATTCCTCAGATGACCGCCCAAGCCCGGTATCGCCCGCGCCCGGTCAGCTCGCGAAGGTTCGACGAGAGCTCGCCGATCATCGTGGTCGCGGCTTGCTGAGAGATTCGTAGCTCCTTGGCGGCGAGGGGGACGGTGACGACAGGCGACGCCAGACAGAAATCGACGAGCTGCGGCAATCTCGAATTCGTTCTTCGGTCCTTGCACTTTCTGAGCAGAAGCTCGCGGGCGAGCGTCAACCTGTCGAGCTCCTTGGAGTCCGCTTTCGCCATCGATTCGATCGCGCAGGCCAATGCGATCAATCGAGATTCGAAATCGTCTCGGCCGACTCGGCGATATTTGGCCTGTCGAAAGCCCGAATGCAGCGCCGGGAGATAGTGCCGGGTCTTTCCCCGGGAGCGAAGCGAGGCGGCGGCGAGCAAAGGGCCGAGCCAAGCGCTGTGCTGCAAAGGCTCGATCTCGTCCCAAGCGTCGAGCGCGACGCAGGCGGCCATCAAGGGCGGAAGATTGCGGGCTCCGTCCAGACGCTCGCGCCATTCCGCGATACGGGCCTCCTGATCCCAATCTTCGTCATAGACCAAGCCAGAGTCGTCCCGCTTCAGCGGAGCCGGCTGGGCTCGCTCTATCACGCGTGACGTTCGCGTCAGCAATTCATCGATCTCGTCGAATTCTCCTGCGCCGAACGACTCGCCGTCTTCGTCATCCGGCTCTCCGTCCACTTCGTCCATGGCGCGCGAGCCATTGGTCGGCGCGCTCGCCGCGCTTTGGGGGCTCCCTGCGCCACGCAGGCTGGCGAGGCCATCGGTCGTCAACGCCCAAGCGGGCTCGCGATCGGCTATGCGACGGCGCGTCAGCAGCACGGCATGGGCGCGCACGAGCTCATGCGTCGGCGTGCGCACATCCGCTCCGGCGTCATGAAGCACAAGATCTTCGAGCTGCACGAATTCGCCGATGCGCCACAAGGCGGCGCAAGCGTCGTGGAAATGCGCGCGAAGAACGAACGCCTCGGCGACGAGGCTGGAGCGGAGCCGCTCGTCGAAACGCGCGACGGCGTCGGACGCGCTCTCGAAGGGCGCTTGCAGACGCTCGAACGAAACAGCGGCAGGAAGATCCGGTCCCATCTTAATTCCATGCGAATCGAGACACTTTATCGGGAGACATTTTGGCATGAGAGCGTCCCTCGCGGGAGTCGATGATCGAATCGAATCCGTCATGCGCTGGACGGCGGCGCCGACAACCGATGCTCCGCGGGCAAGGGCGGAGGGTTCTTCATCACCGACGCCATGCTTACCTCCCGGTCAGCATATGAGAACTTCTCTGTAGTCTACCAAAGCCTCTAAATGGCACGAATCCCCCGTCTGAAGAAGCACGGGTGTCGGAGAGCCCGTCGGATCGGAGAATGACGATGAGCTGAACGCCTTCGACGGCCCAGGATGCTTTGGAGCTGGTCGATGCGCCCGTTCCCACCGTCGGCCCGGAGGAGATATTGATCCGAGAGAGGGCTTCGGGCGTGAACGCCGAGACGGCGATGCGGCGAAATCGCGACGCGGGGACACCGCGGCTCCCGAGCATATTGGGCGCCGAAGCAGCGGGGATCATCGAAGCGGTCGGTCCCAGCGTCGGAGCTGGTGATCGCGGCGGCGAGCATGCAAGACGAGCGGGAGTTCGCCTGTTCGCTCGGCGCCGATGCGGCCATCGCTTACACGCGTCCCGGCTGGTCGCAGGCCGCGCGCGATCTGACGGGCGGCTCGGGCGTCGACATCATCTATGAGTCGGTCGGCGGCGCCGTGACGAAGGAGGGCCTGAAGGCGCTCGCGCCTCTCGGCCGGCTCGTCATTTATGGCTCGCTCGAGCGCTGGGACGCCGCCTCGGCGTCGATGCCGGGAGCGGCTGCGATCTCGAGGATATGAGTCGGCTCGACGCCAGCGGTACGTTTATGATTGTCGCATGAAGGGAATTCGTCGTTTCGTGCTGGCCGCCGTCGCTGCGGGCTCGGCTGTCCTCCTGCTCGCATCGTTGCGCGCGCAGCCGAATGTGGAGCCCGAATATGTCGGCGCGATCGTCTGCGCCGGCTGCCATGCGACGCAGGCCGAAGCCTGGAGCAAATCGCATCACGCGAAGAGCATGGCGTCGCCGACGGCCGGAACGGTTCTCGGCGACTTCTCCGGCGCCGATCCGCGATTTTTTCAGCGTGGGAAAGATTATTTCATTCGCGCCGAAGGCCGGGACGGCGAGGAGCGAGAATTCGCCGTCGCCGCGACATTCGGCGTCGCGCCGCTGCAGCAATATCTCCTGAGCCTGCCCGGCGGGCGGCTGCAGGCTTTTTCGATCGCATGGGATTCGCGGCCGCGATCGGAGGGCGGGCAGAGATGGTTCGACCTCTATCCGGGCGAGCGCATCGCGCCCGGCGATCCGCTGCATTGGACCGCGCGGGCGCAGAATTGGAACTTCATGTGCGCGGATTGCCATTCGACCGGGGTCGTCAAGAACTACCGCCCGGAGACGGACAGCTACGAGACGCGCTGGCGGGAGCAGAATGTCGCCTGTGAGGCGTGCCATGGACCCGGCTCGCGCCATGTCGAGCGAGCCAAAGCCGGCGCTGGCGCGGGGCTGATCGTTTCCGGCGAGACGGCCGTGGGCTCCTGGGGCGATTTCGACGCGCGCGGGATTCGTCATTGGAAGGGCGAGGCGCGAAAAAATCCCTCGGAGGAGATTTGCGCGCCCTGTCATTCGCGGCGGCGGCCGATCGCCCCGGCGCGCCCCGGCGTGGCCTTTCTCGACGCTTTCATGCCGGAGCTGCTGGAGCCGGGGCTCTATTTCGCCGATGGCCAGATCGAGGACGAGGTCTTCGAATGGGGCTCCTTCCAGCAGAGCCGCATGCATGCCGCCGGCGTGACTTGCGTCGATTGCCACGAGCCGCATGGCGCCGCGCTGCGCGCCGAGGGCAATGCTCTGTGCGCCCAATGTCATTCGCAAGCGATTTTCGATCAGCCGCGGCATCATCGTCACGCCGAGGGCTCGCCGGCCGCTCGATGCGTCGCCTGCCATATGCCGCAGCGGACCTATATGCAGATTCACATCCGGCGCGATCACTCCTTCCGCATCCCGCGTCCGGCGGCGAGCGCGCGGCTCGGCGCGCCCAACGCCTGCAACGCCTGCCATGCCGATAAGAGCGCCGATTGGGCGGCCGAGAGGCTGAAGGATTGGGGCGCGGCGCGACAGGCGCCGGAGGAGGCGCTCTCCGAGATCGGCCGCGCGGCGCGCCTCGCCGCTCTCGCTGGCGCGCCCGGCTCCGTCGCGCTGGAGACGCTGACGCCGGAGCTTCATGCGCCCTCCCCTCTGCTGCGCCTCGGAGCGCTGCGCGCGCTCGCCCCTTATGACGAAGCGCTTCGTGAGAAGCTCGCCGGACCTTTGCGCGACGATCCCGTGCGGGCGGTGCGTATCGAGGCCGCGCGGCTGACGCCGCTCGTCGATCATCCGGCGCTGGAGGAATGGCGCGCGGCCGAGAGGCTCGCCGAGGATCGTTCGGAAAGCCATCTCAATCTCGGCGCCTTGGCCGCCGAGCGCGGCGAGATTGCAGAGGCTGAGAGAGAATTCCAGCGCGCGACCCGGATCGACGCGAGCTATGTCCCGGCTTGGCTGAATCTCGCCGATCTGCTGCGCGCCACAGGCCGCGATACGGAGGCCGAGACGCCGCTGCGCAAGGCGCTGGCCGCAGCGCCGGCCGACGCCGACGCCCATTATGCGCTGGCCTTGTGGCTCGTGCGGCAAAAGCGCCTCGCGGAGGCGAGAGCGCAGGTCGAGACGGCGGCGGGGCTGTGGCCCATGGACGCGCGCTTCGCGGAATTGAGCCGTTTGCTGGCGCGCTGATCCCGAGCCGCTATTTCAGCTCCACGTGAACTTTGTCGATCTGGCCGTTGAAGGCGAAGGGCGCGGCGTAATCGGGGCTGACGGGCGCGCCGGAATCGAGGCCCACGTCGAGCGTCTCATTATAGGAGAGCTGGAGATTTTCGATCCGCCCTTCCGCGACCTTCGCGCCATTGACGCTGAGGATGATCTTTCCGGCGAAGACCACGCGCGGCTCGAATGAGGTGCGCACAGGCGGCGGTTTGGCGGCGTCGGGGATGAATTCCACGCCGATCCGCGCCGCGCCCACCGGCAGCTTCCCGGTCGAGACGACTTTTCCCGCGACATTGCCCCAGGCCTTGGCGAGATAGACGAGCTTGCCGTTCTTCACATAGATCGAGAAGCCGCCGTAATCGCCGCCGTCGGCGAAAATCACGCCTTCCGGCTCGGCCGGCAGAGTCACCTCGGCCAGAATCGAATGGGCGCGCCGGTTGAATTTCGGCCCGATGCGTTGCGGAATATGGTCGGCGCCGGGACGATAATCGAAGACGGCGCGGCCATCGGCGGGTGACGGCAGATTGCCGCGCGCCGGCAGCAAGGGGTAGATTTGCGTGCGCGCGGCCTCGCTGTCGAACAGCGCCGCCAGCTCCTTCACTTTCTCGGGCTTTTCCGCGGCGAGATCATGCGCCTGCGAAAAATCCGCGCGCAGATCGTAGAGCTCCCAAGGATGCTGGCCGATCGCGAGATCGGCGCCGCGCGTCGCCGACCAGGGCGCGACATGGCGCGCTCCGGCCCACCAGCCATCCTGATAGATGGCGCGATTGCCAGAGGTCTCGAACACTTGCCGCCCATGGCTGCTCGGCGCCTTCGCGTCGTAGAAGCTCGCCGCGAAGCTCTTTCCCTCGAGCGGCGTTTGCGCCACGCCGTCCACTCTGTCGGGCGGCGTCACGCCCGCCAGCTCGTAAATGGTCGGCGCGATGTCGGTGATGTGCTGGAACTGCGTGCGCAATTCGCCGCGCGCCTTGATCTTCGCCGGCCAGGAGATGATGAGCGGATCGCGCGTGCCGCCGAGATGCGAGGCGACCTGCTTCGTCCATTGGAAGGGAGTCGAGCTCGCCCAGGCCCAGGCGGCGGCGTAATGATTGTCGAAAATCTCTTCGCCCAGCTCGTCGGCGCGCTTCAGCCGATCCGCGGGCGAAGCGGCCGTCCCGTCGACCGCTATGACGTCGCGGCCGTCGACGCCGCCTTCGCCCGATCCGCCATTGTCGCCGGCGATGTAGAGCACCAGCGTGTTGTCGGCGACACCGTCCTTCTCCAGGCTCTTCAGCAGACGGCCGATCTCGAAGTCGGTCTGCTCCATGAAGGCGGCGTAGACCTCCATCTGCCGGGCGAACAGCTTTTTTTGGTCTCCCGAGAGCGCATCCCAGGCCGGCAGCTCGGCGGGACGTGGCGTGAGCTCCGCATTGGCGGGTATGACGCCGAGAGCCTTCTGCCGCGCGAAGGTCTCCTCGCGCAGTCTGTCCCATCCCTGGTCGAAGGCGCCGGCATATTTGGCGATCCATTCTTTCGGAACCTGGTGCGGCCAATGGGTGGCGCCGGGCGCGAAATAGAGCAGGAAAGGCTTGGCGGGCGCCACCGCCTCATGGGCATGGACCCATTTGACGGCGTCGTCGACGAGATCGGTGGTGAGATGATAGCCCGGCTCGCCGGCGCGGGGCGGATCGGCCGGCGTCGTGTTGCGATAGAGCCGCGGCGCATATTGGCTGTCATAGCCGGCCAGAAACCCATAGAAATATTCGAAGCCCAAGCCCGTCGGCCATCGATCGAAAGGGCCGACCGGCGAGATTTCGTCATAGGGCGTGTTGTGCCATTTGCCGAAGGCCGCCGTGCTGTAGCCATTGTCGCGCAGGACGCGGGCGAGGCTGGCGGCGCTCCGCGGCCAATGCGCATTGTAGCCGGGGTAGCCGGTCGCGCCATCGGCCACGGAGCCGAAGCCGATCTGATGATCGGTGCGGCCCGACAGCAGCGCGGCGCGCGTCGGCGAGCATAGAGCGCTCACATGGAAGGCGTTGTATTTGAGGCCGCGCGCCGCCAGCCGATCCAGCTCCGGCGTCTTCGCCGGTCCGCCGAAAGTGGATGTGGCGCCGAAGCCGGCGTCGTCCAGCAGCACCAGGACGACATTGGGCGCGCCGGTCTTGGCCACGACCGGCTGCGGCCAGGCGGGCGGCGCAGCGTCGCGCGACGGATCGACGATCACGGCGGGGATCGGCTCGGCCTTGGGCAGGACCTCCTCGGCCCGGACGCCGAGCGACAGAGTGAGAGCTGCGCCAGCGGCGGCAAATGAAGCGATGCGCATTGGGATCCCGCGGATTCGACGAGCCTGACGATTGTCCGAGCGCGATGCGTCTCGAACGGACGGAAATAGGAAAATCGGCGGGAGACCGACCGCGGCAAGCCCCCGGATCGCGTTCAACGGGCGCCTTTCCAGACGTCGTTGCCGCGCACGTCCAGCCTTCGAGGAAGAAGCTGCGCTTCGGTGAATGCGTCCGAGATTTTCTGCTGCTCGGCGAGCGCGTCTTCGTCCACCAGAGCGACCGCGTAGCTGCGCCGGCTATTGGCGAGCTCCAATGTCGCCGCGTCCAGCCCGACCAGCGGGGCCAGACGCTCGGCGGCTTCCTTCGGGCGCGCCTTGACCCACTCCCCGGCCTTACGGAGCTCATCGACGACGATATTCAATACGTCGGGGCGATTCAGCGCATATTTCGTCGACGTCAGATAGAAACGCCGATAGCTCACATCGGCCGCGCCGCCGTCGGCGAGCACTCTCACCTCGACGCTTTTCTGCAGCGCCGCCAGAAAAGGATCCCAAATCGCCCATGCGTCTATCGCGCCTCGCTCGAACGCCACGCGTCCGTCGGCGGGCTGAAGATAGACGATCTCGGTCTCCTTCAGCTTCACGCCGGCCTTCTCCAAGGCTTGCAGAGTGAGATAGTGGACGCCGGCCGCTTTGGCGAAGCCGATTTTCTTGCCTTTGAGATCGGCGAGCGTCTTGATCGGCGAGTCCTTGCGCACGACGATCGCCTGGCCTGTCGGCGATGGCTTTTCCTGCGCGAGATAGGTCAATTTGGCATTCGCCGCCTGGGCGAAGAGTGGGACGGGCTCGGCGACGTCCGCCGACAAATCTATGCTGCCGACATTGACGCCTTCCAGAAGCGGCAGGCCGGAGCTGAATTCATGCCAAGCCACCTTCACGCCCAAGGGCGCCAAGGCTTTCTCGAGAGCGCCCTGCCCTTTGAGAAGGATGAGAAGCGAGGAGGATTTTTGGTAGCCGATACGCAGAACCTCTTCCGCCGCGAGGGCCGGGCGTCCCCCGAGGGAGGCGAGAAGCAATGTCGCGATCATCGCGAACGCCGCCGCCGCAGAATTCCAAAATCCTCTCGCCATGAACGTCCGCTCCGATCGCTTCGGCGGGTCGCCGCCGCGTTTCGACCCTATCGCAACAAGCCTATCAGTTCTAGTGACCGACTAGGCTTCTGGACGTTGTCACAAGGCCTCGGTCAATACAGCTTGACCAGCATGGTTCCGCCGAATGCGCGGGGATCATTGGGCCAGCCGATGGTCGCGGGCGTCGTCGCATTGCCCGGCGCCCACGCGGTGAATGGCCGATTGTCGAACAAATTCTTCACCCAGACGGACAAAGCGTATCGTTCGTCGTCCGTTTTCAGGCCGAAACCGAGATTCGTTCGCGTATAGGGCGATGTCCAATATTGAAACACGGCGTGGGGATCGGTCAGCTGGACTTTATCCTGCCATGCGGCGTTCGCGTAGAAGAAGCCCGTGACCGATTGGTTCGCCCATTCGCCGAGATCGCGGAAGAGCGGTCCCAAGGGCCGTTCGTAATTCACGCCGACGTTGAAAGACCAGAGCGGGACGAGCTCCCATCGCGAATTGGAGCGCGACAATGTCAGCGGAGCGGAGAGGAAGCCCGCCGGCGGGTTGGTCGGCGTCGACCACAGCCAATCTGCGGGCGTCGCCGCATTGGCGAAGTCGAGCCAGCGGGCGTCGGTGCGCGCGCCGGAATAGTTGAACGAGAGACCCTCGAGCGGAGTCGTCCAGCGGCCGTCGATCTCGACCCCTCGCAACTGCACATGATTGGCCGTTCCGAGATAGGTGGTGCGGATCGGCTGGCCGAGACTGTCCTTGTAGGAGGTGTCGGTCAGATTGGTCTGGAAATTATAAATGTCGTTCCAATAAAAATTGATATTGGCCAAGAGCGCGCCGTCGAGCCATGTCGTCTTCGCGCCGATCTCATAGTCCCATGAGACCTCCGGCTTGGTGATCACCGGCTGCCAGCCCTTGAAATTGCTCTGGCCGTCGAGGATCGGCTGCGCCGCCGTATTGACGGCGCCCGCCTTCTCGCCACGCCCGACGAGGCCGAAGATCAATATGTGCTCGTCGATCCTGTATTGCGGATTGAAGACGCCGGTCAGCGAGTTGAGCGATTTGCTCACGCCGCCCGTATCGAAGAAGCCCTGGCCGCCGCCAGATCGGATCGCCGCCGTTTGCTGCGCGAGGGAATATTGATTGGGATAGATCTGCTCCCAGCTGAAATTGGAGCCTTCCTTGATCTCGTAGCTGTCGCGCAGACCGAAGGTCAGCGCCAATTGCTCGTCGACATGATAGGTCGCCTGACCATAGGCCGCGACATGGAAGGTCCGCGCCTTGCCGTCGCGATTGTTCTGGAGCCCGTTGAGCAGAGCCGGCGCGCCGAACCAAGCCGCGGCGTCGGAGCCGAATTCGGTCAGATTATGGTTCCAGACATATTCATACATGGAATAGACGCCCGTCGTCCATTCGAGCGCCTGCTCCTTTGGCGACGCGAGCCTGATCTCCTGCGAGAATTGATCGACATAGCTGTCGACGCGTCCGCCGGTGATGGAGAGCTCCTGATTGCCGAGCGGCACGCGCGGCTGCAAGCGGAAATGGCCATAGGCGGAAATCAGGCTCAGCGTGTTCTCGCTGAGCTGAATATTCGCCTCGTTCGAGACATTGTGCTGCTGGGCGTAGAAAGTCGGCGTGCGAGTGAAATAGGGCTTGAACGGATCGAAGGTGAGAACCGGCCGCCCGAGCCTTTGCGCCAGAGTCTGTGAATAGGTGCGCGCGGGCAGCGTGCCATTGGCGAAAAGCTGGAACGAGTCGCCGAAAGCGCAAACCGTGCTGCTGCAGGCGCCGATATTGCTGTATTCGGCGGAGCGTCCATAATTGAAGATCAAACGGTCGGTCACGCTGTCGCCGACATAATATAATTGCCCGCGCACGCCCCAGCGATTGTCGTTGCGATAGCCGGCGCCAGTGGCTTGATCGCGAATCCAGCCGTCGCTCTTGTCGAGATAGAATGCGACGCGATAGGCGAGCTTGTCGTCGATGATCGGCCCGGTGACGTTCAGCTTCTCGATGATGCGATTGTAATTGGCGAAAGACGTCTCGAAGCTCGCCTTGCGCTCGAAAGAGGGCAATTGCGTGCGGAGGACGATATTGCCGACCGTGGTGTTCTTGCCGAAGGCGGTTCCCTGCGGGCCGAGGCCGATCTCGAAGGATTCGAGATCGACGAAATCGCCCCATTGGAAGCCGAAATTCTTCCAGAATACATTATCGACGACGAAGCCCGTGTCCGACTCCGATCCATCGCCGGTTCCGGCGCCGAGCCCGACGCCCCGGATCGTCGCCGGACGTCTCGGATGGCTGCCGTCGACTCTGTAGTTCGGGACCTTTTGCGCGAGATCGGTCAATCGATCGAGATGTTCCCGCTCGGCGGTCTTGGAAGTCACGACGACGATCGGCCGAGGCTGCTTGGTCGCCTGCTCCTGGCGTTGCGTTCCGTCACGCGCGCCGGTCACGCGCACATCATCGACCTGAGCGTCCTGCGCGAGGGCGATATCGAGAGAAAGACACGCGACCCCCGCGAGCAGCGCGGCTCGTGGCGCTCGAGCGCCGAAGCGGCGCCGCTTGTCCAAGCTTCCCGGGGCGACGCGCATGCAATTCCTCATTACATTAAATCGATATGATTTAAGTGAATATACTGATGGCGCCCAAACGGTCAAGCTCGCGCGGCGGCGCCTTGCATGCGCGGCGGAAACGCCGATAGAAGACATGGAAGTCGAACGGCGGCGTCCCCACTGTCGGCCCATCGCCGGCGTGGCGGGCGTAACGCCTACTGAATCGATAGGGAGTTCTGGCCCATGGTGGAGCAGATTTCGGCGCGAGCGCTTCGCGCGCGCTGGCGGGCGGGTGACGAGGTCGCGCTGTTCGACGCGCGTGAGGAAGGGCCTTTCTCGCGCGCGCATCCGTTCTTCGCCGTCTCGCTGCCCTTCGCCGAGATCGAGGCGAAAGCCTATGAGCTCGCCCCGCGCCTGTCGGCGAAGATCGTCGTCTATGACGATGGCGAGGGAGTCGCGGAGCGTGCTGCGCGCCGTCTCGTCGACGTCGGCTATCGCGATGTCGCCCTTCTCGAAGGAGGGCTTTCCGCCTATCGCGAGGTCGGCGAGCTGTTCCGCGACGTCAATGTCGTGTCGAAGGCTTTCGGCGAGCTGGTCGAATCTATTCGCCACACGCCGTCATTGTCGGCGCGCGAGGTCGATCGCCTCATTCGCGATGGCGCCGACGCCGTGGTGCTCGACGCGCGCCGCTACGAGGAATATCGCACGATGAGCATTCCGACGGCGGTGAGCGCGCCGGGCGCCGAGCTCGCATTGCGCATCTTCGACATTGCGCCGTCGCCGGACACGCTGGTCATCGTCAATTGCGCTGGACGCACGCGCTCGATCATCGGGACGCAGAGCCTCATCGACGCCGCCGTTCCCAATCGCGTCGCCGCGCTCCGCAATGGCACGATCGGCTGGACTCTCGACGGGCTGGCGCTCGACCGCGGACAGGAGCGGCGCTTCCCGTCGATCAGCCGAGAGGCGCATGCCCGCGCGCTCGCCGGAACGCGCGCTCGCGCAGCGCGCCTCGGCGTCGCCACGCTGGACGCCGCCGGCTTTCAGGCCGCGCTCGCCGAGCGCGACAGGCGCACGCTCTATCTGCTCGATGTGCGCTCGCCGGAGGAATATGCGGTGGGCCATGCGTCCGGCTTTCGTTCCGCGCCCGGCGGTCAGCTCGTTCAGGCCACGGATGAATGGGTCGCCGTGCGCGGCGCGAAGATCATCCTGTATGACGATCTCGAAGCGCGCGCTCTCTCCACGGCTTCATGGCTGACGCAGCTCGGCTGGGAAACGGCCGTGCTCGCGCCGGATGCGGTCGCGGCGACGGATGTCGGCCCCTCGCCGCGGGCTCGTCCGCCGATCATCGTCGCGCCGGGCTCGACGATCTCGCCGGAGGAGCTCGCGGCTCGCCGCGACCATGTCGTCATCGTCGATCTCTCGCGCAGCCCCGTCTATCGCGCGGGCCATATTCGTGGCGCTTTTTGGGCCGCCGCGGCGCATCTCGAGCGTGATCTTTCGACGCTGCCGCGTGACGAGCAGGTCGTGCTGGTCTCGCCCGATGGAGAGACCGCGCTGGACAATCTCGCGCGGGCGCAGAGCGTGGCGCGCGGCGCGGTCGCGCTGGCCGGCGGAACGCAGGCTTTCGGCGCGGTCACGGCGGAGAATCCGCAATGGCTCAGCGAGCCGGACGACAGCTACAAGCGCCCCTATGAAGGCGTCGACAATTCACGCGACGCGATGCAGGCCTATATCGATTGGGAGCTGCAGCTCGTCGCGCAGCTCGCCAATGACGGCGTCGCCAATTTTCATGTCGTGCGATAGCTGGGCTCGTCACTCGGCGGCGCGTCTGGCCGCGTCTCCGAGCAGATGATCCAATATCTGCTCCTCGAGCTTCGCGACCTCGACCGCGCCGCGACGGCGAGGACGCGGCAGATCGACGGCTATGTCCCGCGAGACCGCGCCATTCTCTATGATCACGATGCGATCGGCGAGCGTGACGGCCTCGGCGACGTCATGCGTCACCAGCAGAGCCGTGAAGCCGTCGCGCAACCACGCGGATTCCAGCAGGCGCTGCATCTCGATGCGGGTGAGAGCGTCGAGCGCGCCGAGCGGCTCGTCGAAGGCCAGCAGGCGCGGCCGGCTGACGAGCGCGCGCGCGAAGGCGACGCGCTGCTTCTGGCCGCCGGAGAGCGTCGACGGCCAATCCTCGGCGCGATCCTCGAGCCCGACCGAACGCAGCGCCTCGAGGGCTTGCGCCCGGCCTTCCGCGCCGCCTCGGCGCTCGCCGAGACCGACCTCGACATTGGCAAGCACGCGCGCCCAAGGCAGGAGACGCGGCTCCTGAAACATCACGCGGACAATGTCGCGCGCTTGCGCGACCAGCGGCTCTCCGAATGCTATGGTCCCGCGGGTCTTCTCGTCGAGGCCGGCGATCAGACGCAGCAGCGTGCTCTTTCCGCAGCCGCTGCGTCCGACGATCGCCAGGAACTGACCGGCGGGCGCGTCGAGCTCGAGATTGCTCAAAATGCGCTTGGAGCCGAAGGATTTGTCGAGATTGCGCACGCGCAGCGGCGCCCCGGCGGAGGGCCTCGCCTCATGCGCGCTCTGACCGAGCGTCATGGCCGATCTCCTCGACCGCTCTGAAATGCGGGGTGCCAGGCGAGACAGGAGCGCTCGAGAATGCGGGCGACGGAATCCGCGAATTTGCCGAGCAGAGCGTAGATCGTGATCGACAGCACGACGATATCGACCTGCATGAATTCGCGCGCCTGCATGGCCATGTAGCCGAGCCCTGATTGCGCTGCGATCGTCTCGGCGACGATCAGCGTCAGCCACATGACGCCGAGCGCATAGCGAATCCCGATGAATATCGACGGCAAGGCGCCGGGCAGCACGACACGTCGGAACAGCTCGTGGCTCGGCATGCCATAGCTGCGCGCCATTTCCAGGAGTTGCGGATCGATCGAGCGAACGCCATGCAGCGTGTTGACGTAAATCGGGAAGAAGACGCCGATCGAGACGAGGAAGAGCTTGGCCTCCTCGTCGATGCCGAGCCAGAGGATGACGAGCGGGATCAGCGCCAGATGCGGAATATTGCGCGCCATCTGCAATGTGGAGTCGGCGAGGACCTCGCTGATCTTGGACACGCCATTCGCCAAGCCGAAAAAGAAGCCGATCGCTCCGCCGATCGCGAGGCCCCCGATCGCACGCAGGAAGCTCACGCCGAGATTGCGCGGCAGCTCGCCCGTGAGCGTCAGTCGCCACGCGGCGTCGAGGACGGCCATGGGCGAAGGCAGCAGCGTCGAAGACGTGAGATCCATGACGCAGACAGCCTGCCAGAGGGCGACGATCGACAGAGGAACGATCCACGCCGCGGCTCTCGATTCGAGAATCGCCCGCCAGGCGAGCCGCTGCGAGGCTCCGCCTCGCGGAGCGCGGCTGGAGAGAATCGAGGCGTCCTGCGAATGTGTCATCGCACGCTCTACTCTGCGGCGGCGCGCGGCGATGCGCCGGAGCCGACGCCATATTCTCCGACTGCAGTTCCATGCGACCATTTGCGGCCGCTTTCAATGCCGAGCGCAGGGAACAGCAGCTCGGCGACCTTATAGGCCTCCTCGAGATGCGGATAGCCGGAGGCGATCACCGTATCGATTCCGAGCGCCTGATACTCTCGCAAGCGCGCGGCGACCGTCTCGGGATCGCCGACCAGCGCGGTGCCGGCGCCGCGTCGCACGAGGCCGACGCCGGCCCAGAGATTTGGCGCGATCTCTAGGCGATCGCGGCGGCCGCCATGCAGAGCGCTCATCCGCCTTTGGCCGACGGAGTCCGATTCGAGCGCGAATTTGCGCTGTGCCGCGGCGATCGCATCGTCCGAGAGATGCGCGATGAGCCGGTCGGCGGCGTCCCACGCCTCGCGCTCCGTCTCGCGCACGATGATATGAATGCGCAGGCCGAACTTCAGCGTGCGCCCACGCAGCGCAGCGCGCTTCCTCGCCGCAGTGATCTTCTCGGCGAGCTGGGCCGGCGGCTCGCCCCAGGTCAGATAGACGTCCGCATGCTCGCCGGCGACCTCGAGCCCGGCGTCCGACGAGCCGCCGAACCAAATTGGCAGCGGGCTCTGCACGGTGGGAAACAGCAGCCGCGCGCCTTCGACACGAATATGCTCGCCGACGAAATCGACCGTCTCGCCGGCGAGCAGCCTGCGAAAGACAGTGAGAAATTCGGCGGCGTGGGCGTAGCGCGCATCATGGGAGAGAAAAATCCCGTCGCCGGCGAGCTCCACCGGATCTCCGCCAGAGACGACATTCACGAGAAAGCGTCCCTCGCTGATGCGATCGAGCGCCGCCGTCTGGCGCGCCCAATGGGTCGGCGTCGCGAGCCCCGGACGCAAGGCCGCGAGGAAGCGCAGCCGCTTGGTATGCGGGGCGAGCGCGGCGGCGGTGATCCACGGATCCTCGCAATGGCTGCCGACAGGCAGGAGCGCGCCCGCGAATCCCAGGCGGTCGGCGGCTTGCGCAATCTCCTTCATATAGTCGAACTCGGCATAGCGAATGCCTTTGTCCGAGCCGAGATAGGAGCCGTCTCCGCTGACGGGAATGAACCAGAACATATCGAGCGGTCGGTCGGTCATGCTGCGCTTCTTTCAGCCGGCGGGCTTGTGCTTCCAGACGATATCGCGAATGTCGAGGTGCGCGGGGATCAGCCCGAGACGCAAGAAGCGATCCGCCACTCGCTGCTGCTCGGCGATGATGGCGTCGTCGAGCGAGACCAGCGCGAATTCGGCTCTGTCGACCGATTTGCGTTGCGCGGCGAGCGGAACGCCGCTCGCCGCGGCGTAGAGCGCCGCGACCTCGGCGCGATGCGCGGCCGCCCAAGCGGCGGCTTTCGCGATCTCGTCGTTGATCTCGTCGACGAGGGCGGGATATCGCGCCGCGAAATCGGCGTTGGCGAGAAAGAAGCTGCTCTGAGCGGCCGCGGCGGCGTCGATCTCGAGCTGGCGCGCGCCGGCGTTCAGCTCGGCGATGGCGAGATAGGGATCCCAGATCGACCACGCGTCGATCGCGCCACGGGTGAAGGCCGCGGCGGCGTCGGCAGGCGCGAGATAGACGGGCGTGACGTCGTCAAAGGCCAGATTTGCGCTCTCGAGCGTCGAGACCAGCAGATTATGCGCGCTCGAGCCTTTGGCGACGCCGATCCTTTTTCCTTTCAAATCGGCGACGCCTGCGATGGCCGAATGACGCGGCGTGACGACGCCCTGGCCATAGGCGTTCGCTGGAATAGCCGCCACATAGGTCAGCCGTCCGTGCGCCGCTTGCGCGAAAATGGGCGGTGCGTCGCCCGTGAAGCCATAATCGATGGCGCCGGCGCCGAGCGCCTCCAGCATCGGAGGGCCGAAGGGGAATTCGACCCATTTGATCGTCACGCCGTTCGGCTCGAAGCGCTTCTCCAACAGCCTCTGCGCTTTGGCGACCAGAAGCACGCCGAATTTTTGATAGCCGATCACCAGCTGCTTCGGCTTTTCGTCCGTCGCGGCGTGAAGAGAGCTCGCCGAGATCGCTGCGGCCGCGAGCAAGAGAATTGTCCGGCGATCGACGCTCGACTGTTTCATGGCGACGACCGAGAAAGCCCTTCGACGCCACACGCGCGGAGACCTGTTCCTGGAATCGGCGGCCGATGCGGCTGGTCGCGGCAATCCTGCGATGCGAGCATGCGGTTCTCCTCGGCGGCCGCTACGAGAGACCGCCGCACAGCCATTAATGTATCGATTTTATCAACTATCTGCATCGAGCGCAACGCGCCGGTCCGAATGCCGCGGCGCATCCAAAACGCCGCTGTTCGTTTCCTTCGCGAGCGCGAGCCGAACGGCGGTTCCCCGGGGTCAGCCTCGCGCCGCTCTGCTCTGCGGAGCCTCGAGGCGAGCAGCGGCGACGCCCGCGTTCGTCGAGCCGACGCGTCCGAGCGCCGGAAAGGCGCGCTCGCGCTTTCTTTGGAGCCGGCTCATGAGAAGATAGATGATCGGAGTCGTGTAGAGCGTCAGCAATTGGCTGAGCGCCAGACCTCCGACGATCGTCACTCCGAGCGGGCGGCGCATTTCCGCGCCTATGCCCGTGGCCATAGCGAGCGGCAGCGCGCCGAGCATGGCTGCGAAGGTCGTCATGAGAATCGGCCGCAGACGCTCCTTTGCGGCGAGCAGCACGGCCTCCTCGTGGCTGAGCATCTTCTCTCGCTCGGCTTGCAGCGCGAAGTCGACCAGCATGATGCCGTTCTTTTTGACGACGCCGATCAGCAGCAGAATGCCGATGAAGGCGATGACGGTGAATTCGATATCGAAAGCTCGTAGCGCCAACAGCGCTCCGAGGCCGGCGGACGGCAAGGTCGATATGATCGTGATCGGATGTATGACGCTCTCATAGAGAACGCCCAGTATGATATAGACGCACAATAACGACAGCAGAATGAGCTTGGCCATGCCGTCCGCGACCTTGCGAAAATCGGCGGCGTCGCCGGCAAAATCCGCTCTCAGCCCGTTGGGGAGCTGCATTTCGTCGGCGGCGCGTCGCACCGCCGCCGTCGCCGCATCGAGCGTATGCCCCGGCGCGATATTATAGGAGATCGTGACAGCCGGAACGACGCCTTGGTGGTTCACGACCAGAGGCGTCGAGCCTCTCTCTATTCGCGCGACAGCGGTGAGCGGCGCCTGAGTTCCATTCGCGCCCGACACATAAATCTGCGAAAGGTCGCTCGGATCACGTTGCCGCGCGGGGAGCGCCTCCATGATCACGCGATACTGATTGCGCTGTGTGTAGATCAGATTGTCCTGCCTCTGGCCGAAATAGCTGTTGAGCGCCGCGTCGATCGCGGAAATCGACACGCCGAGCCGCGACGCCGCGACGCGATCGATGATTATGTCGCTCTTCAACGCGCCGGATTGCCTATCCGTCGAAACGTCGACGATCTGCGGAATCGCGCGGAGCCGCTGCAGAACTTTCGGAGTCCATTCGTTCAATTCATCGACGGACGAGTCCCAGAGGGTGAATTGATATTGGCCTTTGCTCTGCCGGCCGCCGACTCTCATGTCCTGCGCCGGGACCATGAAGACGCCGATTCCGGTGACGTCCGCCATTTGCCGCCTCAACCGCGCGATCACGTCGAAAGTCGTGACGATGCGCTCGCCCGCCGGCTTCAGGCTGATGTACATCCTGCCCTGATTGGTCGACGAGGTGAGGCCAGAGGAGCCGCCGATCGACGAGCCGACAGCGACGACATCTGGATCGGAGGCCACGATCTCGGCCACGAGCTTCTGCAGCCGCGCCATTTCGACGAATGACGTGTCGGCGGAGACCTCCGTCGTCGCATTGATCAGCCCTGTGTCGTCCGGCGGCAGATTTCCCTTGGGGATGACGCCGTAAAGATAGATCGTCGCGGCGATACTGACGGCGACGGCCGCCGGTCCGAGCCAGGGATGCGCGATGATCGACCTCAAGCTCTCGAGATAGAAGGCTTCCGTCCGCGCGAGGAGCCCGTCGCTCTCGCCGCTTTCCGAGGGCCGAGCATTTCGCCCGCCGGGAAACCAAGCGCAGACCATAGGCGTGACCGTCAATGAGACGACGGTCGATATCGCGATCGCAAAGCTGAGCGTGAATGCGAATTCTGCCAAAACGCGCCCGGTTGGACCGTCCAGAAACTTCAGCGGGATGAAGACCGTGACCAGCGAGAGGCTGATAGCGATCACGGTGAAGCCGATCTGCCGCGCTCCCGCGAGCGCCGCCTCCAGCCGGCCCAATCCCTTCTCCGAGTAGCTCGCGATATTCTCGATCATGACGATTGCGTCGTCGACGACGAAGCCGACCGAAATCGTCAGCGCCATCAACGAAATATTGTCGAGAGAAAATCCTGCGAGCCACATGGCCGCGCCGGCTCCCACCAGCGACAGGGGAACAGTGACGCCGGCGGCGACAACGGGCGTCGCGCGTTTCAGAAAGACGAAGACCACGAGCATGACGAGCGCGACCGACAAAGCGAGCGTATGCTGGACGTCCCTCACGCTCGAGCGAATGGAGACGGTGCGGTCCGATTGAATGGCGATGGAAACTCCAGCCGGAATCCATCTCTCGAGCTCCGGCAGCAATGCTTTGACGCGGTCCGCGACTTGCACAACATTGGCGTTGGCCTGCTTGGTGATGACGAGCAAGACCGCGGGCTTGCCGTTGAACCAGCCCGCTGTCGTCCGGCTTCGCGTGCCGCGTTCGACAGTCGCGACATCGCTCAGCCGCACGATGGCGCCATTTTGCGCACGCAGGACGATGTTGCGAAATTCCTCGGGGCTCGACAATTCATCGCTCGCTCCGAGCGTCGTCGCCATCGTCGCTCCATCGAAAGCCCCGAGAGGCGATCGAACATTGGCGGAGAGGATGGCGTTCGCGACCGCATCGACGCCCAATCCCATTGTCGCGAGGCGCGCGGGGTCGATCTGCACACGGATCGCCGGCTGCTCCGCGCCGGCGACCTTGACTTCTGCGACGCCGGGAACTTGCGATATTCTTTGCGCGATCACCGTATCGGCGACGTCGTAGAGGGACGTCGTCGGCAAATTGTCCGACGTGAGCGCGAGGATGAGAATGGGCGAGGCGGCCGCATTGGATTTGCGGAACGACGGCAAAGCCGAGAGATCGGTGGGCAGGTCGGTCGCTGCGGCGTTGAGCGCCGCCTGAACGTCGCGCGCCGCGGCGTCGATGTTTCGATTCATGTCGAATTGCAGCGTGATCTGCGTCGAGCTGGGCGAACTCGACGAAGTGAGCTCGGTGAGGCCGGAAATCGTGGCCAGTCGACGCTCCAAGGGTGCCGCGACCGAGGCGGCCATCGTGGAAGGATCGGCGCCCGGCCGAAAGGCGCCGACGCCGATCACCGGCATGTCGACCGCCGGCAGGCTGGCGACCGGAAGAAATGCGTAGCCGATAGCGCCCATGAGGAAAAGCGCCGCTGCGAGCAGCGTTGTCGCGACCGGACGGTGTATGAAGGGAGCCGAGAAGTTCATGTGAGCGCGGGTTACGAGGCGAGGGCGTCGCGCCCGCGGGAGTATCTATATATACTATCAAGTTAATATGATTACAAGCTGGGCGCACGCGGATCGAGCGGCTCGCCGAGATGGATAAAGCCGCTCGGCATTCGAGAGAAGGTCTGCGTCGAGCAGCGGACGTTTCCCGCCCCCTCCCCTGCTCGCGCCGGCGGCTTCGACGGGCGGGCTCGACGGGCGCGTCACAATATAATATCTAGCTGATAGGAAAAGACGTCGCATCGCGCCCTCTCCGGCTGCCCGCTGGGACGAGCGGTCGCGCGGGCCGCGGACGCATAGCTGCGCGCGCGTAGGAGAAGAAGCGGAGCCTGGGTTTCATGAGTCTGCTCGAAACCGCGGTCGCGCGTCCTGTCGCGACAACTTTGCTCATGGCTGGGCTCACCCTGATCGGAGCCGTGGCGTTTTTCCTTCTGCCTGTGGCTCCTGTTCCACAAATCGACTATCCGATGATCACGGTCGTCGCTTCCATGCCCGGCGCCAGTCCGCAGACCATGGCGGCCTCGGTCGCGACGCCGCTCGAGAAGCACCTCGGCAAGATCGCGAGCGTCAATGAGATGACGTCGACGAGTTCGCTCGGCTCGGCGAGAATTTCACTGCAGCTCGATCTCGATCGCGACATCAATGGCGCGCAACGCGACGTTCAGGCGGCGATCGCCGCCGCTCGCGCGGATCTGCCGACATCGCTGCGCAATAATCCGACGACGAGGGCGTCAGGTCCCGCAGATGTCCCGGTCCTGACGCTGTCGCTCACATCGAGCCGGCTCACGCAGGGTCAGCTGTTCGACGCCGCGTCCAACATATTGCAGCAAAAGCTCGCGCAAGTTCCGGGCGTCAGCCAGGTCTCGGTGAGCGGCGGCGCGCTGCCGGCGGTTCGCGTCGAGCTCAATCCGCATGCGCTCTTCAAATATGGAATTTCGCTGGAAGACGTCCGCGCTGCGCTCGCCGCGACCAATTACAACGCTCCAAAAGGGGCGGTGACGGTCGATGAGCGGCGTCTGCAAATCTACTGCAACGATCAGCAGCGTCGCGCCGATGATTACACGGGTCTCGTGGTCGCGTATCGCAGCGGCGCGACGATACGGTTGAGCGATTTGGCGGAGGTCGTCGACTCCGTCGAGGACAGCCGCAGCTTCGGGCTCGTCAACGACGAGCCTGGAATTCAGGTGAATGTCTCCCGCGCGCCGGGGGCGAACAATATCGAGATCGTCGATGCGATCAGAGCCCTGCTGCCCGCGCTCAACGCCGCGCTGCCCGCCGGAGCCGAGATGCGCGTCATGCGCGATCGAACATTGACGATACGCACATCGCTGCACGAGGTCGAGCAGAGCCTCGTCATCGCGGTCGCGCTGGTGATATTTGTGGTGTTTCTCTTCCTGCGCGATTGGCGCGCCACCCTCGTCCCGGGAATATCGGTGATCGTCTCGCTGATCGGCTCGTTCGGGGCGATGTATTTGCTCGATTACACGCTCGACAATCTCTCGCTCATGGCGTTGACGATCGCCACGGGCTTCATTGTCGATGATGCGATCGTCGTCGTCGAGAATGTCGTTCGTCACATAGAGTCGGGAGCGACACGGTTGCGCGCCGTCATCGACGGAAGCCGCGAAGTCATGTCGACCGTGCTGTCCATGAGCCTGTCTCTGATCGCAGTGTTCATCCCCATCCTGTTCATGGGCGGCTTCGTCGGCCGTATGTTGCACGAGTTCGCCGTTACCCTGTCGGTTGCGATCCTCATCTCGCTCGCTCTTTCGATCACGGCGACGCCCATGCTATGCGCGCAGCTCATGCGCGCGCATTCTCCACGATCGTCCTCTCGAATGCTCCGCGCCAGCGAATGGATTTTGGCGGCGCTGCAAAGGAGCTATGAGCATTCTCTCGAATTCGCGCTTCGCCGACCGCGCCTGACGATGCTCGCGTTGCTGGCGACGGTCGGGCTCAACTTTCATCTCCTGACGATCATTCCAAAAGGCTTTTTTCCGACGCAGGACACCGGCCGCATGAGCGGAGCCTTGGTCGCCGACCAGAGCGTCTCCTTTTCGCTCATGAGGACGAAGCTCGAGCAGTTCATCGCTGCTCTGAGGAGCGATCCGGCGATCGAGACGGTCGCCGGAACGATCGGTGGAAGCTCTTATGGACCCAGCGGCTCGGTGAATGTCGCCGACATGCAGGTCACATTGAAGCCGCTGCGGGAACGCGGCGTCTCGGCGGACGAGATCATCGCGAGGCTGCGTCCGAAGCTCGCCAAGCTCAGCGGCGCGACCCTGTATCTCCAATCGACGCAAGACGTGCGCATCGGCGGACGTCCGAGCAATGCTCTCTATCAGTTCACCTTGCAATCGGACGATTTGGACGAGCTCCAGAGCTGGGCGCCGAAAGTGACCGAGGCGCTACGCCGAAATCCCGTGCTGCAGGACGTCAGCTCGGATCAGCAGGACAAGGGATTGCAGACCAGCGTACATGTCGTTCGCTCCACGGCGTCGCGCTTCAAGCTCACGTCCGCGCAGATCGACAACACGCTCTACGACGCCTTCGGTCAACGACAGGTGTCCACCATATACGAGCCGCTCAACCAATATCATGTCGTCATGGAGGTGGCGCCGCAATATCGCGATTCGGTCAATGCGCTCGACGAGCTCTATCTGGGTGCGAGCGCGACGCTCAGAGGAAGCTCGCTCGGCGCGGCGGCGCAGGTCTATACCGTTCGCAGCAATGATGCGGTCGGCACTGCGGTGAATGCGAGCGCCGATACGATGGTGCCTTTGCCGGCGTTCAGCCGGCTCGCCGGCGGCAAGACGCCGTTGCAAGTCAATCATCAGGGCAATTTTGCCGCGATCACCATCTCCTTCAACCTCTCGGAAGGCAAATCGCTCAGCGATGCGACGCGCGCGATCACGGAGACGATGGAGGCGATCGGAACGCCCGCGGCAATTCATGGCGTTTTCGCAGGCACGGCGGCGAGCTATCAGGACGCGCTCTCCAATCAGCCTCTGCTGGTCGCGGCGGCGCTCATCACGGTCTATATCGTGCTCGGGATTCTCTATGAGAGCTTTTTATATCCGATCACGATTTTGTCGACGGCGCCGTCGGCCGGCGTCGGCGCTCTCCTCGCTCTCATGGCCTGCAAGACAGATTTGAGCATAGTGGCCATGATCGGCGTGCTGCTGCTGATCGGAATTGTGAAGAAGAATGCGATCATGCTCGTGGACTTCGCGGTCGATGTGAAACGTCGCACCGGAGCCGGCGCCGCAGAGGCCATACGACAGGCCTGCGCCTGCCGGTTCCGGCCGATTCTGATGACCACGGTCGTGGCTCTGCTGAGCGCGCTGCCCTTGGCTTTCGGAACCGGGGAAGGATCGGAGATTCGCAGGCCGCTCGGCATCGCGGTCATAGGCGGGCTGATCGTCAGTCAATTCCTGACCCTCTATACGACGCCAGTCATCTATCTCTACATCGATCGGCTGCAGAGCCGGCTCTCGTTGATGCGACGAGGCGCCGGACGCGTTTCCCGAGAGATACGGCTCGACGAGCGCTCGTGATGAAGCTCGCGCATGTCGTCAGGAATCGGCTGCGCCTGCGCGCCGGCCGTCATCATTGACATATTACCATAAATACGACCAATTTGCTGGTGATGATTGTTTGGAGGCGCGCCATGCGGAGATCGATCCCATTTCTCAGCTCCCTCCTTTTCGGCCTCGCCTCGATGCCGGCGAACAGTCGCGCGGAGGTTTTGCCGAAGCCGGATGCGCCTTTCTCGGGCGTTGTCGCCGAGACGCGCGAGAAATCGGTTCCCGCCTTTCCACAGCCGGTTCAGCCGCGCAAAGGCGCGCCGAATGTCATTGTGATCCTGCTCGACGACGTCGGATTTTCCGCCTCCTCGACTTTCGGCGGCGCGGCGCAGACGCCGGAGCTGGACAGGCTCGCGGCGCACGGCCTGCGCTACAACCAGTTCCACACCACGGCGCTCTGCTCGCCGACGCGCGCCTCGCTGCTCACCGGCCGCAATCAGCATCAGGTCGGGTTCGGAAATCTCGCGGATATCGCCACGGGCTATCCTGCTTATAATTCTGTCTGGAAGAGCGAGACCGCCTCGATCGCCCGAGTGCTGCGCCTCAACGGATACAGCACCGCGGCTTTTGGAAAATGGCACAATACGCCGCTGTGGGAAATTTCGCCGGTCGGGCCGTTCGACCATTGGCCGACCGGATTGGGCTTCGAATATTTCTATGGCTTTCAGGCCGGCGAGACCAGTCAATGGGAGCCGCAGCTCTATCGCGGCACGGTCGCCGTCGAGCCGACGAAAAAGCCCGAGCAAGGCTATCATCTGACCACCGATCTCGTCGACGATGCGATCAAATGGCTGCACAATCACGAGGCGGTCGCGCCGGACAAGCCGTTCTTTCTCTATTTCGCGACCGGCGCGACCCATGCGCCGCACCATGTGCCGAAAGAGTGGATCGACAAATACAAAGGCCGGTTCGACCAGGGCTGGGACAGGCTGCGCGAGGAGAGCTTCGCCCGCCAGAAGGCGCTCGGCGTCATTCCGGCCGGCGCCGAATTGACGCCGCGTCCCGAGGGACTGCCCGCTTGGGAGTCGCTGACCGCGGATCAAAAACGGCTTTTCGCGCGGCAGATGGAAGTCTATTCGGCCTTTCTCTCCCATACAGATCACGAGGTCGGACGTCTGCTGAAGGCTTTGGGCGACGAAGGCCGCGCCGAGGATACGCTGGTCTTCTACATCGTCGGCGACAATGGCGGGAGCGCGGAGGGCGGCTTGAACGGCTCGGACAGCAATCTCGGCACTCTGCAGGGCTCCAATACCGAGGTCGCTTTTCAATTGCAGCATTTCGCGGATCTCGGCAGCCCGCTCTATGACAATCACTACGCCGCCGGCTGGTCCTGGGCGACTACCACGCCCTTTCAATGGATGAAGCAGATCGCCTCGCATTTCGGCGGCACGCGCAATCCTCTCGTCGTGTCATGGCCGGGCCATGTCGCCGAGACGCAGGCGATCCGCAGCCAGTTCGGCCATGTCAACGACATTGCGCCGACCATTTACGCGGCCGCCGGCGTCACTTTTCCAGAAAAGGTCGATGGCGTCTCGCAATTGCCGTTGGAAGGCGCGAGCCTGCTGCCGAGCTTCGCGGATCCTTCGGCCAAGAGCGCGCATCGCGAGCAATATTTCGAGATTTTCGGCAATCGCGCGATCTATAAGGATGGCTGGGTCGCCGGAGCGCGGCGCTATGCCCCCTGGGAGGCCTTCACCAATCTGGCGCGGCTGTTCCGCGGCGGCTTCGAAAACGACAAATGGGAACTCTATCACGTCGACGAGGATTTTTCGCAGGCTCACGATCTCGCCGAGAAAAACCCCAAAAAGCTCGCCGAGCTGAAAGCGGAATTCGACCGCGAGGCGCGCCGCAACGCCGTCTTTCCGCTCGTGCCGATCCCCGATCCCGACACATTCCCCTCGCCTGCCGCCGGCAAGACGCATTTCGTGCTCTATGAGGGCGTCGAGCGCCTGCCCACGCGTATTCTCCCCGACATTAGCGCGCGCAGCCATAAGATCACCGCGGCGATCGACAATGAGGACGGCGGAGCGGAAGGCGTGATCGTCGCCGAGGGCGGCCGACACGGCGGCTATTCCCTCTATGTCAAGGACGGCAAGCTCATCTATCAGAACAATCTGTTCGGTCAGACGCTGGAGAAGCTCGTCGCATCGAAGCCTCTGCCGCGCGGCAAGGTCACGATCCTCTATGAGTTCGACGTCGATTTTTCGCTGACCGAAGCCGCCAAAGGCCTTCTCTCCTCGGCGCTCGTCGCAAAGGCGCGGCCTGGCAGAGCGAGATTGGCCGTCAATGGCGAGGAGGTCGCGAGCGGCCATTTGAGCTTGTTCGGCGGATTTCGAAGCATCGGCACCGAGACCTTGGACATAGGCAAGGATCTCGGCTCGCCGGTGTCGCCCGATTACGCCTCGCCCTTCGCCTTTACGGGACGAGTGGAAAAAGTGGAGATCGACCTGAAAAAATAGGGCGACCTTCTGTTGCTTGGAAGCCGCGTGGAACGAGCGCGTCGTCATGATCGGCCTGCGCGGGAATGCGCCAGCCGGTCGATGAGCACATAGACGACCGGGGTAATGTATAAAGTGAGCAGCAGGCTCGAAATTACGCCCCCGGCGATCGATATGCCGAGCGGCTGCCGAATTTCGGCGCCCTCCCCATTGCCGAGCGCCAGGGGCAGCGCACTGAAAAAAGCGATCGCCGTCGTCATCATGATCGGCCGAAGCCGCTCGACGCTGGCGCGTTCTATGGCCAGCGCCGCGTCGAGCCCCGTGGAGCGCTGCGCCGCCAGCGCGACGTCGATCATTATGATCGCGTTTTTCATCGCCACGCCGGTCAGCATGAGCAGGCCGATCATGGCGAAGAGCGACAGGTCGGTCTTCGTCGACATGAGCGCGAGAGCCGCCCCGACGCCGGCCGATGGAAGCGTCGACAAGATCGTTACCGGATGGAGGTAGCTCTCGTAGAGCACGCCGAGGATGATGTACACGGTCGCAATCGCACCGAAGAGCAGAAATCCGTAGCTTCCAAATATCCCTTCGAATGCGCCTGTCGGCGTGAACAGCTCGCCATGAATCGATGGCGGAGCCCCGATGCGCGCCAAGGTCTCCCGAATGAAGGAGGCCGCGCTGGCGACCGATTCGTTTGGAGGAAGGCTGAATGAGATCCCGACCGAAGCCGATCCGCTCCAGTGATTGATGGCGATCGGCGCGACGACCGGCGTGAGGCGCCCGAGCTGCGCGAGCGGGACTGCGCGCGCCGGCGCCCGGGCCGCTGGCGGCGTGCTTCGGCTCGAGGCGCGCGACCCTGCGTCAGGAGGAAGAAAAAAGAAGTTCTCGAGCGATCGCTGGCCCACGGCAAATCGGGGAGCGAGCTCTACGACCACATGATATTGATTGAGCGCAGCATAGAGCGTCGACGCATGACGCTGGCCGAAGGCGTCATAGAGCTCCTTATCGATATCGGCTGCAGTGAGATTGAGGCGCGCGGCGGCGGCGCGATCGATTTCGAGCCGCGTCTGTGGACTTTTGTCTTGCTGATCGGAGACGACATCGAGCAGCCGACCGCCGGCCGCAAGAGCCTCCGTCAGCCGGGGCGCCCAAAGTCGCAGCGTGTCGAGATCGTCAGATTTTAAAATATAGGTGTAATTGGCCGTTCCCGACGCGACGGTGAAAGCGAGATCCTGAACGGATCGAAGCGCGATGGTCGCTCCGCTGATTTGCCGTAAGGGAGCGCGCAAGCGCGCAATCACCTCATCGGCTGAAGCGCTTCGCGTCGGCCGTGGCTTCAGCCAGACCAGAAGGTCGGCGCGATTGTTGGATGTCGGCCCATTGAGATTTCCGCCGATCGTCCCGGTCGCAGCGAAGACGTCGGGGTCTTTCTGAAGGATCCCGATCGTCTGCTCGAGCTTGCGCGCCATCACCGCGTAGGAGGCGCCCTGATCGGCGATGATCGTGCCGCGCACGCGTCCTGTATCCTGGAATGGAAACAGGCTCTTTGGGATCAGGGCGAACAGGTAGAAGTTGAGGATGACGACGCCGCACAACGCCGCCAATGTCGAGACCGGCCGCACGATCATCGCCGAAAGCGAGAACGAATAAGCCTTGGTCAACCTGTCCCACGCCCGCCCGCCGGGCCGAGCTGCGCGCCCGCGAAGAAGATGGGCGCATAGCATAGGCGTCGTTGTGAGGGACAAGACCATCGATATGACGATCGCCACCGTCAAAACGACCGCGAATTCACGCAACATGCGTCCGATGACGCCGTCGAGAAACGACACGGGGAGAAAGACCGCGACGAGCGAGAGACTCATCGCGACGATGGTGAAGGCCGTCTCTCGCACGCTCTCCGTCGCAGCGTGGAATGGATGCTCCCCGGCGTTGATGCGCCGCATCGCGCATTCGACGACGACGATCGCGTCATCGACGATCACGCCTGTCGCAATGGTGAGCGCCATCAAGGACAAATTATTGATCGAATAGCCGAAAGCGTGCATGAGCGCGAAGGTCGTCGACAATGTCGCCGGGATCGTGATGGTCGAGATCAGCGTCACTTTCACGTCGCGCAGAAACATGAAGACGACCACAATGACGAGGACGATGGCGATCAGCAGGGCGAGCTCGAGCTCATGCAGAGAATTGCGAATCGTGAGCGTCCTGTCTTGAACGACGTCGATCTGCAGATCGCCGGGCAGCGCCTGCGAGAGCGCGGGCAGCAGCGAACGCACGCGATCGACGGTCTCGACCATATTCGCGCCCGGCTGCCGGTAGAGAATGACCTGCACCGCGGGCGAGCCATTGCAAAGGCCCATGGTGCGCAGATCCTCGACCGAGTCGACGACATCGGCGATGTCTACGAGACGAATGGGTCCGCCGTCGCGGGTCGCGACGATGATGTCTCGGTAATCGGCGGCTTTGAAGATCTGATCATTTGCGTAAATCTGCAGCCGGCTCTCATTGTGCTCCAACGCCCCTTTCGGAGGGCTGACATTCGCCGCGGCGATCGCCGCACGAACGTCTTCGAGCGCTACTCCATATTTGGCGACGAGGCTGGGGTTGAGCTCGATGCGAACGCCGGGAAGCGAGGCGCCGACGATCAGGACGCGCCCCACGCCTTCCACCTGCGCGAGCTTCTGCTGGAGAACGACCGTCGCGGCGTCGTAGATCGCGCTCTGGGACAGCTTGGTCGAAGTCAAGGCGAGAATGAAGATCGGATTCTCGCCAGGGTTGGCCTTGGTATAGGTCGGATTGGCGCGTAACGCCGCGGGCAAATCTACCCGCGCCGAATTTATCGCGGCCTGAACGTCGCGCGCCGCGCCGTCCACGCTGCGGGCGAGCCCGAATTCGAGGAAGACCGACGACATGCCGGAGATGCTGGACGACGAAATTTCCCGAACGTCCGCGATCCGGCCCAAATGCCGCTCGAGCGGCGTCGCCACGGAGGAGGCCATCGTTTCCGGCCCTGCGCCGGGCATCGTCGCGGAAACATAGATCGTCGGATAGTCGACCTGCGGAAAGGGCGCGATCGACAAATAGAAGAATGCGCTGAGACCCAGCAGCATGCAGCCGAGGGTCAGGAGCGTCGTCGCCACGGGGCGGGTAATCGCTTTTTGAAGAAAATCCATTGTCGAAAACGAAAAACGCGGCGGCGCGCTGTGAAGGCGCATGGCGCTTCGTCGCTCATACGTCTCAACCGGGGCCTGCGCCGAAACCAAACTCTAGTAGGCTGGTATGCATATCCGCAGTCGGGCGGCTTGGCAAGGATCGAACCGAGCCCATTGGCAGGGCCGACGCTCTGACGGACCGTATTGCGAGGCGAAATGCTCTCATTCGACAGATGAGCCGGGCTCGATTAACGACTGTGCGTTCCTCGGCGATCGGGCGGCGCTCGCCGTCCGGCTTTCTCGATCGAAGACGCTTCTCACTTGCAGGAAAGAACATGCGGCTCCTCGCCATCTCTGGCAGCTTGCGCGCCAATTCGTCGAATACCTCCGCTTTGGAGGCGATGGCGAGACTCGCGCCGGCAGGCGTGAAAGTCGTTCTTTTTGAAGGGTTGGCGGGCCTGCCGCACTTCAATCCAGACCTGGATCGTAGCGAAGCGTCCGATTCCCTCCCTCGAGAAGTCCGCGAATTGCGGCGAGAGGTCGGTCTTTCGGACGGGCTCCTCATCTGCTCGCCGGAATATGCTCACGGCGTCGCAGGCTCCCTGAAAAACGCCCTCGATTGGCTCGTGGGCAGTCTGGAGTTTCCAGGAAAGCCAGTCGCATTGATCAATGCGGCGCCCCGCGCCGTCCACTCGGATGCGCAACTTCGCGAGATCCTCGCGACCATGTCGGCGTGCTTGATCGAGGAGGCGTCCGTCACCGCGCCGATCGCCGGCGTCGGAAGAAATCTGGGCGCGAACGAAATCGTGTCCGATCCCGATCTGTCGGACCGACTCGGCGAGGCGTTGCGAGCGTTCATTGAAGCGATCACGATCAAAAATTCCGAGGCATGAAATTGACGATGGGCTCCGTCACGCGTGTTCGAGATCGATCACGGAGTTCGCTCGAGTCGAAGCGCGCCGCGGCGAAATCGCTTCGCCCGGCGCCGAATGCGAGCGAGCTACGATCACGCGCGGCCGAAGCGCCCGCGTTGAAAAAGATCGTCTACTCTCGGCTTCGGCCCCGCGCGTCGTCGCCAGCGCGGGCTCTTCCCGAAGCGGGTCTCATGAGCTCGACGATTTCTTCCGTGATCTCCTCCTGGCGCTTTTGACGATGGCGGGCCTCGAGCTCTTCGAGCGTCTTTTGCACATTGCTCCGGGCCTCGATCATCGCACGCATTCGCGCTTCGTTTTCCGCGGCGAAGGACAGCGCCGCCGCCTCGCATAATTCGGCGAAGACATATTCTTGCGCCAAGCTCTCGATGAGCGCCTCGGGCGGAATGGCGACGAGCGGCGGGATCAGGCGCGGCGCCGGTGGAAAGCGGGCGAGATCGAGAGGAATGAGTGGTCTCTGGATGATTTCGACGCTGGCGGCGCTCGGCCTTCCGTGAATGATCGTCACGCGATCCGCGCTATGCTCGCCGAGCCTTCGATAGAGCGCGGCGGCGATCCGTTCTGCGAGCGACGGCGCGTCGTCGACGCGCGACGCCATCGGCAATGTCCAGTCGACTCGCAAGCCTCTTTCTCTGGCGAGGGTCGCCCCACGCTCTCCGACGATGAAAACGCTCGTGCGCTCTTTGCCGGCGCCGGCGGCGAGCCGCATCGTCGTCTCGAGAACATGCTCGTTGAACGCGCCGACGAATCCGTGTCCCGAGCAAAAGGCGAGAATGATGTGGTCGGATGCGGGCCGATGATTGGCCATGCTGCGCGGATGCGGCGCTCGCGCCAGCAGGGGGAGCGCTGCGCTGATCGCTTCGCCCAGGGCCTTCGCATAAGCGCGCACGCCATCGAGACGCGATTGAGCCTCGCGCGTTCGAACCGCAGCCACGCCGCGCATCGCCGTAACGACGCTTTCGAGCTGACGGGTCGCGGCGATATGCGCCTTTATGTCGCTCGAGCGTTCGGTCATGGCGCCGTCGCCTCGAGCTCGGTCGCGAGATCGCGCACGCGCTCCGCCAGATCCGCGCGCTTCGCCGCATCGAGGGGCGCGCCATGCGCGAGCGCGGCGACGCTTTGCGCGGCGGCGGAATCGAGATGCGCCGGCAGTCTCGCCGTCAGCAGAGGAATGTCTGCGACCGGCAGGGAATCGAGGACTCCCGCGTCCAAGGCGGCGAGCAGAGCGACCTGATCGGCGAGGCGCAGAGGGGTGAAACGAGGCTGCGTCAGCAGCGCCCGAATGCGTTCGCCGCGGATCATGTCGCGCTCGATCCGCGCGTTCGACATGCCGCCGAAGCGCGTGAACATCTCGAGCTCGAGAAACTGCGAATATTGCAACCGCAGCTTTCCCGAGACGTCTCGGAGCGCCGCCGGCTGCGCGCGGCCGCCGACGCGGCTGACCGAGAGGCCGACGTCGACGGCCGGACGGCGATTGGCGGCGAACTGGCGGCGGTCGAGCACGATCTGGCCATCGGTTATGGAGATGAGATTGGTCGGAATATAGGCCGAGAGATTGCCTGAGTCGGTCTCGGCGATCGGGAGCGCAGTCAATGAGCCGCCGCCGAGTTCCTTCGACAATTTGGCGGCGCGCTCCAGCAGCCGCGCATGGACATAGAAGATGTCGCCGGGATAGGCCTCGCGTCCCGGCGGCTCATGCGTCAGCAGAGCGAGCTCGCGATGAGTGATCGCGTGCTTTGTCAAATCGTCGATGATGACGAGCGCGTGACCGCCACGATCGCGGAAGAACTCCGCCATGGTGACTCCCGCGAAAGGCGCGATCCATTGCAGGCCGGGAGGCGCTGCGGCCGAGGCGACGACGAAGATCGTGCGCTCTGCGGCGCCGCGCGTCCTCACCGCCTCGATCACGCGCTCCACCGCGGTCGTCCGTTGCCCGACGGCGACATAGACGCAGACGATGTCCGAATGACGCTGGTTGATGACGGCGTCGATGGCGATCGACGTCTTGCCGGTGGCGCGATCGCCGATGATGAGCTCGCGTTGGCCGCGCCCCAGAGCGAACATCGAGTCGACGACTAATATGCCGCTCTCGACCGACTCGGTCACGAGATCGCGCGCGATGATGCTCGGGGCGTCGCGCTCGACGGGATGAAAGGCGGCGGCGGAGATCGGCTCGCCGCCATCGAGAGGGCGTCCGAGCGGATCGACCACGCGGCCGAGAAGGCCTTCGCCGACCGGAGCATGCGCAACCTCGCCAGTGCCGAAGACGCGCGCGCCGGCCTCGATGGATTCGCCCGAATCGAGAAGCACGACGCCGATACGATCTGTTTCGAGCGCGAGCGCAAAGCCCAGCTGACCGCTCTCGAAACGCAGCAATTCATTGAGCTCGACCTGTGGCAGGCCAGAGACGAAGGCGATTCCGTCAGCGAAGCTCTCGACCCGACCGATCGTCTCGACTCGCGGTCCGAGATCGATCTGGGCGACGGCCTTGCGGCCACGGTCCAGCCATTCGCCGGAGTCATCCGGCATTTTCCCGCTCCGTCAGCAAAGTTGCGGAAATGCGCTCGAGATCGGCGCGCAGGCTGTTGCGGATGCTGGTGTGATTATTCTCCAATTCGAGGCCCGCGAGCAATGTCGGATCGACGCGAAGGGCGAATTCTAATGGGCGTCCGAGAGCGCGCTCGAACGCGCTCCGGCAGAGTGAGTCTTCCTCGGCGGTCAGCGGGCGCGGCGCGGTGAGAGTCGTTTCGCCGCGCAGACAAAAATCCACGCGTTCCAGCTCCGGCAGAGCGGCGATCGCTTCGGCGAGCCCCTCCACGAAGCCTGCGACGCGCGACTCCCGCGGCAGCCTGTCGAGCAAGCGCCGGGCGATGTCGACGGAAAGGAGGCTCGCGCGCTCCGCTTCGGCGCGACGCTCTGACTTTTCGAAGCGCTCGATCTCGAGGCGCATGTCGGCCCGCATTCGATCAGCGTCGGACTGGGCGGCGTCGAGTAGCTCGCGGCTCGCCGCCTTCGCCTCTTCTATGGCCGCGCGGATCGTCTCGGCGCGTTTCGACGCGATGTCCTCGACGGCGACGCGCGCTTTCTCTTCCAATGTTCGAGCCGAGGCTTCGGCGGCGGCCGCTTCGTCGAGGAGGCGTTGCGCCGTCGCCTTGCGATCGGCGAGGATCGACGCGATCGGACGGAAGAGAAAACGGGAGAGCAGCCAGATCAGCACCAGCGCATTGACGGTCTGCAAACCGAGCGTCCACCAGTCGATCTGCATGCGTGCGCGCGCCTTATTTGATGAAAGGATTTGCGAAGAGAAGCAGCAGCGCGATCACGAGACAATAGATCGCCATGGTCTCGATCATCGCGAGGCCGACGAATAATGTGCGCGACAGGACGCCCGCGGCCTCCGGCTGTCGCGCGATCGCATCCATGGCCGCGGCGACCGCCTTGCCTTCCGCGAGCGCGGGGCCGATCGCGCCGAAGGATACGGCGACGGCCGCGGCGATCACGCTGATATATTGAATATCGTCCATTTCGCGGCTTCCTCCGCTATCGCGCTTCATGCGTTCGAGAGTCGCGCTCCTCGACCGCCGCGCCGATGAACACCATGGCGAGTGTCGCGAAAATGTACGCTTGGACCGCCCCGGTCAGCAAGTCGAGCGCCATCAGCGGTATCGGCACGAGCAAGCCGGCGAGCGAGAGGACAATGCCGATGACGAACACGCCGCTCATTATATTCCCGAACAGGCGAACGATCAGCGAGAAGGTCCGCGTGATCTGCTCGACGAGGTTGAGCGGGATCATGACGATGCTCGGCTCGGCGAAAGTCGCGAGATAGCCGAGCAGTCCGCGCGTACGCAGGCCGTGATAGATGATCGCGCAAAAGACGATGAGAGCGAGCGCGGCGTCGGTCTCGAGCCGCGCGGTGGGCGGCTCGACGCCGGGAATGAGCGACGACCAATTGGCGGCGAGCACGAATAGGAAGATCGTTCCCAGCAGCGCGCGATAGGGCGCCGGATCGGCGCCCAGAGTGTCCCATATTTGCGCATCGAGCGTCTCGACAAAGAGCTCGAGCGCGGACTGCCCGGTCCCCGGCCGCAGCGAGAGCCGCCGCGTCAGGAGGACGCTCGCGAGCGTGAGCGCCGCCATTATGAGCCATGTGACGATGACAGGCTTGCTGATCGGCGCCGGTCCGAGCTGAAAGCCGGGCTCGAGCGCGAGCGGCGAGGATTTCATCGAAGGCCTCCCAATCGACGCAGAACGGCGCGCCGCGCGACCAGCAATCCCAGAGCGCCCGAGAGCAGGGCGATGGCGCCGATTTTCGCGAGCGCCGTCAAAGCCAGGGCGAGCGCGCCGAAGCGCGCCATGAGCAGGAGCAATGCCTTGGGCGCCGCGCCCCGTTCGAAGAGATCGACGTTCCAGCGCAAGGCGACGAAATAGGCGAAGCCTGCGGCGAGGCCCGCCCCCGCGCCGAGCGCGAGCTGGAATAAGAGAGAGGCGGCGGACGGAGCGATCATTGGCGCGACATCCATTTCCAGGCGAGCCACAGGCCGGCGCCGGCGCCGATCATGACGAGAGGCGCCGAAAAGAACACGCCCGTGGAATAGGCCTTGTCCAGCCAGCGGCCGAGGAACAATCCGGCGAGCGCCGGAAGGACGATGGTCCAGCCGAGCGCGCCGATCTGTCCCAGCCGTCGTCCGAGCGAGGGCTCTGCCTGCTCGCGCAACAGCTCGCGACGTGCGGCGGCCAGGCGCGAAGCTTCCGCCATAGGGTCGCGCTCTCGCCCAGGCCCGGCTTCGCTCATGGCGCTTCCTTTCCGTCGCCGAACATTTCCGAAGCGCTCGAAGGATGCAGATAGCGGACGAGCTGACGCACGGCGCTGGCGTGCAGCCGCGTCTCCTCGACGCGCGCGCGCGCCGATGCGTCCTTCTCCGCCGCGCGCGCCGATTCGACCTCGGCTTCCAGCTCTCGCAAATCGCCGCCCGGAACGCCTTGGCGGCACGCGATCGACACGATCTCTCCTTTTCGGACGGTCATCACGCCGCGTCGAATCGCGCAATAGCGTTCTGTCCCGTCGGAGGCTCGCCAGCGCACGACCGATGGCGGAAGCACGGTCAAAAGATCGGCGTGTCCGGGCAGGATCCCGAATCCGCCGCTCTTGTCCTCGGCTCGCACGGATCGCACGTCGGCTTCATCGAGGAGGACGACGTTCGGCGTCGTGATGGTGAGCCGCAATGTTCTGCTCATGCTCGTCCTTCCTTCGTTTCGGCGTCCGTCCGCGCCGCGGCCTTCTCCTTCAGCTCCGCCTCTTCCAGCGTTCCCACCATATAGAAGGAGCTCTCGCGCCAGTCATCGCAGGCGCCGGAGAGAATCTCGCGGCAGCCCGCGAGCGTGTCGACGAGCAGAACCGATCGCCCCGGCGCGCCGGTAAAGACCTCGGCGACGGCAAAGGGCTGGGTCAGGAAGCGCTGCAGCCTGCGCGCGCGCCCGACGAGCTTGCGATCCTCGGCGCCCAGCTCCTCGACGCCGAGCAGAGCAATCACATCCTGCAATTCGAGGTAATGCTCGATGACGCGGCGGACTTCCGTCGCGACATTGGCGTGCTCCTCGCCGACGACCAGCGGGTCGAGCAGGACAGAGGAGGAGGCGATAGGATCGATCGCCGGATACATGCCTTCCGCCGCCATCTGCCGCGACAATACGATCATGCTGTCGATATGCGTCGCGATCGTCGTCACGGCCGGGTCGGTGAAATCGTCCGCGGGGACATAGACCGCCTCGATTGCCGTCACTCCGACGCCGCCGACCGACGCGATTCGCTCATGCAGCGCCGCCACCTCGCTCGCGAGCGTCGGTTGATAGCCGACGCGCGAGGGCAACCGTCCGAGCAGGCCCGAAACCTCGGCCCCGGCCTGGACGAATCGAAAGACATTGTCCATCAGCAGCAGCACGTTCTGGCGCTTCTCGTCGCGGAAATATTCCGCGATCGTCAAAGCCGTGAGCGGCGCGCGCCAGCGGGCTCCGGGAGGCTCGTTCATCTGACCATAGACGAGCACGGTGCGGTCGAGGACGCCCGAGCGGCCCATGTCGAGCAGCAGCTCATGACCCTCGCGCGAGCGTTCGCCGACGCCGGCGAACACCGACACTCCCCGATAACCCGAGACCATAGCGTGGATGAGCTCCATCACGAGCACCGTCTTGCCGACGCCCGCGCCGCCGAACATAGCGGCCTTGCCGCCTTGCGCGATGGGGGTCAGAAGGTCGATGATCTTGATCCCGGTCACGAAAATCTCGGCGCCTCGCGGCCGGTCCGCGAGCGGCGGCGGCGCGCGATGGATCGGGCGACGCGGCGCGTCCGTGGGCAGGGGCGGCCCATTGTCGCCGACGCCTCCCGTCACGTCGATCAGCCGTCCGAGCGTCGCATCGCCAACTGCGATCTCGATCGGGCCGCCGGTCGCCCGGACTCTGCGTCCGCGCGACAATCCGACAGTCGATTGCAAAGCGATGGCTCTTATGCTGTTGCGGTCGAGATGCGCCTGCACCTCCACTAAGATTTCTCCACCGCCATTCTTCTCGACGATCAAAGCTTCCTCGATCTCCGGCAGCGCGCCCTCTTCGAAGCGCACGTCGAGCACGGCTCCCCTGACCGCGGAGACCGTTCCATGCCGCGCCGCGCTCGTTCGAGAAAAAGGCGTTTCGCGCATTCGTTTCGCCTTTCAGGCCGAGCTCGAGCCGGGGCTTCGATGATATATGCAGACAAAGGCTAACGCGAAAGCGCCCATGTCACCGATACTTTTGCCGTGAGCCGTCGCGCGCCGGGCCGCAGAGGCAGGGCGATCGCTCCATTCGTCGGCGCGGCGGCCGTCGGCGTCGATTCGCGTTCGACGTCATCGGATCGCGTCACCTCGTCGTGAGCGATTTCGATGATGCGCCCGAGCTTCGAGCCCAAGGCCTCGACATAGCTTCTCGCGCGCTGCTCCGCATTTTTGATCGCTGCGACCCGCAATCGTTCGGAACGCGCCGTCTCGTCGCCGACGATGAATTCCATTCCCCGAACGTCATTGGAGCCGGAGTCGACGGCGCGCAGGAAGATCGCCGTGGCCGTATCGAGCGAATTCACGAGAACGCTCAATTCGTTCCGCACTCGGAAGCTCCTGGAGACGCGCCCTGCATGCGCGCCGCGCGCGGCGGAGCCGTCCGATCGGAGGGAGACGAGCGTCGAGCCGCTGGCGCGAATGCCGTCCGTTCGTATTCCCTGCCGGGCAAGATCCTCCAGCAAGGCTCGAGTCTTCTGCGCGTTCTCGTCCACGGCTTCGACCGCGGTCGGCCTTTCGGTCACGATATCCAGAAGGAGCTTGGCGCTATCGGGGATTTCGTCCTCCGACGCTTCTCCCGTCACGGAAATATGCGGGAGCGTATCCTTCAAAGCGTCAGCCGAAGCGCTCGTGAGAAAGACGATGCTCGACAACGCGATGAGAGATAGCCGGGCCATCGATCCTCTCCCTCGAAGCGAACGACACGGGTCGGCACATACACGTCGGACGCTCCGCTCCCGCTGATTCAGTGAGCCGAAGCGATAGCATGCGTCGAGCACTATCGACGAATATATGGCCCTGTTTCACTCACGATGTAGACCGTGGTCGAGCAGCTCCGCCATCTCCTCGCCATCGACGAGGCGGAGCCGCATCGAGGGCGAGGCAATCTCGAGATCAATCGAGAGTGACCCTCAGCGTTCCGCCGAAAGTGCGCGGCAGATCTTGCAGGCCGACGGTCGCAGGCGCGGTCGTCGTCCCTGCCGTCCACGAGGTGAAATAGCGCTTGTCGAAGAGGTTCTTGCTCCAGACCGACAGGCTGTAGCGCTTGTCTTCGGTGCGCAGGCCGAAGCCGAAGTCGACCAGCGAATAGGCGGCCTGCCAATATTGAAACACGGAATGCGGGTCCGTGAGCTGCGTTCTGTCCTTCCAGGCGACATTCACATAGGCGAAGCCATTGACCGGAACGGCCCAACTCGGCCCGAGATCGCTCAGGATCGGCCCGAGTGGATGTTCATAGTCGGCCCCGACATTGAACGCCCATTTCGGTAGATTCTCCCATCGCGTGTTCGAGCGGGAAAGAGTCAAAGGCGCTTTGATGAACCCCGCCGGGACGGGGTTGGGAGTCGGCCAGATCCAGTCAGAGGGAGGAGCCGCATTGGCGAAGTCGATGTAGCGGACCTCGGTGTAGGCGCCGGAAAGATTCAGCTGCAGGCGTTCGATCGGACTCCAGCGTCCATCGAACTCGACGCCGCGCAGCCTGATGTGAGGTATGTTGCCGAGGTAGGTCAAGCGCAGAGGCTGGCCAGTGCTGTCGAGATAGCTCGTATCGGTCAATTGATCCTGAAGATTGAAAATGTCGGACCAATAGAGATTCATATTGGCGATCAAATGTCCGTCGAGCCAGCTCGTCTTGGCGCCGATCTCGTAATCCCACGAAGTCTCCGGCTTTGTGATGACCGGTTGAAAGCCTTTGAACGTCAGGCCATCCATGATCGGCAGCGCGGAAATATTGATCGCCCCGGCCTTCTCGCCGCGTCCGAGGAGCCCATAGAGCGTGATGTTGTCGTCGACCTTGTATTTCGGGTTGAATATCCCCGTGAACATATTGCGTTTTTTCGTCTGGCCGCCGGTGTCGAAAATGCCGGCGCCCGTCGCGCCGCGAACCGCCGAATAGACCTGCTGCGCCGAATAGGTCGTGCTCGCGGCGTTGATCCAGGCGAAATTGGAGCCTTCCTTCACCTCGTAGCTGTCACGCAGGCCGAGGGTCAAAGTCCATCGATCGTCGAGATGGTACGACGCCTGGCCGAAAGCGGCGAGCTGAAAAGTGTTCGACTTTCCGGTCTGGCGTTGTTGGAAGCCGCGCTGCAATGCTGCATTATTGTACCATTTCGCGGCGTCTGTTCCAAAATTGTTTCCAGAAAAATCCCAGAGCTTCTCATAGAGCGAATAGATTCCGGTCTGCCATTCCAATTGGCGATCCTTGGGCGAGGCGAGGCGGAGTTCCTGCGAATATTGATCGACCCAGATATTGCCGTAGCCATTGTTCGTTTCGGTCCCTTGCGAGCCGCCGGCCGGAGTCTCGGGAGAATTGGGATGGGTGTAATACTGCCCCCATGCCGAGATCGACGTGAGCGTATTCTCGCCGATCTGGCGATCGATCTCATTCGATACGCTCAATGTCTGGGCCTCGTGCGTTCCGAAGCCGACGACATAGGGCTTATAGGGATCGAAGGTGAGGACCGGCCGGCCGAGTCGGTTCCATAATGTTTGCGAAAAATTCGTCCCGAAGGTTCCGTTCGCATAGAGCACGGCCGAATCCGAGAAGGGGCCACGTCCCGATTTGCCGTAATTATTATATTCGTAGGAGCTCGCGCGATTGAAGATCAGGCGGTCGGTGAACTCGTCGCCGACATAGAGCAATTGCCCGCGCACGCCCCAGCGATGATTGTTCAAATAGCCGGCCCCTGTCGCCTGATCGTGAATCCAGCCGTCGCCCTGATCGAGATAGAAGGCGACGCGATAGGCCAGCTTCTCGTCGATGATCGGCCCGGTGAGGTTCACTTTCTCGATGATGCGGCTGTAATTGGCGTAGGAGGTCTCGAATGTCGCCTTGCGATCGAACGAGGGCAATTGCGTGCGCACGCCGACCGTGCCGACGGTCGTGTTCTTGCCGCCGGTCGTTCCTTGTGGGCCGAGCCCGATCTCGAAGGAATCGAGATCGACATAGTCGCCCCATTGAAAGCCGACATATTTCCAGAAGACATTGTCCTGCACGAAGCCCGTGTCGGACTCGCCGCCGATTTGCAATACGCGTCCCGACCCCATGCCGCGGATCGCAGGAAGCGAAGTCTCTGGATTGCCCGTGTTGGGCCGATAATTCGGAACGCGTAGCGCGAAATCGTCGAGCCGATCCAGCCGCTGGTCCTCGGCCTTTTCGCCATTGATGATCGCGGCGGAGCGGGGCGTCTCCAGCAGCACCTTCTGCTCTTGCTTCGTCAATTCGCCCCGTTGGGCGCCGACGGTCACGTCGGCGATGGTCGCTTCCTGACCTCGCGCCTGGCGGAGCGCGATTGCGTTGGCGATGCCGAAAACGCAAGAGATCGAGCAGACTGAAGAGAGCAGCCGATTGCGGAGCCCTGCCGGATGCCGGCGCTTTCCCGCGTTCGAGGGCCCGCATGCCCGAGCGCGAGGACGAAATCGATCGGCAACGGGCATGACGCCTCCTTAAATACATATATCAGATAGATAATATATATATTATGGCGTCGCCTTCGTCGAGCCCAGTCGCGAAGAAAATGCATGCGATGGCGTGGAAGCGCCGACAGTGGCCGGACGCCCGTCGACGATAATATCAACATCTCTCTATAAATTACGCGCCGTCCCGGCGCGAAGGTCGAACCCGCCGGCGCTCGAACGGAATTCCCCTGAATGGGATTGACAGAGCGCGCATTATCTATACTAAATAAGTATGATTTAGCCGCGACCGAGACATCCCACTTTTATGCGGCGACAAAGCGCTTTGTCGAGGAAGCCCCATGATG
The DNA here is from genome assembly GCF_000379125.1 of Methylosinus sp. LW4. NCBI lineage: Bacteria > Pseudomonadati > Pseudomonadota > Alphaproteobacteria > Hyphomicrobiales > Methylocystaceae > Methylosinus > Methylosinus sp. LW4. The sequence goes on along the minus strand of NZ_KB900627.1, from coordinate 396,657 downwards.
CGCATGACGAAAAAAGCATTTTTTATGTCACTGGCGGCGGCCTCTGCGATTTCGGTCGCCTTGGCCGCAGACGACGGAATGCCCGTCTCCTCCGGTAGTCGGACGCATTGGGCCTATCAGCCGTTGCAAGTTCCGGCCACGCCGACAGTCGAGCGCGCAGATTGGCCACGGACGTCGATCGACGCTTTCATTCTCGCAAAGCTGGAGCAGGCCAATCTCGCTCCCTCGCCGGACGCCGATCGCGCAACTTTCATTCGCCGCGCGACCTTGGATGTCTGGGGAGTTATTCCGGCGCCCGAGGACGTCGCGCGCTTCGTCAATGACGACGCGCCGGATGCGTATGAAAAGCTGGTGGATCGTCTGTTGGCCTCGCCGCATTATGGCGAGCGGCAGGCGCGTCGGTGGCTCGATCTGGCGCGTTACGCCGATAGCGCGGGCTTCCAAGGCGACGAGACGCGCGGGAATTTCTATCGCTATCGCGACTATGTCATCAACGCGTTCAATAGCGACAAGCCGTATTCGCGTTTCATTCGAGAGCAGATCGCTGGCGATGAGCTGGCTCCCGGCGACCAGGAAGCGTTGACCGCGACGGGATTTCTCGCCGCCTTTCCCGAAAACGTCAACGCGCGGGATCTGGTGCTGAGAAAATATCAGGTCGCCACGGAGATCACCGATACGGTCGGGTCCGTCGTGCTCGGCACGACGATCGGCTGCGCGCGATGCCATAATCACAAGTCGGACAAATTCACCCAAAAGGACTATTTCTCCTTGCAGGCGTTCTTCGCCAATACGAGCGTCGATGAAAGGACGCCGGTGGCCGCGCCGGGAGAGGCCGAAAAAGAATTCAAAGCCGCGCAGGCGAAATATGACGAGGCGATTCGCGCCAACAAGAATCGTCGAAAAGAGATCGTCGAGCAATTTCGTGACGTGCTGTCGGCTTTCAATAAAGAGCGTTACGAGGCGAGCAGCCAAGCGCATATCCTCAAGCCGAAAGGGGAATGGGACGCCTTCGACCGATGGCTCAACCATCGTGTCGCGATCAACTCGACCGACGATCGCCTCGGGCTGTTTCTGCGCAATCTTCCTGCGGACGTCTATGCGCGCTTCTCGGAGGGCGGCGAAGGCGCCGCTGCTGGAGGTCCCCGCATCACCGTGTCGCGTGACGAGTTCCTCAAGCTGGCCGCAGAATATAAGTCGCTGCTCGAGGATTTGAAGAAGTTCGACGAGCTCCGGCCCAAAAAGGGATCGAACACGATAACGGCGGTGACGGAGCTCGGGCATGCCGACGCGCCGCCCACTTATGTCTTGTTCGGCGGCAATCACGAGCGGCCGCTCGACGAAGCGCAACCTGCTTTTCCCGAGGCGCTCACAGGCGAAAAGCCCGTTATCGCGCCGACGGCGACGTCCTCGGGGCGAAGGCTGGCGCTGGCGAATTGGCTCGTCGACTCCGGCAATCAGCTGACGCCGCGCGTCTATGTGAATCGCGTGTGGAACGAATATTTCGGCAAGGGGATCGTCGGAACGGTCAGCGATTTCGGCCGGGCGGGCGACAAGCCGACGCATCCAGAGCTATTGGATCGTCTCGCCTCGGACTTCGTGAAGGGGGGATGGAGCGTCAAGGCGTTGCATCGACAGATTCTGCTGTCGCGCGTCTATCGCCAGTCGTCGGATCAGCGGGAAGACGTCGCCGCTGTCGACCCGGAGAACAAGCTGCTCGCCGTCTTCCCCCGCAAGCGGCTCGACGCCGAGCAAATTCGCGACTCGCTCCTCGCCGCCTCGGGCAGGCTGGACGGGCGGATCGGAGGGTCGAGCGTGTTTCCGCCCGTTCCGAGCAATCTGAATGCAGGATCCGCTTGGGAGGTCTCGAAGGACCCGAAGGATCACAACCGTCGCAGCCTGTATATTTTCGCGCGGCGCAGCGTGCCATATCCTCTGCTCGAGCCTTTCGACTCGGCGAACACGCAGCAAGTGCACAGCAAGCGTGATGTGACGACGACGCCGCTGCAAGCGCTCGCGCTCGTCAACAGCGATATCGTGTTCGAATGGTCGCAAGCGCTGGCTGGACGGCTTCTCGCGGAGGTCGGCGGCGACGAATCGGCGCAATTCGAACGTCTCTACGAAATACTCTTTGCGAGAAAGCCGGACGCCTCGGAGAAAGCGCTGCTCGTCGAGTTCCTCGACAAGCAGAGGCAGCTGATCGCGAGCAAAGCAAAGGACGGGAAATTGTCGATCGCCCTGCCGACCGGCGATGTCGCGCCGACACAGGATCCGCTGCGCGCTTCGGCTCTCGTCGATCTCGTTCATACGGTCGCGAACTCCAACGAGTTCATCTATCGATTTTGACCTATCCCCTGAGCCTTTGCGAAGGAATATAGCATGAGCGGACATTCGAGACGTGACTGGTTGGTCGGTTCGGCCTATGGGCTCGGCGGATTCGCGCTGAACGCCTCTCTGCCCGGAGGCGGCATTCTTTCGATTCCTGTTGCGGCAGCCGCGCCGAAGCTCGATCCTTTGGCGCGACGGGAGCCGCATTTCGCGCCCAAGGCGAAGTCGATCATCTGGCTGCATATGGACGGCGCTCCGAGCACGCTCGACCTCTTCGACTACAAGCCGACTTTGGAGCGGCTGGCCGGACAGGACACGCCGGAATCGTTCTTGACGGGCATTCGCACCGCTGGTCAAGGCAAGACTGGAAAGCTGTTCGCTTCCAATCGTGCTTGGAAGCAATATGGCGAGAGCGGCGCATGGTTTTCGGATTTTCTGCCGGAGCTCGCGCAGCATGCGGACGAAATCGCTTTCGTGAAGTCCAGCGTCACCGTCGGCGCCACGCATGACATCTCGATCTTGAAGCTCAACACCGGCGATCTCGTTCCCGGCCGTCCTTCGCTCGGGGCGTGGATTTCCTACGCGCTCGGCTCGGCCAATCCAGATTTGCCCCCCTTCGTCGTGCTCTATGCGGGGGATAAGGAGCCGCGGGGCGGAGCCATCAATTGGAGCTCGGGCTTCCTTCCGGCGGTCTATCAAGGCACGGCGTTTCGATCGGGACCATCGCCGATACTCCATCTCGAGCGGCCGGAATTGATTTCTTCCACCGAGCAGAGATCCAATCTCGATCTCCTGCTGCATCTCAATGAGAAGGACGCCACGCGTCATCCCAATGATAGCGAGCTGGCGGCGCGCGCGCGCTCATATGAGCTGGCCTACCGAATGGAGGCTTCTGCGCCCGAAGCGGTCGATCTCACCCGAGAGACGGCGGCGACCCGAGAGCTCTACGGGCTGAACTCAGAGGCGACTCGCGAATATGGAACGATTTTGCTGAGAGCGCGGCGGCTCGTCGAACGCGGCGTGCGCTTCGTTCAAGTCGTGTCCTGGCCTTTCGACAATGCCGGCGTGGATTTCAGCAATTGGGACGCGCACAGCAAGCTCGAAGAAAATCACGGCGCGCGTTCCCGCGCCGTCGACAAGCCCATTGCTGGATTATTGGCTGATTTGAAGTCGCGCGGACTGCTGGATGAAACGCTGGTGGTTTGGACATCCGAATTCGGGCGCACATCCTATGGCCAGAGCGGAGACGGGCGCGATCATAATCCATGGGGCTACACGCAATGGCTCGCGGGTGGAGGCGTGAAGGGCGGCTATACGCATGGCGCGACGGACGAGATCGGCCTGAAGGCCGTCGAAAATCCGGTCGACACCTATGATCTGCACGCGACGGTTCTGCAGCTCGTCGGCCTGGACCACCTCAAGACCACCTTCTCGAGAGCCGGTCGCGCGGAACGTCCGACGGTCGTCTATGGCAAGGTCGTGAAAGAGCTGCTCGCCTGAGCTGAAAAAGACTGCGACACGGCGCGGCGATAAGCGTCGCTCCGTGTCACGCTATTCGACGCGGCGATTCCCGATCGGCATGGACGCGATCTACGGCCCAGTATCTGCCTGGATAGACGAGCGGCTTGTCCTCGTCCTTCGTGAGCCCTTGCGCGAAGGCGAACCCATAGAGGAAAGCGGCCGATCAACCTTATGCCAGAGCAAAAATTTCCAACGGCGACGTCGTCCGTCGGGCGCTGATTGACAGGGCTGCTGATATTTAGTCTACATACTGTATATATTAGTGATGTCGAGCCCATCGGCGGCGTGAGGTCGACGAGAATGCGCATTCCTTGGTTGAACATCGCCGCCGTTGCGGCCGCCGCGCTGGCGGTCGCCGTGATTGTCGGGAAGAATGTCGAAGGCCGCGCGGCGCATCACCTTCTCAATGTGTCCTATGATCCAACGCGCGAGCTCTATCAGGACATAAATCCGCTTTTCGCCGCCGCCTATGAGAAAGAGACGGGATCGAGCATCGCCATCAAGCAGTCGCATGGCGGATCGTCCTACCAGGCGAGGCGCGTCGCTCAAGGCGAAGAGCCGGCCGATGTCGTCACGCTCGGCCTTCCGTCGGACGTCGAGGCTTTGCACAAGCGTGGGCTCATTCCCGACGGCTGGAGCGAACGCCTCCCCAATCATTCCCAGCCCTATCATTCGACGATCGTCTTCGTCGTTCGCAAAGGCAATCCGCATGGCGTTCGCGATTGGGCGGATCTGCTGAAGCCGGGCGTCGAGGTGATCCTCCCCGACCCGAAGACCTCCGGCAATGGAAAGCTCGCCGCGCTCGCCGCCTGGGGCGCAGTCGTCACGCGCGGCGGAAGCGAAGCGGAAGCGCGCGAGTTCTTACGCGCGCTCTATGACCACGCGCCCTTTCTCGTCGCGGCGGCGCGCGCGGCCGGCGTCGCGTTTTCGGTGGAGAGGAAAGGCGATGTCCATGTCGCCTGGGAAAACGAGGCGCTGCGCGAGACGGAGACCTCGAAAGGCGAGCTCGAGATCGTCTATCCGACGGTCAGTATCCTCGCCGAGCCGACCGTCGCCGTCGTCGACGCAAATGCGGCCAAGCATTCGAGCGCCAAGCAGGCGCAGGCCTATCTACAATTTCTCTTCACCCCGGAGGCGCAGGAGATCATCGCGAAAGACGGCTACCGGCCCGTCGATGCGCAGACTCTCGTGCGCCATGCGCGTCGTCTGCCGGCGATCGACCTCTTTCCGATCGCCGCCATCGCGCGCGACTGGCAGGATGCGCAGCAGAAATTCTTTTCCGAGAATGGAATCATCGACACTGTCTACACGCCCAAGCCCCGCACCGAATGATCGCCGATTGGACGAGAGGCGATAAGGAGAAGTTCGATCAAATGACCATCGAGACAGCGATGCGGCCCGTCCCGCTTCGGGATCGGCTCGGCGCCGGGACGCTCTCCAACATTCGCAAGGACTTCGTCGCGGGAATGACGGTTGCGGCGATCTCGCTTCCGCAGAGCATGGCCTATGCGCTCATCGCCGGCGTCGATCCGCGCTTCGGTCTTTATACGGCTATCGTCTTCACTGCCATCGCCGGCGTGCTGGGATCGTCGAATCATCTCGTCAATGGTCCGACGGGAGCCGTCTCGCTCGTCGTCTTCGGCGCTCTCGCCTTCATCGATCCAGACGCCAAGCTCGATGCTTATGAGGCGATGTTCCTGCTCGCCGTGATGATGGGCGTCGTTCAGATCGCCATAGCCGTCACGCGGCTCGGCGATGTGACGCGCTATATTTCGGAGTCCGTGGTCACCGGATTTATCGCCGGAGCGGCCTTTCTCACCATCATCGGCCAAGTGGCCAATGCGCTCGGCGTTCGGGCGCAGGGCACGGGCCATCAGCATGTGCTCTATCGCCTCTATTTGACGTTGACCCAGCCTGCGCCTTTCAACGTAAAGGCGATCGCTATCAGCGGCGGCGCCATCGCCATCGCCATTGCCGCGCGATACGCCGTGAAGCGATTCCGGCTGCCGCAAATCGACATGCTGTTTTCTCTGATCGCGCTGTCGTTCGTCGCCTGGCTCGCAGGCTGGTCGCAAGGGGCTCCAGGCGTAAAGCCGGCGATTCCGCTCATCGAGGCGGTGCCCGCGGCTCTGCCGACGCCCCATATTCCCGAGATCGAGTTCGGTTGGTTCCTCGATCTCGCATCGTCGGCCGTGGCCATCGGCATACTCGGCCTGCTCGAGGCGCTCGCCATCGCCAAGGCCATCGCCCACAAGACGCGTCAGCCGCTCGACTACAATCGGCAATGCCTCGCCGAAGGAGTCGGCAATCTCATCGGCGGCTTCTTCCGTTGCATGCCCGGCGCCGGGTCGCTTTCGCGCACGGCGATCAATTATCAGGCGGGAGCGGTCACACGATTTTCGGGCGTGTTCACGGCTGCCTTCGTAGCGGTCGCGGTGCTGCTGCTCGCGCCTCTGACCGCCTATATTCCCAAGGCTGCTCTCGCTGGGCTCCTCATCGTGGCGGCCGCGCGGCTCATCGATCTCGAGCGGCTGCGCTACACGCTCACTGCCTCGCGTTATGATGCGATCCTCCTTCTCGTCACCACGGCGTCGGCGCTGGCGATCGGAGTCGAGTTCGCGATTCTCATCGGCGCGACTCTGTCGATCGTCTGGTATGTGCTGCGCGCCGCCAGGCTGAAGGCGCAAGAGCTGGTCGTCGCCGACGACGGCGTCGTGCGGGCGCGCATCGCCTCCGATCCGCCGAGCCGAGACGTGCTGATCTATGATTTCGAGGGCGACCTCTTCTTCGGCGCCGCGCCGGATTTCGAGCGTTATCTTCAGTCCGCCGCCGACGAGGCGCAGGCGCGAGGCGTCACATGCATCGTGCTGCGCTTGAAGCGGGTGCGCAATCCAGACGCCGTGGCGCTCGAGGCGCTCGACCATTTCCTCGCCGAAGCGCGCGCCCAGGGGCTCGAGGTTCTGCTCGCCGGCGTCAGGCCTGATCTTCAGGCCGCGCTCGGACGCATGCACATCCTCGATCGCCATCCGGGAGAGCGGATCTTCCCCGAAGAGGAGACGGATTATTCGGCGACCCTCAATGCGGTGCGCGCCGCGCGCGCTCTGGCGTCCGCGCCCCATGCGCGCGAGGCTCAGGCCGTCTATTATCTCGTATGAGGCGTTTCGTGTCTGTCGCCGAGTTCGTTCGGGTGGCGTGAAACGCGTCGCGATAAGCGCCGATGGGAACAGAGCCTCGTTCATGCGCGAGCCGCGGAATGCGCGCCTGCTTTGACATTAATATATAACATCACTAGGAATATGCCGCAGAGCGATGGACATTCCATCGCCAGAACACGACCGCGGAAATGAGAAGGACGAGTGTCGGGACGACGACCGATGACCTTGGCGTCGATGCGCAGGCGTCCGTAATCCCCCCGGGACGAACGACGTCCCCCCCCCTCATATCGAAAGCGCTGAAGCGGATAGACTCTTCGGTCGGGCTTTCGATCGCTGTCGATTCCAGTCGGCCTCCTGGACCCCGGAGAATGGCGATGGGGCATAGCGTTCGACGAGAGGATGATTGGCATGACCATTCGTGTCGGGTTCAGGTCTATCGAAAGCGGAGCCGTCGCCAATGACGGCGAAGACATTGTTCTCCACGCCAAAGCCGATGACGCTGCGGCAGATATTATTTTCCCCACTGACGAAGCGCAGCGCCTTGCGGTTCTGCTCTTGCAATTGGCGCAGATCGCCCGCGAGCTGCGCTCACGTAATGGCCCGATCGACACGCCGATCCTGGAGGGAGAGGCCCTCGAGATTGTCGAGGAGCCCGATTTAAAACGGAAAGTCGTTCGAGTTCGTCTCGTGTCGGACGCTCAGGCTGAGAATGCCGCAAGCCTACGTCTATCCCTGCCCCCAGACGCGCTCCTCGGCTTCGCCGAAGCTATTCTTCGATCGATGCGAGCGGAAGAGCCCGGTCGTTAGGCCGGCGTGCTCGCTGGGTTTCAAGAGCGTCGTCGTGCGGTGCGCATTGGAAGCGTCAAGCGTCACGAGAGCCGGGCCGCTTACGCCCGGCGCTCGCGTTCGGGTGAGGGCACGGCGCTTCGATTGAACCGAGATGTTTCGAATGGCCAATGGCGTCGGCGCGGCGCCTCTATCCGCGCAATCGTGCGATCTCCGCATGGGCTAGGATTGGGAAGGCGCCGTTTCGTTCGGGCGGCTCCGAGCGTCGACGCGACTGCGGTCAGCTTGGCGAAGTCTGGGCGCCGAAGCGCTGAACCGCGTCTCGACTGGCGATCCGCATTGCGCATAGGGGACGAGCGCGTGCATGTGGTGTGGGCTCGGTGGCCGTTAGGACTCGGTTAACCCAATACGACTTGCAAAGAATCGAGAATCGGCCTCTAGTCGCAAACGGAAATTAGCCGTTTAACGCTCAGGAACCGTTTTCTGTGACGAGCAACTTGGACGCCCTGCCCTATTCGGAGCCGGAGAGCGCGCTGCAGCGAATGACCCGGCATGCAAAAGTCTTGTCGGGGCAAATGCAGGCGCTGAGCGCGACGCTTTTTCCGCCGGCCGCGCGGAAGACGCTGCGTTCCTTTTCCTCCGGGGAGGTCGCACGCTTTCTCGGCGTCTCTGACGGTTACCTCAGGCAATTATCGCTCGACGGGCTCGGCCCAATTCCCGCAGTGTCCGGCGGTGGGCGGCGATCCTATACGCCGAGCCAGATCGGTGAGCTGCGGGTCTACCTCGCCGGCGCGCGGCCGAAGGAGGCGCTCGGCTTTTTGCCGCATCGGCGCCTCGGCGACAAATTGCAGGTCATCGCCGTCGCGAATTTCAAAGGCGGGTCGGCCAAGACCACGACCTCCCTCTATCTGGCGCAGTTTCTCGCGCTCGAAGGCTACCGGGTGCTGGCGATCGACCTCGATCCCCAGGCGTCGCTCTCCGCTATGTTCGGCTATCAGCCGGAGTTCGACATAGGGGAAGGCGAAACGCTCTATGGCGCGATTCGCTACGACGAGGCGCGCCGCCCGATGCGGGAGGTGGTGCGGCCCACCTATTTCGCCGGCGTGTCGCTCGTTCCGGGCAACCTCGAGCTCATGGAGTTCGAGCATCACACCCCGCGCGCGATGGCGGAGCGATCGCTGCGCGGCGGCGATCTGTTTTTCCGGCGTGTCGGCGGCGCGATCGACCAGGTCGCCGACGATTTCGACATCGTCGTGATCGATTGCCCGCCGCAGCTGGGCTATCTCACCATGGGCGCGTTGAATGCGGCGACCGCCATGCTCGTGACCATTCATCCGCAGATGGTGGATGTGGCCTCCATGAATCAATTTCTTCTCATGACGTCCGACGTCATGACGGTCATTGAGGAGGCCGGCGGCCAGCTGGATTATGACTTTATCCGATATGTCGTGACGCGGCATGATCCCAATGACGTGCCGGAAACGCAGATCGTCGCTCTGCTGCGCAATCTTTTCGACGAGGATGTGCTGGGCGCGACGGTTTGGAAATCGACGGCCATAGCCAATGCCGGGCTCACCAAGCAATCACTCTACGAGCTCGACAAGGGTTCGGTCGGGCGCGCCGCTTTCGAGCGCGGGCTCGATTCTGTGAACGGCGTCAATCGCGAAATTCTCGGCCTCATGAAGAAGGTGTGGCGGCGATGAGCAAGCGCACGGATACGATCCGCTCCCTGTTCGCGCAGCCCCCTGCCCCGATGTTGTCTGCAGACAACAATCCAGAGCCGCGCCGAGTGGCGGCCGGCGCCGTGCGCTCGATGAAGGAGACTTTCTCCGACATAGAGCGAGAAAATGAGGCGCTGCGCGCCCGCATTGCCGCAGGCGAGCAGGTTGTCGATGTCGATCCTGGCGCGATCGATCCTTCCCCTTACGCCGATCGCTTTCTCCAGGAGGAGGACGCCTCCTTCGAGGCGCTGAAGCAATCGATAGCCGACCGCGGGCAGGAAATCCCCGTCTTGCTGCGCCCCAACCCGACGCTGGCAGGACGCTATCAGACGGCTTTCGGGCATCGCCGCATTCGCGCAGCGCTCCAGCTCGGCCGTCCCGTGAAAGCGATCATTCGCGCGCTCGGCGATGATGATCTCGTCATCGCGCAGGGCGTCGAAAATTCGGCGCGCGAGGATTTGAGCTTCATCGAGCGCGCGGTCTTCGCCCGGCGCTTGGAGAGCGCCGGGCGAAGCCGTTCTGTGATTCAGCAGGCGCTGGCCATCGACAGGGCCGAGGCCTCCAAGCTGATTTCGGTCGCCAAGGCGGTCCCAGATGATGTCGTTCGAGCGATCGGAAAGGCGCCGAGAATCGGCCGCGGCCGCTGGCAGGAATTCGCCGAGCTGCTGCGCGAAGGTTCAGCACTGAAGAGGGCGCGGGACGCGATCACCCTGCCCGCCTTCTCGTTGCTCGACGGCGACGCGCGTTTTGCACGGGCGCTCGCCGCCGCAAAGCGGGGGGAGGCGGAGCAGCGCCCTGCCCGGCCGATCATAGAAATCAAGAACTCCGCCGGCCAGTCGGTCGCGGAAATTCGCGCCTCTGAGCGCGATGTCAAAGTAACTCTGGCGAAAGTGGACGGAAGCGCATTTGCGCGGTTCCTCGCTGCGCGCCTACCCGAGTTGCTCGAGGAGTATCGTTCTTTCGACGCCATCGACGGCGCATCGAAAGGCGCGTGAGAGTCGACGAGAGGAGAACCCAGCAAAAGAAAAAGGCCCCCGAAACGATCACGCCCCGGAAGCCCTTCTCGATGTGTTGCGACTGAGAGAATCCCACTTCCGCGAATCGCTGTCAAGAGTCGGCGCCGTTTCGGCGAGCGGATTTCTTTTGCCTGAACGAGGCAAAGGATCATGCAGACACGTCCAACGACGCCCTTTGGGCGGCGGCCGCTGTCGCTCGCCATGGTGGCGAGCCAGGCCGCGACCGAGAATTTCGCCGCCAAGCCGGGCGCATCCGAAACAGTCGTCCATAAGTGGCGGCTGTTCCGCGCGCTCACCGAGGCCAAAGAGCCGCTCGGCGTCACCGAGCGCGCGCTATCGGTGCTGCACGCGCTGCTGAGCTTCCACCAGGAGACCGCGCTCAGTCTGCCGGAGGTCGCTTCGATGTCCGCCGAGGCGGGCTCGGCCGGCGCCGGAATCGTCGTGTTTCCTTCGAACAAGGAACTCTCGATCCGCGCCCATGGCATGGCGCCGGCGACTTTGCGCCGGCATCTCGCCTGCTTGGTCGACGCCGGGCTCATCATCCGCCGTGATTCCCCGAACGGCAAACGCTTCGCCCGGAAAGGGCAGGGGGGAGCGATAGCGGACGCCTTCGGCTTCGACCTCGCGCCACTCGTGGCGCGCTCGAGCGAAATCGAGAATCTCGCCGAGGAGGTGCGGGCCGAGAACCGCGCGATCGCGTTGCTGCGGGAAAAGATCACCCTCACCCGCCGCGACATTGTCAAAATGATCGAGACAGCATTGGAGGAGGGCGTCTCGGGCGATTGGGACGAGGCGCATCAGCGCTATGCGACGCTTTCGGGGCGCTATGGACGGGGGCTTTCCCGCGCCGATCTGGAGGCTTTGACCGGCGAACTGGCCGCTCTAGCGGCGGAAATCCACAAGTCGCTGGAAACGCATATAAAAGCTCAAAATATGAGCGGCAATGAGTCTCAAACTGAGCGTCACATACAGAATCAAACCACAAACTCTTCTGATCTTGAACCTAGCCTTCAAGAAGGCAGGGCTCAGCCACCCCAGCCAAATCTCGAAGAGCCCGGGGGAGCGATCGATCGCGCCCCAGAAACATCCCCAGATCGTCCTCGAACCGTCGATCCAAAACCGCCGCTTCGCGCCTATCCGCTCGGAATGGTGCTGGAGGCCTGTCCAGACATCGTCGATTACGGCCCGAGTGGCGAAATCTCGTCATGGCGAGACCTCGCTGCTGCGGCGGCGACAGTGCGCTCGGCGCTCGGCGTGTCGCCGGACGCCTGGTCACAGGCCCTGGATGTTCTGGGCGAGCATGACGCCTCCATCGTCATCGCCGCGATCCTGCAACGCGGCGATGAGATCAAGAGCGCCGGCGGCTATCTTCGCGTCCTGACCGAAAAGGCGAGGGCAGGGGAGTTCTCGCTCGGACCCGTGCTGATGGCGCTGTTGCGCGGCAAGGCCGCGAAGGCGGCGCGCGAACGAAAGAAAACGGGGTGACGCGGGGATGGATTATTGGATCGAGCCCCGGCGGTCCGCTCGCTCACAGCGTTTCGGCGTCGAGCAATCGGAGCTTTTCGGCGCGATCGAGTAGGCTTTTGACGGAGGAGGGCGCCCAGCGGGTTCCGCCGCGCGGCGTGCGCTCATACATAGCCTCGAGCTGCGCGCCGATCTGCGCGAGCGTCAGATCGGGATTGGCCCGCTTGATCCCGGCGACGAGCGTGACCAGGCGTTCGCTGCTGACTTTTCGGCTGGCGGCTTGATGGAGGAGGCGGGGCTCGATCAAGCCCTCGGCGACGAAGCATTTGACGGCGCGCTTCAGGCTCTCGACGGTCCATTGGGGCAGGGGAGCGCCTGAAGCGGCATCGCGCTTGGCGTTGAGCACGCGCACGACGTCCTGCCAGCGGTGATCCGGGGCGCATTTGCCGGACGACCGGCAGCCAATGTTCGGCCGTTCGGTTGACGCGCTCGAAATAATTCGCCGCCTTGGCGTCGACGATGCGCTGGATGGCGTCGCGGTCGCCCGGCGCGGAGCTTTGGATTGCCGCCGATGCGGCCGCGCTTCTTGGCGGCGCGCAGGCCGTCCTTGGTGCGCTCCCGGATCAGGGCGCGCTCCAATTCCGCTACGGCGCCGAGAACCTGCAGGGCGAACCGGCCTTGCGGGGTCGTGGTGTCGATGGGATCGGCGAGCGATTTGAAATGCGCGCCCTTGGCGTCGAGCTCGGCGATCACGGCCAGGAGATGCGACAGCGAGCGGGCCAAACGGTCGAGCCGTGCGACGACCAGCACATCGCCGCGTCGCACGCGCGAAAGAGCCTTGGCGAGTTCCGGCCGTGAGGCTTTCGCCCCCGACATATGCTCACGAAAAATCTCGACGCAGCCGGCCGCCTTCAGCACATCGGTCTGCGCGTCGGTGACCTGCTCCTCGGTCGAGACGCGAGCATAGCCGATAAGCCGGCCCCTGACGTTCGAATCCGTCATCGGGAGACGACGTCCGATCCGCCGCGGTCGGAAAGAAGCGTCAGCAGGGAGGGGTTCGTGTAAATTTTCTCTCTGCCTGCTTCAATCTCTTGAAGAAGCTCGAGGGACGCGAGGGCTTTCAGATAAACGGAAGCGGATTGGCGCTTGGCGATGCCCGCGCCGACCAGATCGGCGATTCGGCAATAGGGATTGACGAATATGATCTCGGCCAATTCGCGAGAATAGATTTTCGGCAAGCCGCGCCGGATTTGTTCGGCCGTCACATCGAGCAGGTTGCGGATCGCCCAGATTTTTGCGGTCGACCACGTCGCGGTTTCGCGTATGGCGGCGAGCATGAACAAGATCCATGGCTCCCACGCGTCATCCGTCGTGACCGCGAGCAGGCCATCGTAGTATGACTTTTTATTATCAATGATATAGCGGCTCAAATACAGGACGGGAATGTCGAGCAGTCCTTGTTCGACGAGGAACAGCAGATTGAGAACTCGGCCCGTGCGACCGTTGCCGTCTGTGAACGGATGGATCGCTTCGAACTGATAATGCATGATGGCGAGCCGGATCAGCGGATCGACGCTGTCGTCCGCGTGGATGTAGCGTTCCCAATCGGCGAGTTTATCGCGCAGCAATTCGGCTCCCTCGGGCGGCGTGTAAACCACTCGGCCCGTCGCCTCGTTCAGCAACGCCGTGCCCGGGGTTGCGCGGATATCGAGATCCACTCCTTTGATGGTCCGACATATCTCGATGGCGTTCCGCGTCGAAAGCGGGCGATCTTTCAGACTCTCGAAGCCCTGATAAAGCGCCGTGCGATAGCGGAGCGCCTCCTTGGTCGCGGGGTCGACGCCAGCTTCTGGCCGGTTGGCGAAGCGGAATAGCCGGTCCGTGGTCGTGACGATGTTTTCGATCTCGGAGCTTGCTTGCGCTTCGAGGAGGGGAATCGAATTGATCAGAACCGACGGGTTTGGGATCAGCCGGCCCGAAATCTTGAGCTCGGCCAGCGCGGAGCGGGCGCCGACGCAGGCCTTGAGAATGGCCTTGGTCTCGACGTCCTGGCTCGGCGGCAGAGCTGGAAGGTCATTGTAAGGGCGTGCAGGGTCGAACGACATGTCGAAGAAACCTCTGTCGATCGACAGATTGCTCCCGAGATGTCGATGAGATCGACAAATGCCGGAAACGTGTCGATGATTCGAGTTTCTATCGACATACAAGCTCCAGCGCAATAGGCAAATACATAATTGCACGTGACTACAAATCGGTCGTTTGAAAACGCAGCCGAAGGCCGAAATCCACCGACCCCACCCGGGGGAAAGCAGGAGAAAGGCCGGAAAAACACGCCTTTTCGTCGATTTGCTGGCCGAAAGCTCGTCTCCAGAGCCGTTCCGAGGCTCGCTTTCGGCGGCCGCGGCGGCGCTTTTCGATCCAAGCCGCGAAGGAGAAAAAGGCACCTTCTATCATTCAAGCTAAACTAGAAATAACTTGAAAAATATCTTGGTTCGCACGGAATTAGAATGCGGTTAGATCTTCCCGGCTCGGTTTCATTAGAGCGCCTCCAAACGCCCTTCGAGAGCGGGCCCGGACGCCCTCGCACGTTTCGACGAGCGGCTTCGCTCCAGTCCCGTCGCCGAAGCCTTCGTTCTTCGCGCGCATTTCCACGACGCCTGCGCCGCTATGTGGCGCGTGGGCGAATTCGTCCAGATCGAGGAGCCTCGTCTCATTCCACCGCGCCCCTCACTACCGCCTGGACAAGCGCTAGATGTCCCAGAGCCTTGACCGACGCCGGAGACCGAGCTTACAAATCGCTCATGGCGGATTGGGGATCTCAGCGGAAAGGAGCAGCGAGCGCCCTCTTTGGCGCTTTGATTTGCTTGGTCGCGTTGCAGGGAATTATTTTCTCTGCACGTACCGCTGCCGCGTTTCGATTTCATGCCTCCGCCTCAGTCGCGGCGGCAAATTATGAGATTTGCAGAATCGGCTCAGAGTCGGATCGAGGCGCACCTATTGATGAACGCCACACGACCGATCAGTGCTGCCTTCTCTGCGGGGCCGGTGGACGGGGCGATCCGCCCACTCTGCTTTCATTCCTCGCAGTTGTTGGCGATTTTTTCACCCGTCCAGCCTCGACCGGCGTCCCCCTCGCCGCGGTCGACGATTTCGACCGCAGCCTCGAACCTTGGGCAAATTCTCACCTCGCTCGCGCTCCGCCGTCTCTGTCCTGAACGCGAGTCTCCCTGATCTAGAGCGGGGAGATCGTTGGAGGCGGGAACCGCTCGTGGCGGCCTCTCGCTTCGCTGTCATCGCGAATTCGAGGCTCCAGCGGAAGCCCGCCCATGTCCAAGACCAAAGGCCGTTTGATCGGCGAACTCTTCGAGCGCAACAAGCGCGATCTTCTCGGCTGCCTGACGCGGCGCGTGGGCCACGAAGATGCTTTTGATCTTCTACAAGAGACTTTTATGCGACTTATGCGCCGTCGGGAGATCGAGCCGATCGTCGACGAGGACGCCTATCTGCGAACAACGGCGATCAATCTCGCACGCGACTTATCCCGCCACCGCAAGAGCATGGCCAAGCACGTCGCGCCGGGCGATATTCCGACTGAGATCGCCGAGGCTGGGCTCGATCCATCACAGATTTGCGAGGCGAAGGAAAGCGTCCGCTTGTACTACGCTGCGTTGACCGGTCTACCCCCCAAGTGCCAGGAGGTGTTCATCTTGCGCCGCTTCCATGATCTCTCGCCGGACGAGATTGCTCATAGATTGGGCATTTCCCGAAACATGGTCCTCAAACATCTACGATTGGCGCTAGAGCGGTGCCATGCGGCGCTCGACTAAAATTTTTCCGCGAGGCAAGCTCCTTGCGACTGTCGACATACGTCCTCTTACAGTAAGGGATCAGTGGCGGCGGTGACGCCCGATAAGAGGCAGATTGGCGCGACGTATGGAGGATGACGACGCTCTTTTTGATCGATCGAGCCGTCGTCGAGCGGCCATCGAATGGTGGACGCGCCTCGATTGCCGAGCCCCGACGCCGCAGGAGCGCGAGGCGTTCGTCCTTTGGCTGACATGTGACCCGTCGAACCGCGAAGCATTCGAAAAGGTTTGCCGTATCTGGGGCGATCTCGAAGGCCTCCGGCCATTCATCGACGAGTTCGAGGTGGCCCCGCCGCGCCGGACGCCGCATGCTCGCGTCGCCGCCGGCCTCGTGGGGCTCGCTTTCGCGCTGCTGTCCTATGTCTTCTTCGACGACGCCTGGATCATGCTACGGGCGCAGGCCAGCACCGGCGTCGCGGAGACGCGGATGGTCCCGCTCGCGGATGGCTCTCGGATCGAACTCGGCCCTCGCTCCGCCATCTCGCTGGATTTCGACGAAGGCAAGAGGAATGTGACGCTCCTGAAGGGGCAGGCATGGTTCGAGGTCGCGCCGGACGCCGGTAGGCCTTTCTCTGTTCTGGTCGCCCGCGGCTCGGTGACGGCTCTCGGCACCAGTTTCGACATTTCGACCACAGGCGAGCGAACCGAGGTCACAGTCGCGCAGCATCGCGTGCGCGTCATGGCGGGCGGCCCGGCGATCATCGTCGATGAAGGCGAACAGAGCGCTTTTGGGCCGGGCGCCGCCGCGGTTGATCCATATCGGGTGCAGGTCGACCATGTGACCGCATGGCGGCGCGGAAAGCTGATTTTCGACGACAGGCCGCTCACCGAGGTTGTCTCCGTCCTCGGACATTATCTGCGCGGATATATTTTGATTCTCGATCCCTCGATCCGCGAGAGGCGTGTGAGCGGCGTGTTCGATGCGGCGGAGCCAATGGCTGCGATTTCCGCGATCGAGAAGGCCCTCGGCCTTCGCGCTCTCGATCTCGGCTATCTCGTCGTGCTCACGGGATAAAAAGAAGAAAGTTGTGCTCTTCGACCTCCCCGGACGAGGGCCGGGCAGGCTCTCATCTCGGCTTTCCGCAAAGTCGAGGATCCATTTGCACCACAACCGGCGCGCGGACCAGCTGCGCTCGACCATGCCTTTTTCCGCGCGGCCGCGTCCCCTATCACGGCCGCCGTTCGTCTTGTTGTATAGCGGGCCGTCTTCGCCGTCGGGCGAAGGCGGCGGCCTCGGCTACCGCGTCGCGCTCGCGGCAAAGAGAAAGGAGAATTTTTTAACTCGTCGACCTCCCTGGAGGAGGAGAGCTTCGTCCTTGTCAGAGTGGGAGGCGCTGTGCCTGCCGCTAGGAGACGGGACGGAACCAAATCGATGTCGGATCGGATTCCCAATGGAAGCAAGTCGGCGAAGGGTGGGATGATGAGCGCCACGGCGATCGCGTCCGTGATGAGCGCCATCGCGTTCGGCTCGAACGCGGATCGCGCCGAAGCGCATGCGCAGATGTCGCAGCAGGAAATCTCCGAGATCGTCCGCAGCTACGATATTCCGGCCGGCCCCATGTCGACCGCGTTGAACAGCGTCGCCGATGCGAGCGGCGTGCGCATCGTCTATGATTCGCGCCTCACCCGCTCCCATCGGACCAGAGGATTGACCGGCCAGCACAGCCTCGCCGAAGCGCTGTCGGAAGTTCTGTCTGGAACCGGCTTGAAATATGAGCTGTCGCCCAACGGAAAATCCGTGGTGATCGTTCTCGCCCAGGCGACCGAAGTGCGCAATGACGCGAGCCCGGAGGGCGCGACGCCGCTGCCGACGATCGATATCGGACACGAATCGAACGCCGATCGCGCGGGTCGTCGCGTTGGCGGCGCTCCCCAGGGCCCCGGCGATCGCATGACCGGATATAAGGCCGAAAACGCGTCCAGCGCCATGAAGATGGACATGCCGCTGCTGAAAACGCCGGTCGCTGTTCAGGTGGTGACGCGGCAGCTGATGGACGATCAGCAAGCGATCAGCGTCAAGGACGCGATCGTCACCAATGTCAGCTCCGTGCAAACGACTCCGGGCTTTTCCGAATCTTATAAAATTCGTGGATTTTCCAGCAATGGCAACGCTTATAAGAACGGCCTGATGGAATACCGAATGCGCTATCTCGACACCGCCAATCTGCAATCGGTCGAGGTGCTGAAAGGTCCGGCGGCGATTCTCTATGGCCGCGTGGAGCCCGGCGGCCTTATCGATCTCGTGGTGAAGCGCCCGTTGGAGACGCCTTATTATTCCGTTCAGCAGCAGAACGGCTCTTATGGACTTACCCGAACGACGGTCGACGCCACCGGTCCGCTGACGCCGGACAATGTATTCGGATATCGGATCAACGGCGAATTCTACCACACTTATTCCTATCGGGATTTCGTGAAGGACCAGAATATTTTTCTGGCGCCGACGCTGAGCTTTCATCCGACCGAGCAATTTCGGATGAACATAGATTTCGAATATCAGCATCGCACTTGGGTCGACGACTATCCCGTGCTGCCGGCGATCGGCTCCTATCCTGCGCCGATACCGATCTCGCGCTATCTTCAGACTCCGCTTTTGACGACGACCTCTCCGCACGAATACGACAAGAAGCGCGTCGCCTATGACTGGACCTATGATTTCTTCCCCGGTTGGAGCCTCACCAATCGGATGAGCTATTCGACATTCGACGACAGCCAGATCAACGCGCTCGGCTCGACCATCAATCAAGCGACCGGCGTTCTCACGCGCACATTGACGAACTCCACGCTCGGCGGCGGATTCCACGAATTCGACTTCGCGACCAATTTGGACCTCAAAGGCAAGTTCGAGACGGGTCCGCTATCGCATTCGACCCTCGTCGGCTATGACTATCTCAGCACTCATATGCCGATGTACACGAATATATTCGCAGCGACGAGCTCGATAAACATCTATGCTCCCAATTATTGGACGCTCGACAATCCCTTCGCCGCCCCACAATATATCACGCAGGATCAACGCTGGACCGGCGTCTATGCGCAGGACATGGTCTCCTTCTTCGACGACTCGGTTCATGTGCTGCTGGGCGGGCGCTATGATTGGGCGGAAACGGGCAGCAATAAGACCGTCACCTCGCTCGCCGGCGCTCTCGCTTCCTACACCACGGTCTATAATAAGGCGTTCAGCCCCAGAGTCGGCCTCGTCTATCAGCCGACGCCATGGCTCTCGCTCTACGGCAATTTCACGCGTTCCTTCGGCTTGAACAATACGACCAGCCTCGGAGTGGCGCTTCCGCCGCAAAAAGGGGAGCAGTTCGAAGGCGGAGTCAAAGCGGAGCTCCTCGACGGTCGGCTGACGGCGACGCTCGCCTATTTCGACATCACAAAGACGAATATTCCGACGCCGGACCCCACCAATGCGAGCAATTCGCTGGTCATCGGAAAAGCGCGCAGCCGCGGCGTCGAATTCGATCTCATGGGCCGCATCGACGACAATTGGAGCGTCATCGCCAATTACACGCATGACGATGTGCGCACGATGCAAGGCGCGCTGACCTATAATCCGGCCACGCTGATGACGACGCAACTCGCGGTCGCCGGCTATAAGCTGCCCGGCAGCCCGCGCAACTACGGCAACCTCTGGGTCAAATATGCAGCCGATGGCGAATTGCGCGGTCTGAGCCTCGGAGCCGGCGTCACCGTCGTCGACGATTCCTTTGGCGATAACGCCAACACATTGATCCTGCCGAGCTATGCGCTGCTCAATGGCATGGTTGCCTATACGACCGAGATCGCGGGCTACAAGGTGACCGCGCAACTCAACGTCAAGAACATAACCGACGCCATCTATTATCCTACGGCGAGCAGCAGGACGACGATTCAAACGGGAACGCCGCGCAGCTTCCTCGGCTCGCTCCGATGGGAGTTCTGAACGGGAAAAGCGGACGCCTTCCGCCTCGAGCGGAAGGCCTCATCTAGCGGGCGCGCGCCTCACGCGACGACGCCTACTATTGCATCGATGAAAGCGAGGCGACTGAAACCGATCGTCAGAGGAAACAAAATGCGGCTATTGCGATTTTCGAAGGAAATGAGGGCGCAAAGCGCTCTGTCACATATAAATTGTCTCGGCGCTCGAACGGCCACATTCGCCGCGCCGACATCACATCGAACGCGCGTCATAGGCGCGAGCGCGACCGCTTTGGCTTGGCGCGCTCGTCGCATCGACACCGCATGACGCGGCACATCCAGCGCGCTCCGAGCGAAGCCGCCTCTAACCAAGCGTGGCGACGGACGCCGCCGATGGACAACTGACCAGGCGACCCGGGAAAGCCGAAGCAGCTCACGTCCGAGACGACGAGCGGACCCGACCCAAATTTCAACGCCTCTTCCATTCGGTGAAGAGCGATTGATTTGTCGCGACGTCGCTCCCGCCTTTTTAGCTTCTCGCAATCTCATTCGAGGCGGATTGGCATGCAAAGAGAAAGAGAGCTCGTCGCTCGCCTGCGACGTGAATCGCCTTTCGCGGCGCAGGGCCGCCCCGCGCTATTACCGTTCTCGCGTAGCCGTTTGGTCGATGACCGGCGCTTGCCCCGCCCCACGGCGATCGAAGTTCTTCGACGCTGCGAAGGGTTCGGACTCATGTGCCGGATCGCGCTCGCGGATGCGTCGATCGCCCCCACCGTCTTGGTCGTGCCGATGAATCAGATCGCTTTGAACCGAAGCCATTCTCATATTCGGTCGTCGGGCGAATCCATGAAGAAGCTCGGCGGCGAAGGAGGCGATCGATCGCGCCATAGACGCTAGAGCCCACAGAACGCCTGTTTCACCACTTCCGAGCGAAGCTATGGAGATGCGCATGACAGCGAAGGAGAAGTCGGTCCAACAGCTCTACCGGGACTATGCGCCCAGATTACGTCAATTCGCCAGCCGTCGACTCGGTTGGGAAGAATCTGAAGACATCGTTCAGGAGGCCTATCTGCGACTGGTGAAGGAAGGAGCCGAAAAGCTAACCTGTCCGCGCGCCTATCTATATCGCATCACCGCCAATCTCGTCACCGACATGCACAGGCGGCGAAAGCTCCGCTCCGCCTTTACCGACGCCGCGACGCCCTTCGACGAATCCGTTCATTCCGACACGCCGAATGTCGCCGAGCCTCACGACTATTCCTCGACATTCGAACAGCTGTCGCCATTGCGCAAGCAGATCATCCTCTTGAAAGTGGTCGACGGCGCCACCAACATCGAAATCGCCGACCGTTGCGGCGTATCGACACGAACGGTGGAAAGGCATTTGACCAAAGCCCGTGGCGATTTACGCGATAGCATGGCGTTTCAATCGTCGAATCCTGCATGACTTTTCGGCAGGCGCGCGCATTCGCCGACTCATCGAAAATCGAGCTCGTTCATGACTGAACCAATCTCACTATTTCACGCTCACGCCCACAGGCCGAAGAGAATGCGCCTCGGGCGCGGCGCCGCATACGTCCTATCGACGTGGATTTTGCTCATATCGGGAGCCTCTTCGGGCTCTCGGGCGGAGTCGGCTCTCGCGCTCGGGCGACGCGACAATGGGGAATGGCTGACGGGCTCCGCGCGCGGCTTTTCAGACCCGCACGGGGCCGCGCGATTCGCCGTTTATGTCTGCGGCGGCGAGAGAAGCGCCTGCACGGTCGCGCAGTCGTTTCACGACGGCTGCGCCGCCGTCGCGGCGAGTCTCGACGGATCTCGCTACGTAGCGGCGCTCGGCGACAGCCTCGCTCATGCACGAGACAAAGCCGACGCCGAATGCCGTGCGAAAGGTCCCTGCAAGATCATCGAAACAGTCTGCGAAAATGACGAGGGCGCCGACGCGGATGCGCATCGCGCCGGATCGGCGAAACCCTTCGATCCGGGCATGGCGAGATATATCGAGAGCTGGCGCAGGTGCTTCAAAAAGCCGAATTCGCCGACATCGATCGCCGCCGCGACCGATGCTTGCGCGCAGGCGCTCGCATTTCCGCAAATTCCTCGCTCCGAAAGCGATAAGATCGAGGCGCATCGCGCACGATTGTCGAAAGCGCTGGAGCTGAGCCTCCCCGACACGACCGCCCGATAAGAAACATGACGAACGGCGTCACTGCTGTGAGGCCGTTCGCTTCCACATCTGCGGCTCGAGCGGGCGTTCGTTCGAGGTTCGCGCATAAGTTCCGGCGTCGACGTATGTCTCTTTCTAGTCGATCGCCGCGACATAGATCGATCGAGCGAATTTTTCGGTATCACGAGAAATTTTTTTTTCGCCCATGTCGGTTTCGATCGCATCGGTGCGTCTCTCATGACGAGTGAATGATCCGACATGTTTCGTGAATGACTCGCAGATGCGCGAGGCGCCATCGTCCCATGTCTCGATGAAGCACACAGAGCGAGCCCAGGCATGGCCACGATAGCTTTCACCATCGGTAGAACAGGAGACGCGCCTTGTCGGTCCTGATCGATGTTCTCGCGCAAACAGCGCCCTCTGCGATGCCCCGGCCGCAAGCCAAGAAACGCTTGGGAGCGACGCCGATGTACGGCGCGATTCCGCGGGGCGACGGCCTTTGTCTCGACGCCAATGAGATGCGTTTTCCTCTCCCGGACGAATTCCTGGCGCGTGTCGCGCGAGAGATTTCGACGATCGACTTTCGACGCTATCCAGATGCGATGGAGATCGATGCGCTCGAGGCCGCGATCGCTGCGAATATCGGCGTGCGGGCCAAAAATATTCTTCTCGGCGTCGGCTCGACGGAAATGCTCGATCTTGTTTGTCGTGCCTTCGGGGGCCCGTTCGAAGCGGTGGTCGTTCCGACGCCGACATTCCCGCTCTACGGGCATTTCGCCGCGCTCAACGACAAAGGCTTCGTCACTGTTCCGCTCGACGACGCATTTGCCTTGTCGACGGAGGTCGTCGACAAAATGACGGCGGTGGACGGCGCAAAAATATTTTATGTCGGCAATCCCAATAATCCGACCGGCCGCGCCCTGGATCGCGCCATATTCGAGCGGCTCGCGGTGTCCACGAGCGACCTGCTGTGCCTGGACGAAGCATATTCCGCCTATGCCGACGTCTCCTATGCGACGGATGCGATCGATCGCCACAATGTAATCGTCGCGCAATCATTTTCGAAGATCGGACTCGCGGGGTGCCGATTGGGATATCTCGTCGCATCGGAGCCGCTCATTGACGAATTGGAACGAGCCTCGCTCCCTTACCGCGTGAATGCGATGACCGCATGCGTCGCGCGAATCTTTCTCGAAGAAACCGCTCTGTTCCAACCGCTCATCGACCAGGTGAAGCGCGAGCGTGAGCGCTTGCGCGAGGAACTGGCGAGGATGCCGGGCTTTTCTCCTTTTCGCTCGGAAGGCAATTTCCTCTTTTGCGCGACGCCGCGGACTGGCGCGAGCGTCGCGGAGGAATTGAGAGAGAGATTTCGCATCTTCGTCAAAGCGTTTCCTCCGACCTCTCGGATCGGAAAGCATTTGCGCATCACTGTCGGGACGCCGTCGGAAAACGATGCGCTCCTCGAAGCGCTCGCATCACTGTCGCCCGTCGAGAGCCGCGAATCTCTTTCGACATAAAGAGCGAAACGCGACACGGAATCGTCTTCCGCTGGGGCGTTGCGGAAGAGCGAGTCGTCACGTCGCCGGTTGCGACGGCGTGGCGACAGATCAAACGCCGAATGGAGAAAGCAATGACCATCAAAGTCGTCAAGAAGGAAATCCTCCCCGTGATCGGCCGCGTTCAGGCCATGTGCGCGTGCAACCCGCCGTGGTGCGGCACCTGCTGATTTTATTCGGCAGCGCCGTCCCCGGTTCATACGGCCGGGGACGGCTTTCCAGCTTCCATGCGGACATCGTCGAAAGCTTTCCAGATGCAAATCGGATTCAACTTCACCTTGAACGGCACGCTGGACATGGTTCGGCGCATGCTCAGAGAGCGGCAAATCGACTATTGCGAGCTGCTCATCGACAATTTCTTGAATGTTCCGGTCAAAGAGCTGGCGGACGCGTTCGAGTGTCCGGTCGGGTTCCATATCATGCTGTCGAAGTTTCTCGAGAATGACAGAGAGACGCTCGAGAAGCTCGCCAAGCAGATCCGTATTCTCATCGATGCGCTTCAGCCGGCATACGTGTCCGACCATCTGCTGCGCTTTGCGCCGAACGGACGGAATCTCTTCTATCTCGGCGAAATCGATTACGCCCAATACGCCCCCGTTCGGAATCGCGTGGAGCAATGGCAGGATATGCTCGGCGTCCAGCTCCATCTCGAAAACTATCCATCCATCATGGACGGCGGATGGGAGCAGCCCGAGTTTTTTCGAAGGCTCTGCCGAGAAACTGGAGCGGGGATCCTCTTCGACGCCTCCAATGCGGTGGTCGCCCGACACAATTGCGGCGCGCCGCTGGACGCTTGGAACGATGTCATCTCGTCGACGCGACATTTTCATGTCGCGGGATATGGGCCTTCGTTTCTGGACCCGCGAGTCATCGTCGATTCGCATGATAGGGAAATGGCGCCGGACACGTTGGAGTTCCTTCGCTCCATGCGCGCGGCATTCGACAAGCCGGGCTCGACGATCACATATGAGCGCGATTTCGAGATCGAATATGACTCGATCGCGATCGATCTCGAACGTTTGCGCGAGATATTCCCCCACGCCGAGGACACGACCAATGAGTCTCTTGTCGCCTGCGCCGGCTAGAATCGACGCCGATCTCTATCAAGACATGATGAACCCTTCCCGGCTCGACGCGTTCGCGCGAGAGTCACGAAGTCATGTTCGTCTCGACATCAGCTATCGGGCCTATTGGCATGTGCTGTTCGACGCCGTTCCGCAATTGTTGGAGCTTTCGGGCCCTGACGGGCGCGCGATTTTCCTGCCGTTCATGCAATGGGCGCAGGAGAAGAACCTCACATTCGATTGGGCCTATCATATTTGGGCCGCGGAATGGCTGCTGCAATCGGAGTTTCGTGAACGCGTGGGAGCAGACCTCGCTCTGAAGCTCATGGCCGCGGCCGCGTCGCGGTGGTCGGGACGCGACCGTGATCTCGATTATTGCGGGATCGTCATCGCGAGCCGTCTGATCGGACCGACGAAGGCTGTCGCCGGCTGGAAGCTCAGCAGCATAGAGACGCGCTTCATCGAAGTCGAACAGGTCGAGTTCGAATGCGAGCTTCCGGCGCCCGAAGACAATTTTGGATGTTTTCGGACGCCGGGCTACGAGCTCGATCATTTCCCGGGATGGCGGCCCATACCTCTATGATCGAGAGCGACAAGGGCTTTTGGCGAGGCTATTGGCCCCTGCTTCTCGTGATCGTGGCGGGGCAGCTCGCACAGCAAGCCGATGTGATAATGGTCGGCCATTTGGGCGGCGGCGCGCCGGGCGCTTATGCGATGACGACACGTCTGGTCGTCGTCGATGTGATCTTGCTGAGCGCGCTGGGCGCCGTCGCTTCGACCGCGATCGGCGAGGCGCGGCGAAGCGGCGCAAGTCCGCGCGTCATCGGCGCGATCCTATGGCTCTCGCTGTTTGCAGGCCTGTGCTGCGCGGCGTTCGGCTCGGCGAGCTATCCCCGATTTGCGAGGCTGCTCGTCGATGACGATGCGATCGCTGGACTGATCTGCGACGGAGTACTCTGGTATTCGTTCGCCGCGCCGTTCCGCTTCGTCAGCAGCACTTCGGCCTTCATGCTCCATGCGCTCGACCAAGGCTCTGGCGTCGTGAAATGGAAGCTGTGGGAGTTCGCCGCCAAAGCCATCGGCAATTTTTTGGCCATGGAGATTTTCGGACTGGGGTTTTCCAGCTGCTTCCAGATAGGGGCCGTCATCTGCGTCGGCTCGTCGATCTGGGGAGTTTGGGCTCTATCGCGGCATGGCGTCGATTGGCGTACCTTGCCGGGCGCCTCATGGGCGCGTCGCTTCGGCAAAGCGGCGCTCTGGGAGTCCGAGCGGGGCGTCGCCATGCATCTCGCTATGCTCGCATGCCTCGCCATGTTCGCGGCGCCCGGACTCGGCAATTATCACGTCGGGAGGCTGAATTGCTTCGCCGCGGGTCAGACATTGATGTTGATCGTTTTCACGCCGCTCGTCACTTTGATGCGCTTTCTCGCATTTCGCCTTGCAGGGCTCACTGACGAACGCCTCATAGATTCGATCAGAACGATCTCGCTGAAGGGCGCTCCCTTCGCCGTGGGCGTTGCGATCTTGCTCATGGCCGGAGCCGACGCGCTTGGGCGATTATATGGTCAGCATGGTCCTTGGTGGACGACCTTGGTCGAAATTCTGGCTGCATCGATACCGCTGCGCTACATGACGTCGATCCTCAGAGCCGTCTTGCAGGCTCGAGGGTCGTTCGGGGCGGTGGCGAAAACGGATAGCTCAGTGTTTTGGTTCGTCGCCTTGCCGCTCGTCGCGCTCGGACTTTATATCGATTCGCCTTTCGTCGCCTATTTGTCGCTGATCGTCCCGGAAGGTCTCAGCGCATTGCGCTTTTGGAAGCAGGCGCCTCTCGTCTCGCGGGCCGCGCGGCCGCGGTCCAGCGCCGAAACATCGACGGCGATCTGACGCCGCGTATCGGGTCGCATGGGCTCGCAATACGGCGAAATGGCCGCACGCTTGTCCTTCCAGAGGCGCGTTCCGCGAAATTCACACACCTCTACCCGCCGTCGATCTGGCCGGCGCGCATCTCACGATGCGCTCGGCGCGGCCCACGCTCGGCTGCCGGCTCGCCTCGCCATCGCTCGCTCGGCAGCGGCTGGTTTCATCCGCTCCTCGCGTCCCTGGAGTTGTCGCGCGTCGCCCCCGCGCATCGCTATCCGAGTATGTGATCGGCGGTCTTGCGCTCCGGCTGCTCATGGGCGATCCGCTGTCGGCCATGCTGCTCGGACATCGACGAGCGGCGACGCCGCGCCCAGGACCATCCCGCGCGCCCGAAATGGGCGCGGAAACAGCGTCGAACGACGAGGGCGCGCCGGCGCGTTCAAGCATTCCCGGCTCTATGCTAAGTTTGGCTTCGATGCAGATGCGGAGCGCGCGAGGGAGCCGGGCATGGCCGACGTCAATTCGATTCGACCGGACGCCGTCGTCGAGGCGGCGCCTGAGCCAGATGAAACCGCGCTCGCGACGGAAGAGCGGCAGAAGCCGCTGCTCCGTGCGTTCGCGCGCATTCGCCCGCTTTTCGCCGCTCCGCCGTCGATCGACATAGGCCGCGTCGCCGCCATCGTCGTCGTTCCAGTATTCTGCTGGGTGTTCTTCACCACATCGAGCGGCATGATCGACATCATGCGCCGCGAGTCGAGCGACCTCGTCGGCGTCGTCGGCGCGATCATCGGCACATCGGCCATACTCGTCATGCTGGCCGCGACGAGCTGGTCGCTCGGCGCCGATCTCGGCGCGCTGATCGCGCGGCGGCAGATCTTCGGCGAGCGAATGCTCGTCAAGACGAGCGTCACGGCGATCGTCTATCTCTTCGTCTTCTCCATCTCGGCCTTCTTCTCCTTCACCTACTACTACACGAACATATTCCGGCTCTCGTCGAAGAAGATGGTGGCCGAGCTGCAGCCCATGGCGCTCGCCGCCGACGTGCTGCTGCCGGCCGCCGAGGCCGCGGCGGCCGATTACGACGCTGAGACGGCGCGCCTCAATGCGACGGCGGGCATGCGCGCCTATCAGGATTCGCTCGAGGCTGCGCTGCAGGCGGCCAATGACGCTGCGGCGCGCCTGCGCGACGGGCTGGAGAAAGGTCGCGAGGAGCGCCGGCGCGCGGCCTCCGAGCTCGCCCGCAAGCGCGCCTCCGAGATCGAGGAGGCGCAGGCGGCGGCGCGGCAATTGGCGGAGACGCGCGAAAGGCTCGCTGCGCTCGAGCATGCCGCCGCCGACCTCGAGCCGATCATCCGCGCCAAGCAGGACGAGATCGTCGCGCTCACCTCGACGGCGCGCCAGGAGGACCAGCTCGCCGTCGACGCGTCGAAGGGCCTCGACGGGCTCGGCGCCGCCTGCGGCGCAAATTGCGAGTCGCATCGCGGCAAGGCCAATGCGGCGCGCAAGCGCATTCAGACGATACAGGACACGCTCGCGGCGCCGACCGGTCGTCGCGACGAGGCGATCCGGCAGCGCGACATGCTCGCGGCGCAGATCGTCACGCTGCGGCAGAAGGCGGAGAGCGCGCCCTCCGCGCACGCCGCCGCCGCTGTGGCGGGGGAGGAGCCCGCCGATATCGCGAGCGCCGCGCGCCGCCTCGCCCTCGCGCGCGATCTCATTCGCGCCGATCCGAGCTGGGCGCGGATTCGCGAGGCCAAGCCGGCCTGCGAGGCGATCGTCGAGGCCATGCGGGCCGCGGGCGTCAAGCACGGCGGCGTCGCCGCCGAATTCGATTGCGAGCCCGCGAGCGTCGAGACGCGCGACCGGCTCACGACGCGGGACGAGACGATCGCCGGCCGCGCCACATTCGAGCGCAAATGCTCGCTCGACGGCGAGATTCGCGGCGAGATGAGCGCCATCGCCACGCGCATCCGCAACGCGGCCGACGCCGACACGGCCTCCGCCGCCGGCGGCTTCGAGGACGCCAAGAAGATCGTCGACGATTGCATCGTGATGGCCAAGGCGGCCGGTCTCACGGAAGCGGAGGTACGAAGCTATCTCGAGCGCAGCGACATCTTCCTGCGCACGCACAGCATGCAGCGCAATCGCTTCGAGCTGGCGCGCGAGGCCTTCGTCGGCCTCACGCCGGACGCGACCATGGCGATCGGCGTGGCCGTGGCGCAGGACGCCTTCATGTTCGTGATGAAGCTGCTGTCGGAAATCTTCAAGGCGCGCGATTCGCAGTCGCGCGCGCCGGCGCCGGCTCTGCCCGCGCTCGATGTCGCGGACAGCGACGGCGAGGCCGCGGATCTACGCCTGATGAAGGCGCTGCTGCGGCTCTCGCGGCCGCGCCCGGGCGGCCGCAGCGCCTTCGACGCGGCCGAGATCGCCGATCTGCCGATCGACGTGCGCAGCAATATCGTCGGCCTGCTGAACCGGCTGGTGCGGGAGGGAGTGGCGAGCCTCGACCGCAAGGGCGTCTACCTGCTCGATAATCGCACGCTGGCCGAGGTGGAGGCGAAGCTCTCGCTCGCGCTGAAGCGCGCGTCGCGCGGCTCCGTCGCGGCGGAGGTCGCCGCGCTCACCGCCGAGCTCGGCGCCGGGGACGGATCGGCGCGTGGCTACTGGCGCCGCCGGCGCAGCGCGCTCGACCGCTATCTGACGCTGCGCGCCGCCTCGTCCGTCGATGCCGAGAGCGAGGAAGCGGCCGCCGAATAGACGCTTCTGCCCCGAGCGAAACTCTCGCCGCGCGTCTCCTTCGAGGCGTTTTGCGCGCCGCAAAAAGCGCATCAGGACGAGGGGGTTGAATTTCGTATCGAAGGCGAACGTCCGGCGAGCGTCGATGCGTCGATCTGCGCGAAGGAGAACATGAAGGCGTTCTCGAGATCCAAGGCCGCGTAGAGAAACGGATCAGCGGTCAGAAAGGGCCGCCAGAATTCGTTGAAGCCGCGTCTTCCGTCCACGCCGGCGCGGCGGAAGCGCTGGTCGCCGCGAATGTGCGGATCGATGTTCGGGTTCTGAAAGCCCTTCACGAATCCATGGGCCGAGAACACGGTGAAGCGCACCGCCGTGCGCCCGGAGGCCTCCAGCGCGCGCAGGCCGTCGCTCCATGACGAGGCGCGCAGCGCGCCACGCAGCACATGGAGCGCTACGGCGGGATCGCAGGCGTAGGTGAAGGCGCTGGGGCCGAGCCGGACGAACAGCCGCTCATAATGCGAGAAGGCGACGACGACGCGTTTGGCGCGGCAATCGGCGGCGAAGGCCAGCCGCTCGACGAGGCGGGCGAGATTGCCGACCCAGCCGCTGTCCTCGAAGCGCGTCATCGGCAGCACGAGGATGATGGCGTCCGCCTCGGCGAGCCTCTTGACGAAATCGTCTCGCAGCTCGCGCGGAGCCTCTGGCGGCGCCGTTTCGTCGGCGATGGAGGCGGCGCCCGCCGCGTCGATGATCCTGACCAGAGCCGGCATTCGCTCGGCGAGCGGCGGCGACGCCTCGCCGTTCAGCGTCATGCGGAAGAAATATTCGTGCAGGCGCGTCGCGTCGGTCGGCGCGCCGCCTTCGGCGAAATCGCGACGCAGCCGCTGATACTCGTCGGCGCCGGCATCGAGAATATCGAGCCGCGACGCTTCGGAATCGAGCCCGTGGAAGGCGGCGCGCGTGATGGACTGCGCCGCTGGCCGCAGTTCGGCCGGATAGCCATGGGCGTTCTGCACGATGCAGTCGGTGAAGGTCGCGAGCGCGGCGGATTTGCCGCCGCCGCGCGGTCCGACCAGGCATAATGTGAGCTTCTGCGTCATAGGCTCGATTCCGACTGTTTCAGCCTCCCGGCCCCCTGGCGCCGCCGAAACGCAGGAAATTCCGCATTGTGGCGAGGATGCCGTCGGATTTCGGCGCCGCCGCGACGGCGCGCGGCTCCGTCTCGATCGGAGCCGCGCGCTCCAGGTCGAGCCGGCGCCGATAGGCGTCGGCCTCGTCGACGACCACTGCGAGGCGTTGCGCCTCGGCCAATTGCGTCCATTCGCCGGCGCGGCGGCGAATGACATAGTCGCGCAGTCGGCGCGCCTCCTCGTCGAGTTGCAGATCGTCGCAATAGATCGCCGCTCGCTCCACCATCGCCTCGTCGCGCAGCAGCAAGGCGATCTCGTCGACGCGCTCCAGATCGCGCGCGTCGTCGAGCTCGATGCGCGTCTCCATGGCGTGAGCGGCGACAGCGGGATGCGCGAGCAACAATTCGAGAAGGCGGCTCTGCGCCGCCGCGCCGACCGCCGCCGCCATCAGGCCGCTCGCGCGGCACAAAGCGAGGAAACGCGGCGGCAACGCCCGCGCGCCGCCGCAATAGGCGCGGAAGCCGGCTTCGTCGCTCGCCCGCGCGAGCCGCGGAGCGCGCACGCAGGCCTCCATCAGCGACGGATCGGCCCGATAGGCGTCATAGCCGCCGAGGCGCGAGACGGTCGCCCGCCCTTCCGCGTCGGCCTCGGCGCAGAGACGGGCGAAGGCCGCCATCGCGATCGGCTCAAGCATGTCCCATTGCCGCGCGGCGTGGAGCCGGCCTGGATAGGCGGCCGCGGCGAGCGCGGCGTTCATGCCGGAGACGAAACCCTCGCGACGGCCCTCGGCGTTGGTCCTTCGCTCGGACGGCGCGCGGGCGAGGCCGGCGTCTTGCTCTCGATCCGCGGCGAGGCGCAGGATCTCGTCCAGGAGGCGGTCCTCCTCCGCCACCCGTCGCGGCCGCGGCCCGTCGCTCTCGACGCGGAACAGGCGCGCGAAGGCGGCGCCGCCGGGATCGTCTGGAACGACGCCCAGATCGCAGGCGTCGGCGGCGGCGCCGACGATTCCGATGTCGTCGCCGAGCGAGGCGCCGAAGAAGTGCAGATCGAGCACCAGGCCCCTTTCGCCGTCTTCCGCCCATCGCGTCGCCGACACGCCGTCGAAGGCGGCGCCGTCGCCGGCGGCGAGAATGCTCGCGAGATTGTGGACGACGATGCTCTGGTCGGATTCCACCGCCTCGGGACGCTCATCCGCGGCGCCCACCGCGCGGCGAATGTCGGCGAAATCGAGCGGCTCTATTATGGGCTCGCCCGCGGCGCGCTGCTCGTGCGCCCATTCCCGCAAACGTTGTCGCTGATGCATCGCCAGCACGACGCTGGTGCGTGCGAGCAGCGAGACGTCGCGGTCGAAGGCGCCCGGACAGCGCAGGCGCAAGGCGGGGCAGGGCGCCCCGTTCTCGCGCAGCCAATTCTCCATTATGGCGAAAGGCGCCTTCAGCGCCGGCGCGCCGCGGACGGTCTGCTGCTCCAGCGCCTCGAGCACGATGCGGCTCTGTTGCGCGGGAAAGACGCGCTGCGCGGCCCAGAGCTGCAGCAGAGCGGCGACGCCGTCGCGCCGCTCGACGTGACGGCGCTCACGGAGCGCCCAGACGAGCCGCGCGCCGGAGCGGGCGATCGGCCCGCGGGTGGCGCGCTCGACGTCGCCGCGCGCCGGAGCCGAGACGGCGCGGAAGGACGCCGGCTCGTCGCCCGCCGTCTCCGGCGCGTCGATGAGCAGCAGACGCATCTCGCCGCCGGCGAAGGGGGCGTCGGCGCCCCGCAGCGCGACGCGCAGCTCCGCGCCGTCCGGCGCGCGCAGGCTGACATGCGAATGATCTGGCGGCAGCTCGAGCACGCAATAACCGCCGCGAAGCCGCCGCGCGTCGAGCCGGTCGAGCAGCGTCGCGCCGGCGAATTCGGGATCGGGCGCCGAAAGAACGATTATATCCGGCCGCAGGGTCGGCGCGCCGCTCTCCTCGTCATCGCAAAAGAGAATGGCGAAGCCGCGTCGTCCATCCCAGAATGCGTCAAGTCGATCTCGCCACATGCGACCGCGCCCATTTCTCGTGAGACCGGCGGCAAGATAGCGGCTAAAGCGCGAGGCGCAAATCACCGGTCGTGTCGCCGCAGGGTCGGACAAAAAAGCCGTTGTCGACGTCGCGACACTTTTCTAAGCTGCCCGCCGGGGCGGCGTCGCGTCCCGAATTTCGCGCCAGAGGGCAAAAATGATTGGTGTTCGTATCGGTATGCGCGGCTTGGCCGCGCTCGGCCTCCTATGTCTTCTTTCTTCGAGCGGCATAGCCGACACGCCTTCCGGCGCCGCGAAAATCGTCATCCTGAAGTGCTCTGTGCCCGGCGAGACTATTCATCTGGAGGCGTGCGACAAGAGCGCCGGAGTGGAGACGAAATGTCCCGCGCTCCGAAGCTCCTGCGCCGAAGCCGTGGCGTTGTTCCAATCGGCGCCCGACAATCTGAGGCTCTTGTTCGTGTCCCCGGCGGCCGTCGGCGGATTTTGGTACACGCTGGGCGCGAAGAAATTCGATTAGCGCGTATTCGGCGCTCGTGCGACGCCGCCGCGACGCTCCGGGGCGAACGACCGCGTCCCCGGCGGCGGCGCGACGGGCCGCGCGAATTTTGCCGCCTCGTGCATCGCACGAGGAAGGGGCGATTCGCGCTGAGCAAATTTAGAGCCGCTGCGCGCGAAATTTGGAGCGCGGCGCTGGCCGCCCGATCCTCATGAAATGTCCACCCCCTTTCCCAGCCATTACCAATATTTTTGTGACGTCGTTCCAGAGGTCTTCTTTGGGCTTTTCCGGCATGCGTCCGACCCGACGATTGGCCGACATCGAAGCGCCTTCTACATTGAAGCCGACGTGGCCTCTCCGCACGTCGCTGCGACTCTCGTCATCGGCGACGTAAGAAGCCGAGCAGCCGCAGGTCTCAATCAAGCGAACGTCATTTTTATATCTTAAAGCAATGTGTCATAATCGACACATGCTGGAGCATTGCCGTTCGATGAAATAGCGCCTATCCCGATGCGGCGGCTCCTCGAGGACGCATGATTCCAGGAGTGCAATGAACCGTTGAACAAAAGCCACATACTCATCGTCGAAGACGACCTCGACATACGCGATCTGCTGAAAGCCTTTCTCGAAGAGAAGGGCTTCGTCGCCTCGGTGTGCGACAGTGCGGAGAAAGCAAAACCAATTCTGTCGGGCGGCGATGTGGATCTCGTGCTCCTCGACGTCATGCTTCCCGGCATGGATGGATTTGAGCTCTGCCGTAGTCTGAGGTCGACGGAGGGGCCGCGCATCATTATGCTGACTGCGCTCAACGAGCCGGTGGACAAAGTCGTCGGCTTGGAGCTCGGGGCTGACGATTATGTCAGCAAGCCCTTCGATCTTCGCGAGCTGCTCGCACGAATTCGCGCCGTGCTCCGGCGACCTTCGTTGAGCGCCGAAGGGCCTCGCGCTGTGGGCGCGGAATTCGTTCTGCGCTTTTCGGGCTTCGCTTTCTATCCGCAGCGGCGTTTTCTGCGCTCTCCCGCAGGATTGCGCGTGCCTCTGACCGGCGCCGAAGCCGATCTGCTGCTGGTTTTCTGCAAGAACGCGTCCCGCGTCCTTTCACGAGAAGAGCTGATCAATCTTTCGCGTGGCGAGGGTTTCGCCATAGCGCCGCGATCCGTCGATCTTCTTGTAAGTCGCCTGAGGCGCAAGCTGGCGCATGATGATTCGGTCGTCGAGGTCATCCGCACCATTCGCACGGACGGCTACGCCTTTCAGCCCGAGGTTTCGATCGAATGATGCGGCGCTTCTTTGCGACGACGCTCGGCCAGATCGCTTCCATCATCGCCTTGTCCTCGGCGACGACCATCCTTCTCTTTATCCTTCTGCTCTCGATCTTCGATCCGACGCCGCCGCCGCCGCCATGGCCATGGCCGACCGCTTATCGCATCGCCACTTTCGTCGAGACGATGCGCAGCGCGCCGGACGATGCGCGCGCCGCTATCGCCGCAGGCGCCCGACGAAGCGACTTCTCCATCGAGATGACGCAAACGCCGCGGCCCTGCGATGGCCTCGGCCAAGACGCGCAGAAGCTTCGATCGGCTCTGCAATCGAAATTCGGCGACGTCATGGGGACATTCACGGTTCGATCCTGCGGCTCCGACGTTCCGGCGACAGATATTCAAGTTTTGCTGCCGTTGGAGGGGAGAATGCTCGAGGTTCTGACCGGCGATCCGAAAGCCGACCAGTTTTTTAAATTGACCCTTCCGCTCATGAGCGCCCTCTCATTCCTCTGCGTGGCCGTGGCGGCAATGTCCGGCTGGGCGGTGTGGCGAGTAACCGGCCCCTTGCGTCGACTGGCGCACAAGGCGGACGCTTTCGGTCGCGACATCGTCATGGAGTCGATCGACGAAGAAGGGCCGATCGAGATAAGACGTGTGGCGCGGGCGTTCAATCTCATGCAGGAGCGCATCACGCGGTCGCTACGCGAACGCACGCGCGTGCTCGCGGCGGTGAGCCACGACCTCAGGACACCGCTCACGCGCATGCGCCTGCAGCTTCAAGCGGGACAGGCGGAGAACGTCACAGCCAAGCTTCTGCGTGACATCGATTTGATGCATTCGATGGTGACATCCGCCGTCTCGTTTCTCAGCGGCGCCTTCCACGAGGAAGAAAAGGAATGGCTCGATCTGGGCGCGCTCCTTTCGACTCTATGCGACGAATTCGAAGAGACCGGAGCGAATATTCAATATGAAGGCCGCGAAGGAATTCCCTTCTTTTGTCGGCCGAATGCGATCCACCGCGCCGTGACCAATTTGATCGACAACGGCCTTCATTTCGGCGGCCGGGTCATTGTTTCCGCATCGGTCGAGAGCGACCGCGTCGTCATCGATGTCGCCGACGACGGCCCCGGCGTGCCCATGCATCGTATCGAGGATGTTCTCCAACCTTTCGTTCGACTCGACGCCTCGCGCTCGTCCCGATCGGGAAGCGTGGGCCTCGGGCTCTCTATCGTCAAAGAAATTGTCGAAGCTCATCAAGGGCAGATCGAGCTGCGCCAACGCGAGCCGAATGGCCTCATCGCCCGGATCGCCTTCCCATCTAGCGCCTTTGCGCCGCCAGCAGACGCGCGCGGCGCGCGTTAGAAGCTCGAAAGCATGAAACGCTATTAGCCGCCGAGCTTGCCCCGCTTCAGGGGCGTGTCCAGACTTCCACTCCTTCGCCAGTCAGTCGCACCGGCGTCGCCTCCCCGCCCGCGGCGTTCAGGGCGTGCATGACGGCCGTTTTGCTCTCGGGTTCCGTCATGAACATGAGGAAGCCGCCGCCGCCCGCTCCCGACACCTTGCAGGCGAAGGCGCCGGCCGCGAGCCCGACTTGCAAGAGCCGCTCGACACGATCATTGGAAATGGTCGCCGCCGTGCTCTTCTTGAAGCGCCAAGACCGATTCAACATATCTCCGAAAGCGAACAAATCTCCGGCGAGCAGCGCGGCCTTCATCTCGTAAGCCGCCGCCTTCATAGCCATCATCGCTGCGATGACGTCCTCGTCATTCGAGTTCAACCGGTTGATCTGCGCTTGGATGATCGTGTCCGATTCGCGAGACAGCCCGGTGAAGCAAATGACGAGCGCCGCTTCGAGCTCGAGCAGAATATTCCTGTGAACGCGGAGCGGATTGACGATCACACGATCTTGCGAGAAAAACTCGACGAAATTGACGCCGCCGAACGCCGCCGAATACTGATCCTGCTTGCCGCCCGCCAGTCGAAGCTGCCGACGCTCGATCTCGAAGGCCAGATGCGCCAGCTCATACAATCCGAAAGGCGCATCGGCATATTCCCGCATCGCTTCGCAAATGGCGACAACGAGGGCCGACGACGTTCCCAACCCCGATCCCGCGAGCGCATCAGTCGTCGTCACGATCGTGACGCCGCGAGATCGTGACAGGAAGCCGTCCTGCAGAAACCGATTATATACGCCTCGATGCAGCCGTAGCTTGCCGGAGCAATCGATCGGCTCCCCGAATGCGTGGGTCTCGACAACGCCTCTATCACGAGCGTCCAGCACCAGCTTCATATCGTCGCGCGCGCTCAAATAGCAATATGCGTAACGATCGATGGTGCAATTCAACACTGCGCCGCCGTGCAGGTCGCAAAAAGGCGAAAGGTCGGTGCCGCCGCCGCCAAAGCCCAGGCGCAAGGGCGCCCGGGAGCGAATCGTCGCGCCCGCTGCGAGACCGCCAACTCGCGTTCCGCGTGGAACGGCGTCCGCGCCGAGGCTGAACGACTTCATGGCCGACGTCCGTTCTCTAGAAGCGATTCGACCAACGCCTCGAGGTTGCGGCGATAGACAGCTTGTGAAAAATGAGCATCGAAATAGGCTCTCACGCCGCTCGTTCGCCGCTGCGCTTCCGTCCGACGAGGCTCGCGAGCTTTTCGATTCAGCGCGCGCGCGAACGATTCTGGATCATCGGCGATCGTCACGTCTCGTAGAGCCAACGCGTCGTCTTGCATGCCACGCAGAGCGGCGGATGTCGCAATCAACGGCAAGCCGCTCGCCATCGCCTCCAGCGTCTTGATCGAAAGGCCAAAGCCATTGACCATCGGAAGCAAGACGAGTCGCGCATTCTCATATACGCGCCGCACATCATCCACTCGTCCGACGAACCAATCACGATAGCGCCTATATTCCTCCGGCGCCGCCGAGCGCACTCCAGCATCTATGTTGCCGACGATCTTGATATCGATGTCCGGCGCCTTCGGCGCGACTTCCCGAAGGAACCACACGACGCTTTCGACATTGGCCGTGTTGTTGCTCGCCACGACGACTATGTCGTCGCCGCCTGGCCCGCGAGGCGCCTCCGGCCCCGCCGGATAGAGCAAAGCATGACGCTTCTCGGGCAAAAGTTCTGAAAATACCTCATGCTCCTCGATGTTCACATGCAAGAGCAGATCGGCTCCTCGCATGCTCTCAAGCTCGACCGCGAGCATCGCCTCGTAGCTCGCATGCGGGCGCAGCCACGGAATCTTCTGGTTCATGAGCATGAACTGACGGGCTTGCAGATCATGGCTGTCTAGAAGGATAGGCGAGCCGCCTCTCGCGAGACGTTCGGCGACGGGCATCAGAAAGAAATGATTGCAGTGAACCATGTCGAAGGACAGGCTGTCGAGCCTCTCCGAAAGCCGTGATCGCTCGGCGAGAGCCTTGCGAATAATCGCTTGATTGCCGTGCGCATAGGGCCAAACGGCGTTACGAAGAAAGCTCGGATGGAAAAGAGCGCTCAACGGCGCTCCGGCGTAGAAGCGCGCGTCGCGATCGAGCTCGGGCGTCGATTCGATATATGATCGCCAGATCCAAGAACGTTCTGGAGTGAATCCGGGATCGGTGCTGACGGCGACCATCGACACATTCGCGCCCATCGCGCGATACGCCTCGACTTGACCGAGGATGGACTGATAGCTCCCACAAGAATGCCATGCAGGATGCACGATCGCCACCTCCTTGCCGAAAAGCGCCGAGGGGCTCGTGCGGGGTCGGAAAGCTGGCTCGTTCATGCGGTCAACATCATTGCAGAGATCTCCGCGAGCGCGTCGACATAGACGTCGAAGCCGAATACCGTGTCGAAGAATTGCCGCGTGTCGCTCGTGCGGCTGTCCGTCGTCCCGACGCCATCCTCGATGCGCGCGTGAGCGGCGCGTAGCGCTGCTGCGAAGCTCGGGGCGTCCGTCGCTACCGTGACATTGCGAAGCCTTTGCACGCCGGCGTCCAGGCCCCGAAACGCGAGCGGCGTCGCGATCAGCGGAGCGCCGCTGGATAGCGCTTCCGCCGTTCTGATCGAAAGCCCGTATCCCTCCAAGGTCGGGAGCAGCACGCAGCCGGCTCGCTCGTATGCCGACTCGATCTGCGGGACGCGCCCTCGAAATAGATGTCGATGAGCGTCGAAAAGTGATTTGTCGCGCTTTCTCACCGCTTCGTCGACGTCCCCGACGATGTCGATCGAAACGCCGGGCGCGAGAGGAAGCACCTCCTCCAGCAGCCATTTGATTCCGAGATAGTTCGGGTAGTGCCCGCTGGCGACCGTCAAAATCCTGTCGCCTCCGCGCGACGGTCGCGCTGGCGGCACAGCCGGATATATGAGCGCATGGCGTTTTTTCGGGAGCAGTCGTTGGAAGGTGTCGTGCTCCTCACGATTGAGATGCGCGCAATAGTCCGCCTTCTGCATCCACTCGAGCTCGATCGCGAGAAGATCCGAGAAACCGACATATGGAGGCACGAAGAAGCCGTCACGATTGCGCAATATGAATTGCGCCGCCTGGACGTCATGGGTTTCCAGGACCACGGGCGCTCGACGGTTTCGAAGCATGCGACGCACCAAAGGGAGCGTGAAAAAGTGATTGGCGTGGACGAGATCGATCCTCTCGTCGCCGATCCCTTCCGGCAAAGGGGCGCGCTTGCAAAGCTCGATGAGCCACGACGCCTGATCGCCATGGATCAGCGGCCACCACCCGTTTTTGAGCAAGGAGAAGCTCGTCCAGCTGCGTGTCGGAGGGCCGGAAAAATAGCGCTTGTCGACAGGCAAATCGGCGCTCTCGGCGATGTACCGCGGCCATCGCTCTCCATGCGGCGCGTCGGCCGTCGGCGCATCCATCACGGCTATGGACACGACGCGCGCTCCGAGCGCGCGATACGCCATGGCCTGGCTGAAGATCACTCGATAGGAGCCGCACGAGGACCACGCCGGATGAACGATAGCGACCGTTCTCCCATCGAGTCGACGGCGGTGGCCCGACGGACCGAAGCTGGGAGTTTTTATTCGCCCGAATTGCGACATGCCGTTCAAGAAGCCTTTCTCGCGACAGCGCCCAGCCCCTCCTAGCGGTTTTGCCGAGGAGAGGTATTTCCGAATAATTTCGAATTCGATTTGAAATTGACATTTTATCGAAATACAGACCGTTCAAAGAAAAGTCCCTGTTTCGCCATATGCTGGACTTTATGCTTCCGCTCAGGTTCGAATATAGATAGTAGCCGATGCGCCAAAGGCGACGCCTCCGAGTTGCGCAGGGCTGTCGATTCGAACAAATATAGGTCGCTCGCGACGCGCAAGCTTCGATACGGACGACTGCACGGACATGGGATAATAGATGACTGGAGCCGGGTTCGATTCATCCCCGTCCGACGAGCGTCGGTATGGAGTCGCGATCGTCGCCAATGACAAGGTGATCGACTGGCTGCTTCCCTTTCTGGAAAGCTATCGTGACACCAACGCCGCGCTGCCGCTCTATCTCATTCCCTATGACGACAATATCTCACTGACCAGACGGGCCGCCGACGTCTATGGCGTGACAATCGTCGAAAGCGAGCCCGCGGAAATCGACCGGCTGTCGCACGAGCTCTATCCTGGAATATTCAACTCCCATCGGCGTCGCCTTCGCAAGCTGCAGGCGCTCGCGCTCGAGCTCGACGAAGTCGCATATGTCGACGTCGATGTGATCCTTTTTCGTGACTTGCGGACGGTCTTCGGTCGCCTCGAACGCGGCGAGCGAGAATTCATCGTCGCGTCCCCGAGCTTCGACTATGTTTACAACGAGAACCAAAAGAAGCACGCGTTCTTGGACGGCGCGCTGCTGTTCAATGATGGGTTTTGGGTTACGTCGAGCCGCTTTCTGAGTCTGTCCGACGTTCTCGAGACGATTCGAGCCGACATCGACATCTTCCACGAGGTTCGCAAGCGAGGCCAATTGTTCGCGCAACCGCTGATGAATTTCGTGGTGCATAGGCGAGGGCTGAAGACGGCGCTGCTGCCTCATTGCGTCGAGAACGCCTCCCACGAGAACTACTATAAGGCTCCGGGGATCACTTTCTCGAACGGTAAGCCGCTCGATCCAGAAGGCAAGGAAATCTATCTCGCCCATTGGGCTGGGGCGATCACCCTTCCCTCTCACGACGTATTTGCCGGCGCCTGGAAGGAGTTCTTCAGAGCGGCCCGAGCGAGAGTCTACAAGCGCGGGGATTCGTATTCGCTTTTCAGATAGAGCGGTTCCATTCGCCGACCGGCGCCTATATGCGAGGTTCATGCGGTCATGACGACGAGGCAGGCTGTGATATTGGTCGGCGGCAAAGGAACGCGGCTCGGCGCGCTCGCATCCACGACGCCAAAGCCGCTCATGGCGATCGACGGGGACACTGTGTTTCTCGATGCATTGCTGCTCGAGATCATTCGCCACGGCTTCGATGACATTCTTCTGCTCGCTGGACATTTGCACGACAGCGTCCTCGAGCGCTACCAAGGACGTTCCATTCGCGGCGCGTCCGTGCGAATCGTGGTCGAATCTGCGCCGGCGGGAACGGCGGGCGCTTTGAAAAATGCCGCGCACTTGCTCGATCCTGTATTTCTGTTGGCGAATGGCGATACGCTATTCGACATCAATCTCCGGCGCCTGTCGGCCGGCCTGGAGAAGAGGCCGGATGTTCTCGGCGTGCTCGCGCTGCGACGAGAGTCCGACGCAACGCGCTACGGCAGCGTGAAATTGCAAGATGGCTATGTCGTCGCCTTTCATGAAAAAGAGCAAGGCTCGGGACCGGCGTCGATCAATGCCGGAGTGGGCGTGTTTCGGCGACAGATATTGACGTTTGTCGAGAGCGAGCCCTGCTCGATCGAGTCGGACGTTTATCCGCGGCTCGCCGCGACCCGCGCTATTCTCGGGGAGGAGCTCGAAGGATATTTTATCGATATCGGAACGCCGGAATCGCTCGACCAAGCGCGTAGAGATCTTGGCAACAGGCGCCGACCCGCGG
This sequence comes from Methylosinus sp. LW4, assembly GCF_000379125.1. Taxonomy (NCBI): domain Bacteria; kingdom Pseudomonadati; phylum Pseudomonadota; class Alphaproteobacteria; order Hyphomicrobiales; family Methylocystaceae; genus Methylosinus; species Methylosinus sp. LW4. The sequence goes on along the minus strand of NZ_KB900627.1, from coordinate 355,615 downwards.
TTTTTTTCGACCGTGACGGCGTGCTGAATCGCGATGCGGGCTATTGCCATCGCGTCGAGGACTTGGAGTGGATTCCGGGGGCCGTCGAAGCGATCAGATGCGTGAACGAGTCGGGAGCTTTCGCCTTCGTGGTCAGCAATCAAGCCGGAGTTGCGCGCGGGCTGTTTCGCGAAGCGGATATCGACAGATTTCACGCCGCTATGTCCGCGCAACTCGCTGCGGCGGGGGCTCATATCGACGCATTCTATTTCTGTCCCTACCACCCGGACGCCGTCGACGCTGAATGGCGACATACTGATCATCCCGATCGGAAGCCCAATCCCGGCATGATTTTGCGGGCGTCTTCCGAGTGGCCGATCGACATGGGTGCGAGCCTTCTCGTCGGCGACAAGGAAATCGACATGGAGGCGGCGCGGCGCGCAGGAATTCGTGGGCGCTTGTTTTCGGGCGGCGATCTCTATGCATCGATCCGATGGGAGATCGAGCGGATAGCGGCTCTTTGCGCTCGCGCGCGCTCATGATGACAGGACTTCGACGGAAGCGGCTCGCGATATCGCTTTCGAGGCATGCCGATGAGGTCGCCGCCCGTGAACGGACTTGCATCGAGCCGGCGTCGACCTGTGGTTCAATCGGCTTACGCTGAGGCGTCGCGGCTGCGCGACCTCCTTGCCTTCGAACACGCACTCTCAAAGGATACGATATGACTGGCGCCGAAGAGCCGAGCTCGATCCGTGCGTGGCTGAAAGAGAAAGCGCTTCCGTTGTGGGCTTCGAATGGCTGGGATGAGCGCACGAGCTCATTCGTCGAACGTCTTTCGCTCACAGGCGCGCCGCTGCTTGAGACGCCCAGGCGAGCCATGGTGCAAGCGCGTCAGATTTACACTTACAGCGTTGCGCATCGAACAGGCTGGTTCGCGGAGGGAGCAGAGCTGGTCGCGCGCGCGGGCGCGACGATGATCGAACGCTATTATGAAGCCGACGGCGCTCGCGGCTGGGCCTTTTCCGTGGCGCGCGACGGCGCCGTCGTCGATGGTCGTCGTGATCTCTATACACATGCATTCATTCTGCTCGCTCTCGCGAAGGCATATGAGACGACGCGCGATTCCACTTATATCGCGCTCGCCGATGCGACGCTGAGCTTTCTGGATCGCGACATGGCTTCCGAGCATGGCGGCTATGTCGAGACTCTTCCGGCGAGCGATAGCCCGCGCCGTCAGAACTCGCATATGCATTTGTTCGAAGCATTGCTCTCACTCTTCGATGCGACGAAGCGCTCCGCGTATCTGGAACGAGCCATTGCGGTGCGAGACATTTTCTTCAGTCGATTCGTTCAGGCTGAAGAGTCCATTCTCGTCGAATTTTTCGATGAAATTTGGCGTCCTCTCGACGGCCCGCATTTTCCGTTCGAGCCTGGTCATCATTTCGAGTGGATATGGTTGCTCGAGCAAAACGAGGAGCTTCGACATTTCAATCAGACGCCGACCGTGGCGCGGCTATGGGAAACCGCGCTTCGCAGCGGCGTCGGCGCAGATGGCCGAATTTACGCTCGCGCGACGGTCGGCGGAGCCGCGGATCGCTCGACTCGGCTCTGGTTCTATGCCGAGGCTGCAAAGGCCGCCCATGTAATGCGGTCGAAATATCGGAGATGCGATGGTCCGATGGCGAGCGATTTTCTGGATGCGATGCGCGCTCGATTCCTCGAACCCGCCGTGTCGGGAAGCTGGATCGACGAGTTCGACGCCTATGGCTCCGCCAAAGTGGATTTTGCGCCTGCGAGCTCTCTTTATCATATTTGTTGCGCGATCCGAGCGTCATACAGCGATTGAATTTGCGCGCGGTTCAGAGGTTCGCGAACGCCGTTGGCCTCGAACGGGCGGCCGAGACGCGCGCCCCGGATCCGCCGTCGGCGGCGTCTGTCGAGCGCGGCGCGCAATGCGGCTAGATTATAAGTGTAACAATTCCAAACATCGAAATTGTGACCCGAGCAGACAAGCCAAATGTATGAAAATACATAATATTATCCATTTATTACAATGCATCCAAATGACCGCTCAGATTATTGACCGTAATTATACATTTACATAGAGTTCCTACAAATAACGTCACTCGAATATAGAAGATGACAAATGACAATAACATGCGCTGGCGATATACTAGAGCGCGCCGGATCGAAAACGGGCTCAGAAAAAAGAAGCCATCAGGCGAAGCTCCTGAGCGCAGCAGCGATGCTTTGTCTCGGCGCCGACGCGGCTGCGCATGCAGAGCCCGTGACCTCCTTGCCAGCCGTAGCGGTCGATGCGCCCAAAGAGAAGCCGCGGCCTGTCGTTCGCCAGAGCGCAGCTGCGGCGCGCGTCGCGCAGACGCGCGCACGCGCTGCGACGGCGCCGGCGCGGAGGCATGCGCCTTCGCCGTCCGTCGCCGCGAGACCATCGACCGCGCCTTCGCTTTTCGCTGCGCCCGCGCGGGCCGAGCTCGGCAATCTGCCGAGGGAATATGCGGGAGGCCAGGCCGCGCGCGGCGCGCGTCTCGGCATGCTCGGCAATCGCGATTTTCTCGATACGCCCTTCAATATGACGAGCTACACTTCGAAGCTCATCGAGAACCAGCAGGCGCGCACGCTCTCCGACGTGCTCGAGAATGATCCTTCCGTGCGCTTCACCGTCTCTTCCGGTCAGGTTCGCGAGAATTTCCGCATTCGTGGCTTTTCGGTCCTCGTCAGCGAGACAGCGCTCAATGGACTTTATGGCGTCGCGCCGGATGGCCGCGTGCCGACGGAGTTTCTGGAGCGAGTCGAGGTGCTGAAGGGACCGGCTGCGCTGTTGAGCGGCATGGCTCCCTATGGCGCCGTCGGCGGATCGATCAATCTCGTCACCAAGCAGGCCGGCGACACGCCCGTGACGAGTGTCACCGGCGATTATACATCGAACTCGCAATTCGGAACGCATATCGACGTCGGCCGGCGTTTCGGTCAGGACAACGCCTTCGGCGTTCGCTTCAACGGCGCCTATCGCGGCGGCGATACGACGCTCGATTACCAATCGCGTGAACGCGGGCTCGAGGCGCTCGCGCTCGACTATCGCGGCGAGAAGCTGCGCATCGCGCTCGACGCCTATTTCAACCAGGAGATCGCCCGCGGCGGCGTGCCGATGATGGCGAGCTTCACCGGAACCGGCGTCGCGGCCGCGCCGGACTCGAGCAATAATATTTTCCGCGGTCTCTCCGGCCGAATGAACAATTCCGGCGCCATGGGGCGCGTGGAATATGATCTCGCCGACAATGTCACTCTGTTCGCGAGCGCAGGCGCGATCGACGCCCGCTTCAACGGCCTGACGAACTCGACCGTCGCGACCAATGTCAATGTCCTCGGCCGCTACAGCGGAACGTCGATCGATCTGCGCGGCTATACAGACACGATTTCGTTTCAAGGCGGCTTGCGCGCCGACTTCCACACTTTCGACATCGGCCATCGATTGTCTTTGAGCGCGGCCAATCTCGAATCGAAGATAGGCTCGGCCTTTCAGCGCAGCTCGGCCTATGTGTCGAGCATCTACTTTCCCGTCACGCCGCTCATCGCGCGCGATCCGGGAGAAGCGCCGAAGTCCACAGATACGACGCTCTCGAGCATCGCTCTCGCCGATACGCTCTCCGCTTTCGACGATCGGGCGCAGCTCATTCTCGGCCTCCGCGCGCAGCGGGTTCAGACGAAGAGCTACAATACGACGACGGGCGCCGAGACGAATTATTACGACGAGAGCGCGGTGACGCCCGCTTTCGGCCTCATCATCAAGCCTTTGCCGATGCCCATGTCGCTCTACGCCAATTACATCGAGGGTCTGACCCAGGGCGACCGCGTCACCGACACGGCGGCCGCGAATTATAATCAGATATTTCCGCCCTATAAGTCGCGGCAGATCGAGACGGGCGTCAAATGGGACGCGGGACAGATCGCCAACACGCTGAGCTTCTACGAGATCGAGAAGCCGAGCCTCATCAAGAGCGGCAATGTCTACAATTCCGACGGACGCCAGCGCAATCAGGGCGTCGAATGGAACGTGTTCGGCGAGATCGTCGAAGGCGTGCGCATCCTCGGCGGCGCGGCCTACACGATCGGCGTGCTCACCAAGACGGCGAATGGGCAGCTCGACGGCAAGACCGCCTATGGAACGCCGAAATGGCAGGTCAATCTCGGCGGCGAATGGGACACGCCCTTCGTTCCAGGCCTGACGCTCGAAGGACGCGTCGTCTACACGAGCGCGCAATTCGTCAACTCGGCCAATACGCAAAAAATTCCCGAATGGGCGCGTGTCGACGCGGGCCTCCGCTATTCGACGCAGCTCCTCGACAAGAAGGTCACCTTCCGCGCCAAAGCGAATAATCTCCTCGATCACAATTATTGGGCCGGGTCCTATTTCGCCGACGGCATCGTCATTTTGAGCGCGCCGCGAACGGTTCTCCTTTCCGCGACCGTCGATTTTTGAGGGATGAAAAATGGCGGCGGCGTTCATTCATTCGGCGGCTCTGGCTCTCGTCGTCGCAGGCGCCGCCTGCCTCTATGTCGCGTCGCCGCGGCAATTGCTGACGCGCGCTCGCGGGAGACGGCCCGGCCTTTTCGCCGCCGCCTTTCTTCTCGCCGCCTGGATGGTCTGGCGAATTCGGCTCGAGGCGTCGACGGCGTTCTTCACGGCGGTCGCCGCGCTGATGCCGCTGCTGATCGCATGGTCGAGCCTCGTGGGTCTCAAAGGGAGAAAATAGCCGTGGCCGAGCATCGTCCTGATTGGCTGAGCAAGAGCCTCGCCGGCTCGGTCCTCGGCTTCACATTGGCGATCGCATTCGCCGGGCTGTTCGCCGTCGCCGGTCCCGGCGGCCTCGAGGCGCGCAATAAATATCAGTTCGTGATGTGGCTCGTCGCGCCGATCTGGCTTGGCGTCGCGAGCCTCGTCTTTCTCTTCCGCAGCGGTCGCGCCGCTTTTTTGTGGCTCGGCGGCGCCAATCTTCTCGCTTTCGGCGGCCTCTATCTCTGTCGGCGGCTTCTGCACTGAGGACGAGACATGCGCAGCGAGATCCTGCGGCTCTACAAGAGCGTTCACACATGGACCGGGCTCGTGGCCGGCATGCTGCTGTTCGTCTGCTTCTACGCGGGCGCGCTCACCGTCTTCGAGGAGCCGCTCGCTCATTGGGCCTCGCCGCCGATCGGCGGCTCCATTTCGACCGAGAACGCCGATCGTCTCATCGAGAAGACATTGGCGGCGCGACCAGAGGCGGCCAAGGACTTCACGCTCCATCTCGCGACGGTCGGCGAGCCGGCCCGTTTGACTTGGCGCAAGAGCCGCAATGACGATGTCGTCTGGTCGGCGACGCTCGGAGCGGATGGCGAATTGCGCATCGAACGCTCGAATGTTTTTGGCGTCGGCGGATTCGTCGATGCGATCCATCGCACCGCTGGTCTTCCTCTCGATCGCGAAACTGGAACGACGGTGATGGGCGTCGTGAGCGCTATCTACGCCGTCGCGCTCGTCTCCGGCCTCATCCTGGTTCTGCCCTCGCTCGCCAAGGATTTTCTCGCGCTGCGTCTCACCGCGAATTTGAAGCGAATGTGGCTAGATGCGCATAGTCTCGTCGGCGTCGCGAGCTTCCCCTTCCATCTCGTCATCGCGCTGACGGCGGTCGTGTTCGGCCTGCACGAGCCGATCTATGACGCCTTGGACCATGTCGTCTACGATGGCAGGCTGCCGGCGATCATGCGCTCGACCGGCCCCTTTGCAGGGGTGAAGCGCGACGAGCAGACGGCGCCGATGAGAGCTGTCGCCGAATTGATGGCCGCCGTCGCGGCCGTGTCGCCAGAGTTCTCGCTCACGAGCCTGCAATATCGCGACGCCGGCACACGCGGCGCGCTCGTGCGCGCTGTCGGCGAGGATCCGCGCTTCCTATCGCGCGGCGGCGGATTCGCTGTCTTGCGGGGCGAGACCGGAGAGATCGTCAATGTCGACTATCTGCCCGAAAGGCAGAGCGGCTGGACGGCCGCCGTGTCGCCTTTCTTCGCGCTGCATTTCGGCAGCTATGGCGGCGATCCCGTGCGCTGGGCCTATTTCTTCCTCGGCCTCGCCGGCGCCTTCCTGTTTTATTCCGGCAATCTTTTGTGGATCGAGTCGCGTCGGCGGACCGCGCGCCGCCATGGAGAGCAGGTCGTGCAGACGACGGCCTCGCGCTTCATGGCGGCGGCGTCGATCGGCGTGTGTTTGGGATGCGTCTGCGGGCTCTCCTTCGCCATCGTCTCCACCAAATGGCTCTACGGCCATGTCGAGGATCTCGAGACGTGGCGACAGCGGGTCTATCACGCTGTCTTCTTCGGGGCTGTCGCCTTTGCGTTTCTGCGCGGCGCCGCGCGCGCGGGAGTCGAGCTCGCCTATGTCGCTGCGATCGGCGCTCTCTCGCTTCCCATCACCAGCGCGGTCGCCGTGGCGGCGCCGGGGCTCGGGCCGTGGGCGGCCGCCGATCCGACCAGCGCCGGCGTCGATATCGTCGCTTTCGGCGCGGCGCTCTGCTTTGCGGCGCTCGCGCGCGCAACGGCGCGCCGCGCAGAGCTCGGAGCGACGGACAGCGTCTGGTCGGCTCGCGAAGCGACGCGCAAAATCGCGACGCCGCAGGAGATCGCCAATGTCGTCGCCTTTCTGGCGTCGGACCTCGCGAGCCATATCGTCATGCAGGACGTTGTCGTCGATGGCGGCGCCATACTGACGGCCTAGCGATCCGAGTCACTGGAATTGCGGAAGCGGCCGAGCCGGCGTCGCGTCTCGCGCTTCATGACACGTCCGCCTCTGCGTCGGGCGGGCTGCTTCGAGCCAGGACATTGCAACATTTCCAGAAGCGGCGCGACGCCATTGACTCGAACGGCCGGCTCCACGAGCTTTGCATGCGAATGAACGATCACGCCGCAGTTGTCGTGCGGCCAATCGGCGCTTCGAAGAGTCGACGAGCGTGGCTCCGAGCATTGCCTTCTACGAGGTGAGCATGAATCGGGTGGGAATTGTCGGCGGCGCAGCGTTGCTCGCCGCTTCTTGCGCGCCATTGCACGCGCATGCCGATTGCTTCGCCGATCTCGCGGGGCGGGAGGTCTGCCTTCCCCATCCGGCGCGACGCGTCGTCACCATTCCCATGCCCTCCGCCTCCACTCTCATCGCCGTGGACGGCTCGGCGCAGCGCCTCGTCGGAATGCACCCCTCTTCGAAGAAAGCGATCGACGAGGGTCTGCTCGGACGCATGTTTCCGCAGGCGCGCGCCATAGACGCGTCGGTCGCCGGCGTCGGCGCAGACGGATTCATGCCCAATGTCGAGACGCTCGCGCTGCTCGATCCAGAGGTCGTCGTGCAATGGGGCGATCGTGGCGACGACATCGTCGGCCCCTTGCGCAACGCCGGCTTGCGGACGGCGCTGCTGCGCTATGGAACGGAGCCGCTGGCGCGCGGGAATCTCACGCTGATGGCCGACATCGCCGGCAAGCCGGAGCGTGCGAAAGAACTGATCGCCTGGCGCGCCGCCACCATCGCGGACATAGAGACCAAGGCGCGCGACATTCCCGAAGCGCGGCGGCTTCACGTCGTCTATCTGCAGCGCGCCGCGAGCGGTCTCGCGGCGGCGGGCGCGAACAGCTATTATGATTTCTACATCCGCCTCGTCGGCGCCCGCAACGCCGCCGACGGTCTTTCGAGCGCGCCCGCGATCAGCGCCGAGCAGATCGCGCAATGGGACCCGGATGTGATTCTGCTCAATGGCTTCGAGGAGAAGCTCACGCCCGCACGCGTTTATGACGACGAGATATTGTCGGCGACGCGCGCCGCGCGCGAGCGGCGCGTCTATAAAATGCCGATCGGCGGTTATCGCTGGGACCCGCCCAGCCAGGAGAGTCCGTTGACCTGGATGTGGCTCGCCGATCTCCTCTATCCCGAGCTGTTCCATTATGATTTGCGCGCCGAGATCGTAGGCGCCTATCGTTTGCTCTACGGCCGGACGCCGTCGCAAGCGGATTTGGACGATGTGCTTCGCCTCTCGATCAATGGCGACGCGCGCTTTTACGATCGCTTTGCCGCGAGCGCGTCGAAATGAGCCTGCTCGCGACCGCGAGCGGCGATACGCCGCAAAAGCGCGCGCTTCCGGTCTGGGCGGGAGCGCTCGCCGTCGTCATGCTGCTTCTCGTCGCCGCGCTGACGGCGCTCTGCGTCGGACGTTTCCAGATCGCGCCGCAAAAGGCGATCGCAATATTGCTGTCGCGCGTCTCGAGTTCCGCTGCGGATTGGAGCGCGATGGACGAGCGCATCGTTCTGCTGGTGCGGGCGCCGCGCGTTCTGCTCGCCGCTCTGTGCGGCGCGGGGCTCGCCGTGAGCGGCGCAGCGCTGCAGGGCGTGTTCCGCAATCCGCTGGTGGCGCCGCAAATCCTCGGCGTGTCGCCCGGCGCGGCCTTCGGCGGCGCGCTCGCGATCGCGCTCGGCTTCAGCGGCCTCGCGCTCATCGGCGCAGCTTTCGCTTCCGGCGCCTTCGCGCTCGCTCTGGTCGGCGCGCTGGCGCGCGTCGAGGGCCGCAGCGATACGGTGATGCTGGTGCTGACCGGCGTCGTCGTCGGCGCCTTGTTCGCCGCGCTCGTCTCATTGCTGCAATTTCTCGCCGATCCTAACAGCTCGTTGCCGGCCATCGTCTTCTGGCTGATGGGCAGCTTCTCCGCGGCGACCTGGGCGCGCCTCGGCGTCGCGGCGCCCGGCGTCCTCGTCGGAATGACGGCGCTCTGGCTCATGCGCTTTCGTATCAATGTGCTCTCGCTCGGCGAGGAGGAGGCGCGCGCGCTCGGCCTGCCGGTCGAGCGCGACCGTTGGCTCGTCTTCGCCGCCGTCGCGCTCATAGAGGGCGCGGCGGTCGCCGTCGCCGGCGTCGTCGGCTGGGTGGGGCTGGTCGTGCCGCATGCCGCGCGTCTCGTGGTCGGCGCGGATCAGCGGGCGCTGCTGCCGGTCTCCGCCGCGCTCGGCGCGTCCTATCTGCTGCTCGTCGACAGTCTCGCGCGTAGCGCGACCGCGGCCGAGATACCGCTCGGCGTCATCACCGCGCTGATCGGCGCGCCGGCCTTCGCCGCTCTGCTGCGGCAGACGCGTCGCAAGGAGCTCGCCACATGATCGGCCTCGACAAGGCCGGCGCGCAGCGCGGCCGGCGGTGGATCTTCACCGACATCTCCTTCATGCTCGAGGCGGGCCGCATTCTCGCCGTTCTGGGTCCGAACGGCCGCGGCAAGACGACGCTCATCAAGGCCCTCGCCGGGCTCGTTCCGCTCGCCGCCGGCCGCCGCGTCGCGCCGCGCGTCATCGGCTATGTGTCGCAATCGATCGGCGCCGATATTCCCTATCGCGCTCTCGATGTCGTCGTCATGGGCCGAGCGCGCGGCCTCGGCCTGTTCGGCGCGCCCGGGGCCGCCGACTATCGCGCCGCGGTCGAGGCGCTGGAGCTCGTCGGCGCGCGCGACTTCGCCGAGCGGCCGTTCGACAGGCTCTCCGGCGGCGAGCGGCAGATCGTGCTGCTCGCCCGCGCGCTCGCCACGGGCTCGCCGGCGCTGGTTCTCGACGAGCCGGCGTCGGCGCTCGATCTCGCCAATCAGAATCGTCTGCTCACAGTGCTGCGCGAGGTGAAACGCCAGGGGCGTCACGCCATATTGTTCTCGACGCATTTGCCGCAGCATGCGCTGAGCGTCGCCGACGACGCGCTGCTCATGCTGGGACCATCGGAACATTCGATCGGCCCGACGCGCGCCGTTTTGAACGAAGCCGATCTCATGCGTCTCTATGGATTGCCGGTGCGGCGCGTCACGGTCGACAATGACGGCTGCGCGCCGATCGAGACGGTCGTTCCTTTGTTCGCGGGAGCCGGGCCGTGACGACTGTGGCCGATCGCGAGATTCTGCTCGTGCTGAGCGGCGACGGGCCGCCGTCCAAGGCTTTCGCCGCGCCGCTCGCGGCCTGCGCGCTGGCCATCGTGCGGCAGACGGAACTCGCCGATGCGCGTCTCGCGGCGGCGCGGGGCGTCGTCACGACGATGCATCTCGATCAGGTGGATTTCGTGCGCCGTTCGGCGGCGCTCGAAGCCTTTTTCGATCGCGGCGGACGGCTCGCCTTCATGGGCCATCTCGCGCGGCCGTTTCTGCCGCAGCTCGCGTCTTTCGTTCCGCTCGGCGCAGGCCGCCGCGCCGATTTCGCGCTGGCCGCGCTCGGCGAGCATTTCGTCTTCGACGGCGTCGATCGTGCGCGGCTGGAGACGCGGCGCGGCGTCGCCGGCTTCTACGGCCGCGGACACGCGCCGATTCCGCCGGGCGGCCGTGCGCTCACGGGCCTCGGCCCGGGCGCGTCGCCGATCGATTGGATTTGGGAGCGGCCCGGGGGCGGCGCAATTCTGATGCACGCGGGCAATGATCTCTGGACCGTCTGCGACGATGCTTCCGTCAATGTCGCGCTCGCCGAGCGCATCGTCGCTTGGTGCTCGGGAGCGACGACATGAATCGCATTCTCGCCATTCATTCGGGCGCGGCTTATCACTGTGAAGCGCTGGAAGCGCCGCGCTATGCGTCTCTCTTCGACGCGCTCGCGCGGCCGGAGGAGCTCGGCGACATTGATCTTTCGCGCTTCGACATCGTGCTCGCGCCTTGCCGAACGCCCGCGAGCCGGCTTGCGCCGCATTGCGCGCTCCTTTCGGACTATCTCGATTCCGGCGGCGCCGTCGTCGCCATGGGCGAGACGGATCAGCATCTATGGCTGCCGTCGATCCGCTTCACCGGCGTTCCGACCAATTGGTGGTGGTGGCTCGAGCCGGGCGCGAGCCTCGGCCTGTCGATCGCAGATCCTGAGCATCCGCTGTTCGCGCGCATCGGCGCGAATGACATCGCCTGGCATCTGCATGGCGTCTTCGCGCCTCCGAACGGCGCGCATTCGCTCATAGACGACGCCGAGGGACGCTCGGTTCTCTATATCGACGAGGCGACGACGAAGGGCCGCATGCTGGTGACGAGTCTCGACCCTTTCTATCACCACGGATCGCATTTCATGCCGGCGGCGACGCGATTTCTCGATGGCTTTCTGCCCTGGCTGAAGGAGGAGTTCTAAAAAACATGACCGACGATTCGTTGACGGTGCTGGATCACGGAGAGCCGATCGCGATCTCCTTCGCGGATATTCTAAAATATCATGGCCGCAGCTTCATCGGCGGCGCGGCGCATGGCTTCAAGGCCATGCAGCGCGCCTTCCCGCTGCTATGCGCCGACGGTCGGCCGGAGCGCTACGAGCTGACGATCGCCACCGCTTTTCCGGGCCCTGGCGGCCGCGACGCGATCGAAATGACGACCCGCGCCTTCACCGGCGGACGCTATATGGTCGATCTCGATCTCGGCGGGCCGGATGTGGTCGAGAGCCCGCGCGGGCGCTATTTTTTTCGCTTCTCCTACCGCGACGCGAGCGTCGATGTGACCTTGCGCGAAGGCGTGGTGCGCGCCGAATTCATCGAGCTCTCGCGCCGCGGCGCTGCGACGCCGCAGGAAAGAGAGCGGCTCGAATGGCTGAAGCAGGATATGGCCGACCGCCTGATGAGCCTGCCGGCGGAAGAGGCCTATGACGTGGCCGCGCGCGCGGCTCTTTGATCGACTCGGAGACAAAAAAGAAGGCGGGTCCGAAGAGCCGCCTTTTTTCGTTCCATCCGCGCTTCTTTCAGAATTCATGCGTGAGCTTGATCATGAAATTGCGTCCGGGCTCGTGCAATGGATTCGTGACGCTGCGGCCGTAGGAGATGTTGGCGAAAGTCGCAGCGTCCACATAGGCCGTGTTGAAGACGTTTTCGAGCCCGATGGCGAGTCGCGTGTCGCCGAGCCGCGGCGAGACCAGCACGCCGAGATCGAAGCTCGAATAGAGATTCAATGTGACATAGCCGGACGTCGCATATTCCTGCGTCGTGTCGATACGGGTCTTGGCGGCCGCGGCGTTGAGGACGGCTTGCAGCGAATAGCCGGCGCCGGGCGGCGCGACCTGCGCGCCGAAGCGCGCGCGGAAGGGCGCGATATTGGGCAGCGGCCGCCCGGTCGTCGTGTTCGTGCCTTCCAGCACGGTGAAATTGCCGAAGAGATTGAGCTCCGGCGTCGCCTGCCAGCGTCCTTCGAACTCGACGCCGTCGATCTCGGCGCGCCCGACATTCTGGCTCTGCGTGTAGGTGGAGACGCCCATATAAGTCACCGACTGCGTTTGCAGGAGGTTGTGATAGACGCTGTGGAAGCCCGTGATGCTCGCGGTCGCCTTCGCGATATGGAGGCGAAGGCCGCCTTCATAGGTCACGCCGGTCTCGGGCTGCAGATTGGGATTTGGCAATGACGTCGCCGTCGAATTGAACAGCTCGGCGTTGGTGGGATGACGGAAGGCGGTCGAGACATTGCCGACGACATCGAGAGCCGGGGCGACGCGCAGCACGGCGCCGACGCTGCCGGTCGGCGCCAGCCGGTCTGTGTCGCTATTCGCCACATAGGCGGGCAGCAGCGCTGCGGAAGGGAGCGGCGACAGACGCGTCCGCGTGTTGAAATAATCGAGCCGGCCGCCGGCGGAGATGGTGAGCGCTTCGAGGGGCGTCCATTCGTGCAGCATGAAAATGCCGCCGTTGGTCTGGAACGATTCCGGCACGGATTGGCTCGCCGGCGAATATTTCAGAGCGGTCACCATGCCGTTGGAGAGCGTCGCGGTGGTGGTGGTTCCGACGCTGCCGGGACGGCGTTCATAGAAAGCGTCGCCGCCGAATTTCGTCACCACATTGCCGAATCCGTCGATCGACCAGGGCGCGACGGCGAGCACGCGTCCGCCGATGACGACCGGCCCGATCACATGGCTGTCCGAGAACACCGCCTGCTTCGCGCTCGTCGTGTTGACGGTGAGAAGATGCGTGTCGAAATAATTGACATAGGCGGAAGCTTCGACATGAGAGATCAGGCCGCCGGTGAAGTCGCCGGAATAAGCGAGGCGGCCCATCAGCAGCTCGTTGGGACTCTGCCGCACATTGAGATAGGGGTAGCCCGGCGCGCCGCCGACGCCTCCCGCGCGTCCGTCTGTTTCCACATAGCCGCGAAAGCTCGCTTGAAGGCGTTGATCCGGCGTCGGCGCGTAGCCGAGCGTGAAATCGCCGCCGACGCTGCGGTAATCGCCGTTGCGCGCCACTCCCGAGGGCGTCTCGTAAGAGAGGCCTTTGCGTCCCGCGAGGCCGCCCCTCACCGAGAATCCGTCGCCCGCGCCCTCCGCCCATTCATATGTGTTGAGCGCCGTTGCCGCGCTCGCGTAACCGAACGAGGCGCCGCCGCGTGTGAAACGGAAAGGGCCGTCGACATCGGACGACGGGCGTCGCGTGACGACATTGACGAGGCCGGTGAGCGCGTCGCTGCCATAGAGCACGGAGGCCGGCCCTCGGATCACCTCGACCTGCTCGATCTCTTCCGGCGCGAAATAATTGAGCTGCAGCGTGTTGCGGCCGTGCAGGCGATCGCCGTCGACATAGAGCGGCGAGCGCATGGTGTTGGAGCTGAAGCCGCGCAGATAGATCTGTCCGCCGATTCCGCCCGCGCGCGCAATGGAGACGCCGGGCGCCTGAGCGAGGATTTCGAGAAGACCCGTAGGATTGGCGAGCTCGATCTGCTGTCGATCGACGACGGAGATCGTCTGCGTGATTTGCTTCAGGCTCTTCGTCTCCGCATATGTGGGGCCGAGCGGTCCGACGACGGGCCGGCGCTCTTTGCCTCGCCCGCCGTCATTCGATGATTGCGCCGCCACATCGATCGGCGGCAGGGCTTCCTGCGCGAGAGCGTGACCCATGACGAGCGACAACAGGAGCGTCGATGCGACGGTGGAAGATGCTTCGATATTGACACGCGACATGATTTCGACCTCGCTCGGCTTTACTATTGGGCGAGGACTACTGATAACGAAGTAACAAGCGCTCGGCGGCTGAAACATTTCCAATAAAGGCCGCTTTCCGGGTAGATTAGACATATTCGCAAGTATCTAAGCTCATGCCGCCGATGCTGCGCGCAAGATGTCGGACCCGCCCGATTCTGGACGACGACGCCGCGCGTCCGCCACGAGAGCCGGCCACGATGATCTGGGATCGGCTGGATGCGGGGCGGCTCGATTTCGTCGCTGCGCGGAGCGCGTCGCCCAACGTGGATCGGCAAGCGGGACGCGCTCGCCGGAACTCCATCCGAACGATGGTCGCCCGACAATTCGGTTGGAGGATGGCGCCGGCTCGGCGTTTCGCGCCGAGCCGGAATTGCGTTTCGATCAACCGAGGAACTTCGCCCGATTGTCGGCGGCGTAGACAGCGAGGCTGCGAGCGGGCTTGCCTGTCAGCTCTCGCACGTCGTCGGTGACGGCGGCGGTCCATCCTTTCCGCGCCATGGCGAACAGCTCGGCGAGATGCGCAGCGTAATCCTCCGGCATGCCGGCGCCGGTGAGAATAGCGATGAACTGCGTGTCCGAGACTGGATCATATTCGACCGGCCTGCCGATCGCCTTCGCCAGAATTGCCGCGGCCTCGGCATAGCCGAGCGCCTCGGGTCCGGTGAGCGTGAATCCCCGCCCGTCGAATCGCGAGGAGGTCAACGCCGCAAAGGCGCTATCGGCGATATCGCGTGTGTCGACGAAGGACGATTTGCCGTCCCCCGCGGGCACGGCGATGATTCCATGACGAACGGCCGGGAGCCAGAAGGTGTGGAAATTGTCCGAGAACCAATTGGGGCGAAGGATGGTGAAAGGCGCGCCCGCTCCTTCGAGCACGAGCTCGGCGCGACGATAGGGGCTGGTCGGATCGTTTTCGACGCCATAAGCGGTCTGAAACACGATCTTCACCTGCCGATCCGCCGCGAAGCGAATGAACGGCTCGAGGAACTCGACGTTATTCAGGCGTCCGGCCGGAATAATCAGAAAGGCGCGATCGACGTCTTCGAAAGCGGCCGGATAAGTCGAGGATTCGGTCAGATCGAAGCGAACGACTTCCGCTCTGGCCACGGGTCTTCCCGAGCGCGAGGCGGCCTTAACGGCATGGCCGCTGGCGAGGAGCTTCTCGACGAGATAGGCGCCGGTGTTGCCGGTCGCGCCGGTGACGAGGATTTTCTTGGACATTTGTGTCATTCCATGAGCTTGCGATGCGCAGCGACACGTGCGGAGCCATGCCGAAAGTCTCACGACTCTCGCGCTGCTGCGGGATCATGTCGGAAGGGAAGCGGGTTACGCCTGTCGATGCGCCGACGAATGCGGCGAGACCGGGCGATCGCGCTCATGGTCACGTTGCGCGGACTCTACGGCCGAGAGTCCGGGACTGGATCGATGGAATTTCGAGAGTTTCATGCGGACACACCTTTCCTGTCGTTTGGAAAGGGATGTGTCGGAAGGGGCTCGATGACGAGCTTACCTAATTACGAGCGTGTAAGCGCCACCCGGACTACCAACCGGGCCGTGACTTTCACACATCCACGCTCAAATCGTCCCACAGAAGGGTCTCTGCGTCAACTTTTCGCAATTCGTCTTCATGTGTTCCTCTTCATCGGGCGGCGCCGAAGATAGAGGAAGAAGGCCACGGCTACGCCGATCATCTGCAGGATATAGACCGGCAGCAAGCGCATGAAGGTCATGCCGACCGAGAAGGGAAACCGCGAAACCCAGTGCTCGCCGTGGTCGCCCGTGACGGTGACGATGCCGACGAAATAGCCGGCGTCTGGAAAAACATGCTCGAAATTGATGGTCCCGGTCGGATAGACGTGAGGCGGCTTGTAAGCGACGGTGACGGCGTCGATGTCTTCCTGCTCTTCGCGGCCGGTGTCCTTGACGATACGAATCTCGATCGCCATGCCGCGCAATTCATCCTGTTCTGCGTCGAGCGCGATGATCGCGTGGCCTGTCGACGGAATATCGACGCAAAACTCCGAGCGCGAGGCGTCCGGCGAGTAGCTGGCGAGATTCATGACGTCGGGACCGACAAAAATCTGGCATCGGCTTTCCCATTTCGCTCCATGGGCGGAGGCCTGAGCGATAAAGGCCGGCGGTGTCAGCGACAAAATAGCTGCGCCGGCGACGGCTCGAACGAGCGACCGAGAGGGACGCGTCCGCATCGACGGCCAGGAGCGGACGAGGGCGCCTTTGGAACTCAGAATTCGTCCGCGAGGCATGTCGTCGATCGTCCTTCTTCGCTTTCTGATAGGGAGGCCTGCGAATGAGCGGGTCCCGCATTCTGCAGCAAAATGTGATCCGCTTGCAACCCACAGCCGCGCTAGAGTCGACGCCATTGTTAGGTGTGCGCTTCAGCACTAGCTGTACTAGTGGCCCATTGACACAAAGCTTTATGCATAATATGTATGTGAGTGCATACATAATCTAATGGAGCACGCCTTGTCCGTCGCCACTGTCAACAAGCCGAGAGCCCGCGACCGCCAAGCGACCAAGGAGGCTCTCATGGCCGCCGCGGTGACGGTCATCGCCGAATGCGGCTACGAGGGAGCGACGACGCGCGCGATCGCCGACGCCGCGGGTTGCTCGGAGGCTCTGATCCAGCGCTATTTCAATGGCAAGGAAGGGCTGCTGCTGGCCATTCTCGACAAGGAGGAGGACCGCTCCGACGCGGCGCTCTTTTTGGGGCGCCCGCTCTGCTCGAGCTTGGCGCAGGAAGCGCGGGAGATGCTCGCGCATTCGGTCGAGAAGATATCGGAACGATCCGACCGAATTCGCATCGTGATCTCGAGAGCCTTGCTCGACGAAGCCTTCAAGGCTCGTTTCAACCGCATCTGGATCCGCGAAGACGTCAAGAGCGGCCTCGAATCGAGGCTCGCTCGCTACGTCTATGCCGGAATGGCCGATCCCGATCTCGATATCGGCGCCGCCGCCGAAATGCTGCTCAGTCTGAGTTTCGAATTGGGCTTCATCCATCGCGAGCTCCTGCAGACATCCGCCGACCGGACGAAGCGGCTTCTCGAACAGTTCGCGGAAATGTTCGGTCGCGCCATTTCGGCGCCGCTCTCGACAGGCCGCTCGGTCTCCGAGCCCGGGGACGCTCCGCGTTGACGGAAACGTCTCCGACGCCTCGCCTCGATAGCCGCGCAGCAATCCGCATTCTTCTGGAGCAAAACCGCATGAGCCCGATGTCTCGTCGAATCCAGTCGCCTATCGTCGCCCAGAGGGCTCCGCTATCGTCGCGCCAACGCGTGGCGGGCCTCTTCGGCCGTTTCCTATGGCTGCTCTCGCTCACATTCTTCGCGAGCTGCGGCCAAGCAGGCGGCGCGCAGCCGTCGCCTCCGCCCGCGCAAGCGGGCTTTATCGTCGTTCGCTTGCAGCCGATCGCTCGCATGACGGAATTGCCCGGCCGCACGACGGCCGTTTTGACCGCGGACGTGCGGCCGCAGGTCAATGGTGTCGTGCTCAAGCGGCTGTTCGAAGAAGGCAGCGAAGTGAAAGAGGGTCAGCAGCTCTACCAGATCGACGCTGCGCTCTATCAAGCGACCTATGATAGCGCGGTCGCCACATTGTCGCGCAATCAGGCGACGCTGGTCGCGGCCAACGCCAAAGCCGCCCGTTACAGATCGCTGTCCTCGATGAAAGCGGTCAGCAAGCAGGAATTGGAGGACGCAGTGGCGGCGGCGCAGCAGGCGGAGGCGGATATCGCGATCGCGCAGGCCAGCATAGCCCAAGCGAAAATCAACCTCTCCTACACGAAAGTTCTGGCGCCCATCTCCGGCCGCATCGGACGATCCACGGTCACGCCGGGCGCGCTCGTGACCGCCAATCAGAGCACCATGCTCGCGACCGTCACCCAGCTCGATCCGATCTATGTCGATGTGACGCAATCGGCGACGACTTTATTGCGTCTGCGGAAGGCGCTCGCGAGCGGCGAGATCGAAAGCGTCGGCCGCGGCGCGGCGAAGGTCACTTTGAAGCTCGAAGACAACAGCGCATATGAGCTCACGGGCAAGCTGCAATTCTCGGAGGTCACGGTCGACGAGGGGACGGGGACCGTTCTCATGCGGGCCATCTTCCCCAATCCTAAGCACCTGTTGCTGCCGGGCATGTATGTGCACGCGACCTTGCAGGAAGGGATGGATCGAAACGGCGTTTTGATCCCGCAGCAGGCCGTGTCCCGTAATACGCATGGCGACGCGACCGTCCTCCTGATCGGAGACGGCGACAAGGCGAGCCTACGCATCATACAAACGGGTCAGGCCATCGGCGACAAATGGATCGTCACCGCCGGCCTACACGCTGGCGAGCGCGTCGTTGTCGACGGATTGCAGAACATTCGTCCAGGCGACGTCGTTCGACCCATAGCGGTCGAAGAGGCGGCCGTCGGCGCCGACAATAAATCCTGAGCCCCGCGGGAGCGCCCTCGATGTCACGTTTCTTCATAGACCGTCCGGTCTTCGCATGGGTGCTCGGCCTGATCGTGATGCTGCTCGGCGGGATCTCGATCTTTCGGCTTCCGATCGCGCAATATCCCAGCATCGCTCCGCCGCAAATCTCGATCTCGGTCGCGTATCCGGGCGCCTCCGCTCAGACGGTCATGGATACCGTCGTGCGACCCATTCTCCAGCAAATGTCCGGCCTGGACGGCTTGGAGTATGTGTCGTCGAGCGCCCAATCCAATGGCTCGATGGAGATCGACCTGACATTCGCGCAGGGCGTCGACCCGAACATCGCGCAGGTGCAAGTCCAGAACAAGCTGTCTCTCGCCCAGCCGACTCTGCCGACCGAGGTCACTCAGCAAGGAATCAAGGTCAACAAATCGGTCAGAAGCTTCATGATGATCGTCGGCGTGTATTCCGACGACGGCGCCATGTCGGCCATCGACATAGATGACTATGTCGCTTCCAATCTCAAGGATCCATTGACCCGCATCACGGGCGTCGGCGACTTCACGTCTTTCGGATCCGAATACGCCATGCGCATTTGGCTCGACCCGGACAAGCTCTATAAATATTCGCTGACCGTCGGCGATGTGACGAGCGCGCTCACCGCGCAGAATGTGCAGGTGTCGTCGGGCGAGCTCGGCGGGCTGCCAGCCAGCAGAGGAAACAGGCTCGACGCCGCCATCATCGGGCCGACCCGGCTCGAGACTCCCGAGCAATTCGAAAATATTTTGCTCAAGGTGAATCCCAGCGGCTCGCAAGTCCGACTGCGGGACGTCGCGCGCGTCGAAATCGGCGCGCAATCCTATTCCACGGCGTCTCTCTATAACGGCAAGCCATTCGGCGCTCTCGCGCTGAAGCTCGCCCCGGGAGCCAACCAGCTCTCCACGGAGTCCGCGGTGCGCGCCGAGCTCGCGCGTCTCGAGCAGTTCTTCCCGCCTGGCCTCAAGCTCGCCTATCCGCTCGACACAGAGCCCTTCATCACGCTCTCCATCGAAGAAGTCGTGAAGACTCTCTTCGAAGCCGTCGCGCTGGTCTTTCTGGTCATGCTGGTCTTTCTGCAGAATCTCCGCGCGACGCTCATTCCGACGATCGCCGTGCCGATCGTGCTGCTCGGCACGTTCGGCGTGCTCGCCGCCTTCGGCTATTCGATCAACACGCTGACCATGCTCGCAATGGTGCTCGCCGTCGGCCTTCTCGTCGATGACGCCATCGTCGTCGTCGAAAATGTCGAGCGGCTCATGAGCGAGAAGGGCTTGTCGCCGCGCGAAGCCGCGCGCGCGTCGATGGACGAGATATCCGGCGCCCTCGTCGGAATTGCGCTGGTGCTCTCTGCGGTGTTCCTTCCCATGGCGTTTTTCGGCGGCTCCACCGGCGTCATCTATCGCCAATTTTCTGTGACGATCGTGTCCGCAATGACGCTCTCCGCGCTCGTGGCGCTGATTCTCACTCCGGCTCTCTGCGCGACTCTGTTGCGGAGCAGCGCGCATGCGCGCGAGCGCAAGAACGGCTTTTCCAAATGGTTCGATGCGATGTTCGATCGCGTCAACGAGCGCTACAAGAACGGCGTCTATAATTTGATCGCTCATTCGCGCGCCCGCCTTCTGATCTTCATCGCGATCACCGCAGCCGTGATCGCGATGTTCGGCCGCATGCCGACGGGCTTTCTTCCCGAAGAGGACCAGGCGCTCTTGTTCGGCCAAGTGACCATGCCGACCGGCGCGACCGCCGAGCAAACGGCGCGGATGAACGAGCAGCTGACGGAATATCTGCTGACGGCCGAGAAGGACAATGTCGAATCGGTGCTGACGGTCTCCGGCTTCAATTTCGGCGGACAAGCGCAGAACGCCGGCTTCGCGGCGATCAAGCTGAAGGACTGGTCGGCGAGGCCGAATCCCGCGCAGAGCGGCGCGGCGGTCGCTGGCCGCGTGATGCGGCGTTTCGCCGGCAACCGTGACGGCCGCCTGTTCGTATTCCAGCCGCCGGCCGTGATGGAGCTCGGCAACGCCACGGGCTTCGACCTACAGCTCGAAGACCGAGGCCGGCTCGGTCACGACAAGCTTCTCGCCGCGCGCAATCAATTGCTCGCAATGGCGGCGCAGGATCCCGCGCTCGCCGGGGTGCGCCCGAACGGCCTCGAAGATGCGCCGCAATACAGGCTGAAGATCGATCGCGAGAAGGCCAATGCGCTCGGCGTCTCGGTCAGCGATCTCAACGCCGCCATACAGGGCGCTCTCGGCTCGCAATACGTCAACCAGTTCCTGCGAGCGGGACGCGTGAAGCAGGTCTATGTGCAAGGCGACACGAGCTCGCGAATGTCCCCTTCGGATCTCGCGCGATGGCATGTGCGCAATTCATCCGGCAAGATGGTTCCGTTCGACGCCTTCGTCGATGGCGCATGGACATCGGGCCCGCAAAAGGTGGAAGGCTACAATGGCCTCACATCCTTCGAAATTCTCGGCGCCCCTGCGCCCGGCCACAGCACGGGCGAAGCTATGGCGGCGATGCAGCGCCTCATCGAGAAGCTTCCTCCAGGCGTCGGCTACGAATGGACCGGCCTCTCCTATGAGGAGCAGAAATCCGGCTCCCAGACGGCCCCGCTCTACGCCCTCTCGCTCGCCGTGGTGCTGCTCTGTCTCGCGGCTCTATATGAAAGCTGGACGATTCCTCTCGCCGTCATTCTGGTCGTCCCGCTCGGCGTCATCGGCTCGATCGTCGCGACGCTGGGAAGCGGACTGGCCAATGACGTCTATTTTCAGGTCGGCTTGCTCACGACCGTCGGTCTCGCAGTGAAGAATGCGATCCTGATCGTGGAATTCGCAAAGGCGTTCTTCGACGCGGGAGCGACGCTCGAGGACGCCGCGATCGCCGCGGCCGGAGAACGGTTGCGGCCGATATTGATGACGTCCATCGCCTTCGTCGTCGGCACGCTGCCTCTGGTCGTGGCGACGGGAGCAGGTTCGGCCGCCCGCATTGCGATCGGCACGGCCGTGGTCGGCGGCATGTTCTCGGCGACGCTTCTGGCGATCTTCTTCGTGCCGGCTCTCTTCGTCTCCGTTTTGGGCGTCTTTCGCGTGAGGCCGAGCCGCAGCGTCGCGCATCCATCGACGCTGGCGACGCAAGAGGCGTGACGCCGCCATCCCCGCCTCCGCAACCGTCCGACCCGCCAATAGGGGCATTGAGGCTTCTCCCGCTCGCGTCCTTGGGGGCGCCTCTCATTGCGGTCGCGCGCTTTCGCCTCGTTCGAGGCTTTACGACGGCGGCTGCGGTGGTAAACTAAACCGTTCAGTCTAGTCCGCCGCCGGGTGAGGAACGCAGGATCATGCCGCTCGTCGTTTCGATCGACCAATGGGATCGCCCCGTCGAAGGGCGCGCGTCCTGGAAGAGCGCCGCTTGCGCATCCAGCGGGGGCAAAGGGGCTTTGGATCGATCGCTATGAGACCGTCACCCCTTGCGCCGGCGGAAGCGCTGGAATCTTCGGCGGGTCGGAAAGAGACCCAGATCGTCTCTGCCGCCCGAAACGAGTTTCTGAAGCGCGGATTCGGGGAAACCAGCATGGAGTCGATCGCGCGCGCCGCGGGCGTGTCGAAAACGACGCTCTACGCCTATTTCCAAAGCAAGGAAGCGCTGTTCAGCCATTTGATCGAGTCGGAATGCGATGAGAAGCGCATGTTCGAGCCTGCGCCGATGATCGGATGCTGCATCGACTCGGCTCTTCGAGGTCTGGGAAAGGAATTCATTCTCCATTTTCTCTCACAAGACGAAACCAAATTCTTCCAGACCGTGTCCAGCGAGCGGCTCCGCTTTCCTGGACTCTGCCAACTCTATTTTCGCACTGGCCAAAACAAGGCGAATGAATTTGTCGCCGCCTTTCTCGAAGACGCCAAAGCGCAAGGCTGGTTGACCTTCGGCGACGCCCATCTCGCGGCAAATCAATTCCTCAATCTCATATTGTCGGATCTGCCGATGCGCGTCGCTCTGGGCCTCGACCTGCCGAATGAGGCGGAGGCGGAGAGAGTGATGGAGGCGGGCGTATTCGTATTCCTGAGCGCCTATCGGGCGGCGCCGACCAAAAGCGCGTGACGCCGCGGCGCTCCGCGAACGTCACGACAGCGTCCATTTCGGCGCCCGCCATCGCCTACGAACATTGGGGAAGAGTTCTGCGACACGTGTCGAATCGTCGCCGATGAAACGCGACGCGCGCCGCCTTTCCGAAGCGAAAGGGCGGCGCGCATGGCTCGGCGTTGCAGTGTGCGACGCGTGCGTCTCGATCCCGAGCGCCTCACCTGCCGCGCGACGCGACAGGCGGCCGTCTGATCCAGCCCCACAGCACGAACAGCGATAGGCCGAGGAGAGGAAGATTCATCGACAAAGCGTTCGTCTCGCCGCGCATGATATGGAAGCCGATCGCCAAGACTTGGATGATGGAAAATCCCGCCGCAGCGAGCGGCGTGAGGCCCGGCTTGACGCCGATCAATGCGGGCAGGACGATTCCGACCGCGCCCGTCAACTCGGAATAGCCGATGAAGCGCAGCAGCCAGAACGGAATGTCGGTCGCATAGGCGACACCCATCGTCGCCAACGCCTCGGGCGTTGCGATGCTCTTCATCGCGCCCGCGGCTCCATACAGAAGCGCGAGCAGAATCTGTGCGATCCAGAGAGTCGCTCGCCAGCCCAGAGACGGGCGAACGGCGCTTGTCGCGGCTCCAGCTTCAGTCATGAGATTTCTCCTTTGCTTTGTGAGGGATTTGCGCCGGACGAACCGCGTGCGTTCACGCTCGTTCGATGGACGCTTCGTTCGAGGGCGCTCGGATCTTCGCCATGGGCGTCAATCGACCCATCTCGCCGGCTCGATAGCGCGCGAAGGCGGCGTCGATCTGCGATTGCTCGTTCATGATGAACGGCCCTTGCTCGACGAGCTGCTCGCGGATTTCTGCGCCCGAGAGGATCAGCAGACGGGCGGGGCGCAGCGCCTCGAGAGCCGCCGGCGTGTCGTCGCCGCGCAGCGTGACGGCCTGCTCTTCAGCGAGTCGTCGTTCGTCGCCTTCGGCGTGCACGAGAATTTCGCCGTGAAGAACATAGACGAGCGCATTGTCGCCGGCCGCGACGTCGAATGAGAATCCTCGACGCAGATCGACGTCCAGCAGGCGGAAAGGCTCGACCGGAACGAGCGGTGACGAGAGTCCTTCGAAGGATCCGACGATCACGCGCACATGGTCGCCATCGGCGTTACGCCATTCTGGCGCTCCATCTCTTTCGAGACGGAGGACATGCGGCGTCGTCAGCTTGCGGCTCGAGCTCGCGTTCACAAAAATCTGCACGCCATGAAGCTCACGACCCGCTTCGGACGGCGCCTCCTCATGGATCAGGCCGCTCCCCGCCTGCGTCCAGACGATCCCACCGGGGCCAATGACGAGATCGTCGCCGAGCGAGGTGCGGCTGCGCAGGCCTCCATCCGAATCCGGGAGCACATAGGTGACGGCGGCAAAGCCGGCGTGCGGATGCGGCGGAAACGGCGGCGCTCTCACACGAAAGTGGTCCAGCAACATGATGGGCGAGGCCGCGACGCCGAGCGCACCGCAATCGACGCCGCTGACGGAAAGGCCGAGGCCGAGGGTCCGTGTCGTCGCGGGGACGACGCGAGAAACGCGAGTAGACATAGCAGGTTCCTTTGCCGTTCTCGGGCGGCGGAGCGAAAAACGCTTCCGCGTTCAGCCGACCTCCGCCCCGACAAGTCGGAGCGCGCGTTCGGGGCACGCCACGACGCACAGGCCGCAGGCCCGGCAGGCGTCGGCCTTGGGGGTGAAGACCGTTTTTCGCCCGTGCGCCCAAGACTTCATCCGCGCGAGCAGCGGCATAGCGTCGAAGATTTCGTCGGGAAGACGGCCGAGCTCGAACACGCCATATGGACAGACCTCGATGCAATCGCCCTTGCCTTCGCAGCGGCGCGGGTCGACCTCGGGGCGATAGGCGCCGGGTTCCGCCTTGCATGCCTCGCCTGGCCGGTCGGGGTGGGCGGCGGCCCGTCTCACTTTCATAGGATTGGTGCTCACCGGGCTTTCTCCTGAGGATCGACGGCGCGCTCCCGACGATGTGTCGAGGCGGTGGGTTTCCTCGCCGCAGGCCTCTGCAGCGCGAGGGCGTCGACGCGCCGACGCCCTCAGTGATATGCGTTTGCCTTACATCGTCGTAGCCTATATATTTCGATACGATCCATCTGGTAATTGGATATATGCTCGACGGCGTCTCTCTAGATCAGCTTCGCACTTTCATCGCCGCGGCCGACGAAGGCAGCTTCTCGGCGGCCGGGCGGAGGCTCGGCCGCGCGCAGTCGGTGGTCAGCCAGACGCTCGCCAATCTCGAAGGCCAGCTCGGCGTGCGGCTGTTCGAGCGCAAAGGCCGTTACCCGCAGCTGACCGCCGAGGGAAAGACGTTGTTGTCGGAAGCCCGTTCCGTCGCCGCGAGCATGGATTTGTTCAAAGCCCGAGCGCGCGGGTTCGCCGGCGGGCTCGAGCCCGAGCTGAGCGTCATCGTCAATGTGCTGTTCCCGACCGAAACGCTGACCCGCGCCGTCGTCGACTTCCAAGCCGAGTTTCCCGACACGCCATTGCGAATCGCCGTGGAGGGATTGGGAGCCGTCATCGATTCCGTTCTCGGTCGCCATTGCTCCTTCGGCATTCGCGGTCCCTTGGCGATCGGCCATCCTGAGCTCGCCAGCGAGGCGCTGCTCGACATCCGCTATGTGATGGTCGCATCGTCTCGCCACCCATTGGCGGCGCACCGCGGCGCGATCCCGACAAAGGAGCTCGCACGGCATGTGCAGCTCGTCTTGAGCGATCGCTCTCGGATGACGGAAGGGCGGGATTTCCGTGTATTCTCCCAAAAGACGTGGCGTCTTTCCGACCTCGGCGTGAAGCATGCGTTCTTGCATGCCGGACTCGGCTGGGGAGGCATGCCGTTCGACTTCGTCGCGGCGGATTTGGCGAATGGCGCGCTGGTCCAGCTGGATTTGGCCGAAATGATCGTCGGTTCCGAAATGGCCATGTCGGCGGTCTACCGCAAGGATTCCCCGCCCGGCCCGGCTGGCCGTTGGCTCATCGAGCGTCTGCAGAGGATCGGCGAGACGCGCGGGGATTGAAGGTCTGTCGACGGTGGATTTCGAGAGGGGCGCGGCGCGCGCCATATGATTCCGCGAGAGGGGATGCTGCTCGAAGGCGGCATAATTCGCGTAGACCACAGAGGTCGGCTACGCGAGAATGCCGGGATTATAACCCTGGATAAAAGAGCCCATGCGCCGCGCCGCGCGCACCGTCGTCCTCATCCTCCTTGCGCCGCTGGTCCCCGCCGCGCTCTATCTCATTGCCGCCGCGATCGCGAGCCGCATTCCTGCCAATGACGACTGGCGCGAGCCGGATAGTGGCATAACCATCTATGTGCAGACCAATGGCGTGCACACCGGCGTCGTCGTGCCTGCGAACGCCGCCGGCGTCGATTGGAGCCATCGCATCCAACCGGGCGATGCGCCCGGATGGTCGACCACGCCGGGCTGGCTCGCTTTCGGCTGGGGCGATCGGGACTTCTATCTCAACACACCGACCTGGGCGGAGTTTTCGTTTCTGCGCGGACTGAAGGCCGTGACGGGGCAGGGGTCGACGCTGGTGCATGTGGACCTCCTCGAGGACGTCCGCCCGCGCGAGACGGTCCGTCCGCTGCGGATAACGCCCGAGCAATACCACCGGCTCGCCGCCTTCATCGACACCACATTCGCCGATCGGCGCGAGGTCATTCCCGGCTACGGTCCCAGCGACGTCTTTTATGGCGCGCGCGGCCATTACAGCGCGTTTCGGACCTGCAACGTCTGGACGAGCGAGGCGCTGCGCGCCGCCGGGATTCGAACGGCTCAATGGAGCCCGTTCGACGATGGCGTCATGCGATGGGCTTCACGATAGAGAAGGGGGCCGGCGCGGCGGGCCTCTGGTGAATTCCCGATTTCGTCGACCTCGGCGCCGCAATGAAGCCGAAGTGGCTGCGTATTGAGCGGTACGCCGGCATTTCGTTCGACCGGCGCGGACCAGAGGGCGCGGCGCTATCGCTGACGAGCACAAGCGCAGGGAGATCGTCTTGCACAAAATCAAATTCCGAATGAGCGGCGACGATCTCAAACCCCGCCGCACCCGAATGGAAATTCCCGGCTGGGCGGGCCAGCCGGAAAAGCGCACGGATGGCTCGCATGAGCACGCCTGGCATTGCGTGCCTTTCTCCGAATACGCCAAATATGGCGTCGAAATTTTCTACCCCTACAAAAACGAGCTGCGCGTTTCGATGCAGAACGGGAGGCTGATTTTCGACGGCGACTTCGGCTCGCCGCCCGATCCAGACCGCAGTTGGCCGCCCTTCCGTGATTTTGGCGGCAGCTACTACACCTATCAGCTTTTGCTCGATCTCCAGCCCGAGCCGGGTTACGCGATCAAAGTCGAGACGCATCCGAGCTTCTATACGGACAGCACTGGCACAGCGCCGATCGCCGTGCCGGCGATCATCCGCGAATGGTGGCCGATGATCTATTTTCTCGTGTTCAAATCACCGTCGGAAGGGCAGACTCATGTCTTCCGGGCGGACATGCCGATAGCCCAATTCACGATGATCCCGGCGGAAAGCGACGTCGAACTGGAGCCCATGAGCTACGACGAAGCCGCTGAACGCGAATTGCAATCGCGGCGCATCCACGCAAGTCGCGCAACGCTCGGCGCCGACTCGCAATGGCTGTCGACCACCGACACGGTTTTCGACGGAACCTATCGCCACATCCATGGTGCGGCGCGTTCGGTCGCGCCGAAGAAATAAAAGGCTCCCGTTGCGTGAACGGCGCGACCGGCACTTTTTACCACCAGCCGCCATTCCAATGGTGATGATGGTGATGGTGATGATGGTAGCGCGGCGGTCCATAGTAGTATCCCCCGCCGCCCCAACCCCAGCCATGATGATGATGATGATGATGGTGGTGACGCCAGCGGCGGTAATAGGGGTAGCCATACCCATAACCGCCATCGCCGTAATATTGGGCTGTCTGGATCTGCGGCTCGGGCTGCGAAGCCTCTCGCGCCACGGCCTCTTTCAAGAGCGCTCCCGCATTGGGAATTGGTTGCAGAAGTTCCGCATAGGAGCGGGGCGACATCACTTCGTCGAGTGTCTTCGCCTCGGCCGCCGGCGTCGCCGCAGCGAGCGGCAAGGCCGAAATCACACCGAAAAGTCCGACGGTCTTCTTGTCCATGGGCATTCCTTTCCGCCGGCGCGCGACTCACTCTGTTCGGCAACGGAATCGATGCGGAATCATTGTGGCGCGGCAACGACCAAGGCAAACATCGTCCTCCGCGCATGAACTGCGCGTGAATGACTTCAAGCGGATCAGATGGCCGCGTCGCAACGAAAGACCCAAAAATGCGATCCTTAATAATTCGTCAATTGGACTGCATCTATATGGTTTCAAAGGAGGGTCGCGTGGTCCCTTCCGTATGATGGAAAAGGCCGATCTATGAAATGGAGTCAAGCGATTGTCGTCGGGTTGATCGTAACGATGGCCCCGACTCTGGCGCGCGCCCAAGAGGACGATGAAGACCGCCGAAGAGACTATATGCATCGCCTCCACGAGGATTGCGAGCATGGCGATGATGAAGCTTGCGCCCGTCTCGACGAGATGCGGGAGGAATGGCGCGAGCGACATCGCCGGCGCGAATATGAAGAA
The DNA here is from genome assembly GCF_000379125.1 of Methylosinus sp. LW4. Taxonomy (NCBI): domain Bacteria; kingdom Pseudomonadati; phylum Pseudomonadota; class Alphaproteobacteria; order Hyphomicrobiales; family Methylocystaceae; genus Methylosinus; species Methylosinus sp. LW4. Next base: position 327,447 of record NZ_KB900627.1, on the reverse strand, counting down.
TGGCGCCGAAGCCAAGAAAGGCCGCGGGATTACGACGAAGACCAAAATAGGCGCCGCTTCGTCCCGCAGGCGGATCCCAAAGTCGCGTTGTGCTTGGCGATCGAAACGAATTACAATAATTGCATGAGGCAGCACGGCGGACGCCAGAACGAGTGCGCCGCCTGGGTCTACGAGCTGAAAACGAACAAATGCTTCTGAGGGCAATCATGCCGGCAGAGTGATGATCCGCCTGAAATCCGTGAGGGCTGCGAGTCCCAAAGCGAATTGCCCGCCATAGGCGTCGACGGATCGAGAGCCCGAGCCCGGCGCTCTCGGTCTTTTGGCGGAGTCGAACGCCCCGCCGCCCGAGCTCGATGAGCTTTTCGGGGGGAACTCCTGAGCCGTCGTCCTCGATGCGGATCGGCGACACGCGTTCGCGTTCCGCCGCTACATGGACGTCTGTGGCCACCCATTTGACCCCATTTTCCAGGAGCGCGCCGAACAGCTCTCCGGCTTCTTCGACGACGAGCGGTTCGATCGCTTCCTATTCAATGGTCGGCAAATGCAGTGCGGCGGACTGAGATCGCGCCCTCATCCCTCGACGAGGCATCCTCTGCGGTCGCCGTCGATCTGCTGTCACAATCGCCCCTTACTCGACGCTGGCGCTGTCTCGGGAACTCGAACGATGCCTGCAACGCCCCATGTAGAAAAGCACTTCACCGCCACGGAAATGGTTCGCGACGTCGTGATCGGCATGTCCGATGGCTTGACGGTGCCTTTCGCTCTCGCCGCGGGCCTGTCGGCCGCGGTCGCAAGCACCGACGTGATCGTGACCGCCGGCCTCGCTGAAATTGCCGCAGGCGCCATCGCAATGGGTCTCGGAGGCTTTCTCGCCGCGCGGACCGATGCTCAACACTACGCGTCCGAGGCGGCGCGGGAAGGTCGAGAGATCGACCTCATGCGCGACCATGAGATTCACGAGATCGAGCAGCTTCTCCAAGGATACGGCCTGACCGGCGATCCGCTGAAATCGCTGGTCGCCGCCATATCGGCCGACAAGGAACGGTGGATCGATTTCATGATGCGCTTCGAGCTCGGGCTGGAGAAGCCGGATCCGCGGCGTGCGCTGGCGAGCGCCCTGACGATCGGACTCGCCTATGTCGTCGGCGGCCTCACGCCACTCGTTCCCTACATGACGACGGACAACGTCGACACCGCGCTTTTGAGGTCCGTTCTCGCCACGGGTGTGGCGTTGCTGGCGTTCGGCGCGGCGAAAGGGCATTTCACCGGCGTCGATCGAGCGCGCGCGGCAATCCAGACCCTCGCCGTGGGGGGACTTGCCGCCTCGGCGGCCTTCGGTCTGGCTCGCGCTTTCGGGTAACGAGAGCCGTGATCTCTCCTGGTCCGGCCGCCGACATTCGTCCGCATGCCTTGCCGCGTCGATCTCTCTTCTTGGCAATGGCGGGAGCGCTTGTCTCCCGCTCCCCGATCGTGAGCGAAAGGTCAGTAAACGCCGGGGATCAGCCTCGCGGTGCGACCCGCATACTCCTTGTATGATGGGAATGTTTCTTCGAGCACACGTTCTTCGAAATTCATGCGCGGCCATTGAATGGCGATCGATAGCAGCGTCAAGCACAGCGCCCACGGCTGCTGATATCGAAACATGATGCCGATCAGAGCCAATAATTCTCCCGCGTAGAGCGGATGACGCACGAGCTTATACGGTCCTTCCGTCACCAGCGCGCGAGCTTGCGGAAGAATGCTGAAGCTGCGACCGAGCCAAATCGTCGCCGCGATGGAGACGAGCGTTCCGAGTAGGGCCATGCCGACCGAAATGGCCTTCGTCGAAGGCGACAGGTCGACTTGTGGGACGGCGACTATGAAGCTCGGCAAGAGAAAGCCGGCGGCGCCCGCCAGTTTCGGCAGAACGCCTTTCGCGGTCCGCAGAGACGGAGGCCGCAGCAAGATCACGCATATTATGAGACAGAGAAGAACGATATTGGCCGCGAGCGAGAAATTCACGAGAAGTCCTTCGGACGGGCCCATCATCTGGGACGAGCCATAAATGCCGAGAGAGAACCATGCGACGACAGGGCTCGTGAAAATGAGATCGAGCAGCTTCGCTTTGATGTATGATCGCGTCATTCGGCCCCGCCAATCCGCTCGATATAATTTCGCCGCCCGGAAATGCTCGACCGCGTCGGCTTAGCCGATCGTTCTCCGCTTGTCGACGTGACCTTATCCGGCGAGCGAGCTCGGGCATCGCCAGAGAGCGGCTTCGGCGCACGCGGTTCGGCGTCTCGTTTCATCGATTGGTAAGCACTATCGCCTATCCTGTGATTTGTGCTTGACAACCACAGCTTCGGGACCGATATCGCCCTCGGATGGAGGGGCCTCGCCCCCGCCGTCGACTCCGACAACCCAAGAAAGAAACATGGGCAGTAGCCGCTTCGGCGCCGCGCCCGCAGCCTCGTCTGCGCTCGCGACGCCACTCGACATCGAAACCACCCGCGGTCTCGGAGACCGCGTGAGAGGCGTCGCGAGGGCCTAGAGGCTCCTGCCTGCCGCTCATGCTCCGGGCCGTGGATCACAATGGCCAAAAAGGAGATGAGCGATGAACAAGCTCACCACAATCGCATGCGCGCGTCCGTTCGCTCGAAGCGCGGATTCTTTCCGCGCCGAGGCGCAGATCGTCGCGCCGCGCCGTCGCGCGCGGCGGGCGCCGCATTGCGTCTGGACGCTCGACGCCGCCTCGGGGCGGCTTCTGTGCGTGTGGACCGACGCGGCGCAGGCCGACGCTCGCCTCACCCAAGACAATGACGAGCCGCCCCCTTCGCGCCTCGCCGCCTGAACGGAGAGTGCGAATGAACCCCGGCCCAACCAGGCCCGCCGGCGAGCGTGAGCGCGACTCGGCGGGCGCTTCGAAATCCATTCCGATCCGAATTTGCCCGGGCGCGAGAGCGCGAGCGGTCCAGAGGGCGTGAGCTTTCGGGAAGGCTCGCCCTCCGCCGGAGAAAAGGCGAGCCATGACCCTGCATTTCAACCCGACCGAAACCGCCGAGAGCGCTGTTCTCGACGAGGCCCATATCGGCCATATTCGCGGCGCGCTGGGCACGATCCATCACGCCGATCACGGCCCGCGCATCGGTTTCAAGCGCCGCCTCCAGACGCTTCTCGCCATTCTCGGTCCCGGCCTCATCGTCATGGTCGGCGACAATGACGCGGGCGCCTTCGGAACTTATGCTCAGGCGGGCCAGAACTATGGCACGAGCCTGCTGTGGACATTGCTGCTGCTCGTTCCCGTGCTCTACGTCAATCAGGAGATGGTGTTGCGCCTCGGCGCCGTCACGGGCGTTGGACACGCAAGGCTCATCGTCGAGCGTTTCGGCAAATTCTGGGGCGCGTTCAGCGTCATCGATCTCTTCCTGCTCAACGCGCTGACCATCGTCACCGAATTCATCGGCATATCTCTCGCGCTCTCCTATCTGGGCGTCTCGCGGGAGCTCGGCGTGGCGCTGTCGGCCGTCGTCATAATGGCGGCGGTCGGCACGGGCGACTTCCGCCGCTTCGAGCGCTTCGCTCTGGCGCTCTGCGCGGGCAGCCTTGTTCTCATTCCGATCTTCGTGATGATCCATCCGCCGATGGCGGAGGTCGCGCGCGACATGTTCCTCGTGCAGTTGCCGAAGGACGGCAAGCTCAGCGAAGTGATGCTGCTGATCATAGCGATCGTCGGCACGACCATCGCCCCCTGGCAGCTCTTTTTCCAGCAGAGCTATGTGATCGACAAGCGCATCACGCCGCGCTTCATTCGTTATGAGCGCGTCGATCTCTGGCTCGGCATAGCGCTCGTCGTCATCGGCGCGGCGGCGATGATGGCCTTCACGGCGGCGGCCTTCGCCGGACGTCCAGAGGCCGGAAACTTCACCGACGCCGGCGCCGTCGCGGAAGGATTGGGCCGATATGCCGGGCGCCTGCCGGGCATATTATTCGCCCTCGCGCTGATCGACGCCAGCGTCATCGGCGCCGCGGCGGTGTCGCTGTCCACGGCCTATGCGCTCGGCGACGTGCTTTCGCTGAAACATTCGCTGCATCGCAAGCCGTCCGACGCCAAAGGCTTCTATGGCGTCTATTTCGCGCTCATCGCCGTTTCGGCGGGCCTCGTGCTGACGCCCGGCGCGCCGCTCGGCCTGCTGACCAACGCCGTGCAGACGCTCGCCGGCGTCCTGCTGCCGAGCGCGACCGTATTTTTGCTGCTTCTCTGCAATGACGAGGCGGTCCTCGGCCCCTGGGTCAATGGCTGGGGCATGAATCTCTTCACCGGCGCGATCGTCGCGATTCTCGTGATGCTATCGATCATTTTGACCGCTTCCGTCTTGTTTCCAGAGCAGACGAACGAGACCGTCATTCTGTGGATCCTCGGCGGCGGCTCGATCGCGACCGCGGCCATCGCCGTCGCGACGGGCGGTCTCCACACGCGGCGGCGCATAGCGCGTGGCGCGATCGGCCGTCACGCACGCGACAGCTGGCGCATGCCGCCGCTGCACGCGCTGCCGCCGGCCAAGCTCTCGATGGCGAGCCGCATATGGATGAGCGTGCTACGCTGCTATCTTCTGCTCGCCGGAGGCCTCGTTCTCGCGCGCATCGTCGCGCTCGCGGTCGCACACTGAATGTCTGCGCCAAACATGAAAACGAAAGCCATATCCTATGCCCTGCTGTCGGCGGCTCTGTTCGGCGTTTCGACGCCGGCCGCCAAGCTGCTTCTCGCGGACATAGATCAGCGCATCCTCGCCGGCCTGCTCTATTGCGGCGCCGGCGTCGGCGTCGCTTTGCTGCGCCGTCTCCCGCTTCGGCTCGGCCTCGCTGCGGAAGAGGCGACGCTCGGCGGATCGGATTGGGCCTGGATGGGCGCGGCGACGCTGGCGGGCGGCATCGCTGGGCCTTTGCTGCTGATGTTCGGCCTCGCGCATGCGGAAGCCGCAACGGCCTCATTGCTGCTCACGCTCGAGGGCGTCTTCACCGCCGCCATTGCATGGTTCGTGTTTCGCGAGCCTTTCGATCGTCGCATCGCCCTCGGCATGGCCCTCATCGTCGCCGGATCGCTCTGCCTCGCCTGGTCGGGAGCGCCGAGCCTTTCCGGCGCGCTCGGCCCTCTCGCTATCGCGGCGGCCTGTCTCGCTTGGGCCGTCGACAATAACCTCACACGCAGAGTCTCGCTCTCCGATCCGCTACAAATCGTCGAGATCAAGGGAATGGTCGCCGGCGCGGTCAATCTCGGGATCGGACTATTCGCCGGCGCTCATCTACCCTCCGTTTCGCTGATCGGAGCCGCGAGCGTCGTCGGCTTCCTCGGCTATGGCCTCAGCTTGGCGCTGTTCGTGCTGGCCCTTCGCCATCTCGGCGCCGCGCGCACGGGCGCCTATTTCTCCACTGCGCCCTTCCTCGGCGCGGCCGTCTCCGTCGTGGCGCTGCGCGAGCCTTTGACTCTGCAGCTCGTCGCCGGAGCGGGGCTGATGGGCGCGGGCGTCTGGCTGCATCTGACCGAAAGCCATGAGCACGAGCATTCGCACGAGGCCGTCGAACATTCGCATTCGCATGTTCATGACGAGCATCATCGGCACGGAGACCACTCCGATCATGAGAACGGCCAGCCGCACACACATTGGCACGCGCACGAGCCGCTCCTGCATGCGCATCCTCATACGCCCGACACGCATCACAGACACGATCATTGATCGAAGACCGAACGTCTTCGCGCGCCGTCCCTCGCCGAGGGCGTCGAGAGCGGAACGAGGATGAGTCCGACGGCGAAAAGACGGATCTGGCGCCGGGCGCTGATCCTGCTCGCCATCGCGACTCTTGCGACGGGGCTTTGCGCCGCCTTTTTCGGCCGCTCGGATCTGGCCGGGTGGATTTGGGCGGCGGGGACCATTCCGGTCGCTGCGAGCCTCGCCGTCGCAATCGCGCGTGATCTCCTCGCCGGCCGCGCCGGCGTCGACGTGATCGCGCTTCTCTCCATGTCGGCGGCGCTGGCGCTCGGCGAAGCGCTGGCGGCGGCGATCGTCGCGGTGATGTACGCCGGCGGCAACGTCATCGAAGATATGGCGGTCGGTCGCGCCGAACGCGACCTGAAAGCGCTGATCGATCGCGCGCCCCGCATCGCTCATCGACGGATCGACGACAGGATCGAGGATATTCCGATCGACGATGTCGCGGTCGGCGATCTTCTGCTGGTTCGGGCCGGCGAGGTCGTGCCGACGGATGGCCGGATCGTCGGGGCGAATGCGCTGCTCGACGAGTCGGCGGTGACAGGCGAGCCGCTTCCCGTCGCAAGACGCATCGGAGAGGCAGCCTCGAGCGGAACCGTGAATGCCGGCGAGACATTCGAGATGCAGGCGACCGCCGCATCTGGCGACAGCACATACGCCGGCATCGTCGAGCTCGCGACCGCCGCGCAGACGGCGAAAGCTCCATTCATCAGAATGGCGGATCGCTATGCGCTGCTGTTCTTGCCCGTGGCCCTGCTGGCGGCGGGAGCGGCCTGGGCGCTTTCGCAGGACCCCATTCGCGGCTTGGCGGTGCTGGTGGCCGCCACGCCCTGCCCATTGATTCTCGCGGCGCCGGCGGCCTTCGTCGCAGGCGCCTCGCGCGCCGCGCGCCGCGGCGTGCTGATCAAAGGCGGCGGTCCGCTCGAGGCGCTCGCGCGAACGCATACGGTGATGTTCGACAAGACCGGCACGCTCACCGTTGGCGGCGCACGCCTCGTCGCGATAGAAGCGGGGCCGGACCTCGACGCGAACGAAGCCTTGCGACTCGCCGCATCGCTCGAGCAGGCGTCCCATCATGTCGTCGCCGCCGCCATCGTCGCCGCGGCGTCGGAGAGGGGCCTTTCTCTGCACATTCCCACCGAGGTCCGCGAGACGTTCGGAACCGGGATCGAGGGAAAGGTCGACGGGCGTGACATGCGCGTTGGCGCGCTGCAATTCGTGCAGGGCGACGAAGGCCTCGAGGATTGGGCCGCGCGCGCCGCCCGCCGAGCCTCCTGGCGCTCCGCGCTCACCGTCTTCGTCTCGTCGAACGGGCGCCTCATCGCCGTCCTCCTTCTCGCCGACGAGCTTCGGCGTGAGACGCCGCGCGCGATCCAGACGCTACGCGACGTGGGCGTCGGTCGCATCGTCATGGTCACGGGCGATCGCGCCGACGCGGCCGAAACGATCGGCGCGGCGCTCGATCTCGACGCCGTCCTCGCCGACCGAATCCCATCTGACAAGGTCGACGCCGTCGCCATCGAGCAACGCCTGCATCCGACGCTGATGGTCGGCGACGGAATCAATGACGCCCCGGCTCTGGCCGCCGCGGATGTCGGCGTCGCCATGGGCGCGCGCGGCGCGAGCGCATCCTCCGAGGCGGCGGATGTCGTCATTCTCGTCGATCGGCTGGACCGCGTCTCGGAGGCGGTGGCGATCGCGCGCCGAACCCGTCGCATCGCGCTGCAGAGCATCATCGCCGGAATGGCTCTGTCTTTCGCGACGATGGGAGCGGCGGCCTTCGGCTGGCTCGGCCCGGTGGGCGGCGCGCTGATACAAGAGGCGATCGACATCGCCGTCATCCTCAACGCTCTGCGGGCGCTCGGCGGCGGCTCGACCCTGTTTCGGCGTCCTCTGCCGGAGACAGCGACGCGGGCGTTGCGCGAAGATCACGAGAAAGTCGAGCAGAGCCTCGATCGCCTGCGACAGATCGCCGATGCGTTGGACGCGGCCTCTGCGCGACGCGCCTCAGAATACATAGACGAAGCGGATCGTCTGGTCGCCGACGTCATTTTGGCGCACGAGCGCGACGACGAGAGCGACATCTATCCGCGCATCTCGCATTATCTGCCGAGCGGGCAAGGGCTCGGCGCCATGAGCCGGGCGCATCGAGAGATACGCCATCAGGCGAGACTGCTGGCGCGCCTCGCCGAGGGACAGCGCCCGCACGAGCCCGACAGATATCTGATCCGCGACGCGCAGAGGATCATCGAAGCGATCGAGACGCTCGTTCGAGTTCATATTGCTCAGGAGGAGGACGTCTATGAGCAGGCCGCGTCGGAAATCGGCGGAAGCGGATCGCTCCGCGAGACGCAGACGCGCAAATCCGAAGCGGCATCGGCTTTCGATCGTGCGATAGGCCCGACGGCCGGCGCGCATCGGGTTCGACGAGCAGCTGTCGCGACGCTGGCGGCTCTGGCGATTCTCCTGGGAGGCGGATGGCTCTATTTTCGATCGACACGCGATGCGCCGCGAAGCGGCGTGACGGCCACAGGCGTCATCGAGGCGGCGAGCGCCACGCCGATCTCCACACGCCTATCTGGGACGATCCGCGCTGTCTATTGTGACATCGGGACAAAGGTGACGGCAGGCCGGATTTGCGCCGAAATCGATCCGCAGCCTTATCGCGCCGCCGTCGAGCAAGCAAAGGCCGATCTCGCTCTCGCCGACGTCCGCCTCGAAACAGCCAGAGCGGTCGCCGCCCGGATGGAAAAGCGGATCGAGCGCCAACGAGCCGAGGCAGATCATGGAGCCTTGTCGAAAAAGACGCTCGACCAATCCGAGGCCGCTCTTTCGCGCGCGCGAGCGCAAGCGGATCGGGAAGAGGCCTCGCGCGCTCTGCGCCGAGTTCGGCTGAGCGAAGCCGAGGAGCGCTTGGCGCAGACCGCCGTCACTGTGACAGTCGACGGGACGGTGATCACGCGCGAGGCGAAACCGGGCGACACGATCAGAGCGCGAGATACGCCTGCGCGACTGTTCACGATCGCGACCGATCTCAGCGTCGTCGAGATCGTCGTCACGATACATTCGAGCGCGCTGCGGCAACCGAGGATCGGCAGTCAGGTCGCTTTCAGCGTCGCTTCTCTGCCCGGGCGCGCATTTTCGGGAGTCGTCGAACATGTTTCGCGTTCGACCCCGGATGCCGACCACGCTTCGACGTATCGTGTCGTCATAGAGGCGTTCAATCCCGATCTGCTGCTGCAACCTGGCATGGACGCGACGCTTATGTTCTCCGGGCAGGAAGTCAGGTGATCGGCGCGCAGCGGCTTTCGATTGCGCATCGGGCTCTAGAACTGGCCCGCGCCCGATGTATTCGCTCACATATCGAATCGCGCGCCTGCCGTCGCCGCTGACGATTCATCGCGCTCGACCAGCAGCTTCAAAAGGAAGCGAAACAAAAAAGATTGAGCCTTTTCCTTCTCGGCTTTTCACTTTAATGACGCCGCCGTGCAATTCGACAACGACCTTTGCAAGGTAGAGGCCGACTCCGGTACCCGTGATGCCGGAAGCATTGCTCGCCCGATAATATCTCGAAAATATATGATCGACATCTCGGCGCGGAATCCCAATTCCTCTATCGGAGACGAAAACCTGCAAGGCGGTCCGCCTGCTGCGGACGACAACTCGGACCGCGCCCCCCGGGGAAGAATATTTGATCGCATTCCCGATCAAGTTGCTGAATACCTGACTGATGAGATTCCTGTCCCCATAGAATGGCAATTTCTCGGCGCCGTATTTTTCGATCACTGAGGCGTTGGATGAAATTTCGCGGTGCAGATCGCAAACTTCCTTCAGCACCACGGACATGTCGAGATTGGTCGGATGGAAGTAGAGACGGGGACTCTCGACCACACGGCTGGTTTGCAACAATCCTTCGATCATAATGCTCATCCGCCTCACGGCGGCGCGGATCTTGTTGGCTCGCTCTATAATCACCTCGTTCCGAGGCGCCGGACGAGCATTCAACAAGCGCTGCGCATGCCCATCGATGATCGTCATTGGCGTGCGAAACTCATGCGACGCCATAGAGATGAAATTGCGCTGATTTTCGCCAAGGCGCCGTTCATGCTCCAATTTTTCCTCGAGCATCGAGGCTTCGGTCGCGAGGGCTTGCTGACTGACTTGAAGCTGGATCGCATTTTCACGAAAGACCACGACAGAACGCGCCATTTCTCCCAGCTCATCGGGCCGTTCAGTGTTGTAGATCTGAATGTCCGTTTCATTCCTCGACAGACGCCGCATGCTGGCGGCGAGCTCTAATAGAGGGTCGGTTATCTGCCGAGTTACGTAAAGCATGATCCCGAGGGCCATAGACGCGCCTAGAATGGCGGCGGCGATAATCAACGCGCGAGCTTCTCGAATGGCGTGGTCGTACCGCTCGCTGGCCAAGCGAGCTTGCGTATTGGTTCGGTCGGATAGCCTTCCCAGCGCCTCGCTCGTCGAAGCGAATGCGACTCTGGAAGCCGACATGAAGAGAGATCCAGCCGCCGCCTTGTCTCCTTTCGTCATGATCTCGAGCGTGTGTTTCGCTTCAGCGCGATATGAATTCCAACTCTTTTCGAAGATCCGATAATCCGCTGATTCGATCTCATCGTGCAGTATGCTTTCATATCCTTTCTGCGCTTTTGAAATCGCCTCGTCGAGCGACTCCATCTCTCGCTCTATGGCGATGGCGTCGACATCTTTCGCCGCTATGAGAAAGGCGCCCTCCGCTGCGCGGAAATCCGATGTGAAATTGTCGAGGTCCCCGATATATCGCGTGCTCTTCAACCATCGCTCGCGAATATCTGACGATTCACGATTGACGTCTTCGAGGCGGCCCAATCCGAAGATGCCGATGCCCGCGATCGTAGCGAACAAGAGCCACAAGGATGCGACCATGCGGAACTTTATCGATTGCGTCAGCTTCATCGCGTTCTAAGGCTCGATCAATCCGATTAGCGCGGCTTTGACCGCCGCCTCGATGCGGGTCGCGACGCCGAGCTTGTTTCGTGCGTTGTCGAGATGATAATCGACAGTTCGCTTCGTGATGCTCACGATCGACGCGATCTCATCGGACGTCTTGCCGCGCGCCGCCCAAAGCAAAGTCTCGATCTCTCTTTCGTTGAGTTCGTGCGGCGACGTTTCTGATCCGCCAAATCGCGCGCCGCCTCTCAGTCTGGCGTCGATGATCGCATGCAGCAGATCGAAGTCGATCGGTTTGGTGACGTAATCATCAGCGCCGAGTCTTCTTCCCTTGAGCTCGGTTTCGCGATCGCTCAAAGCCGTCAGGAACACGAAAGGAGTTCGCGCGAAATGGGGGGCGGATCGCAAAAAGTTTTCTAGAACTTCGAATCCCGACATCGATGGCATGCTGATGTCCGAAAGAACGAGATCCGGTCGAAGCCCCGGTAGAAGCGACAATGCCTGTTGGCCGCTGTTCGCGAGAACGACTTTGAAGCCACGCTCCTCGAGCTCTTCGGCGATCAAAGATGAGGTTTCGAAATCGTCGTCGATGCAGAGGATCGTCGCCGAGCGGTCGGTCGTAGACATCTGATTGGCTTCCGAGCTCTCGCTTTATCTCAGAAGCCTATTATAGACTGAGACATCGCGCCGTTCCACCGAAGTTCGACAATGGGCGCGCGCACAACAATTTGCAAATAGGGCGCGAACATGGCCGCTGTGCGGCCGGTCTCTATCTCGCCTTCCAGAAAGCCGCCGGCGTTCCATCGAGATTCCTCCCCGGCGATCTCGTTTTCTTGGAAGGCGCCGCTTGCCAGCCTGACCGGCGCCTTGGCTTTCGCCCATTTCGCCGGAGAACTCTCGAGATCGAATTACACGACATCAAAGCGCTAGACAGTATCGGCGCCGCCTCGGTAATCAGTCGATGCTCGGCATCAGGCCGGCGTTCACAGGCGCGCTCAATTTCTCGATCTGCTCATTGGTCGGGCCGTCTGGTCCATTCGGCGGGAGGTCCCGGAGATTTTCGTCTGTCCAACCGCCGCCGAGCGCCATGAATAGCCCGGCTGTGTCCGAAAGACGGCTCCCCTCCGCGACGACGCGCGCCACCGAGGCGACCAGATAAGTGTTCTCGGCGTTCAATACAGACAGCACATTGACGGCTCCGAGACGCAGTTCGGCTCGCACGATGTCGAGACTCTTCTTCGCCGTCGCTTCGCCATAGGCGGCGGCTCTCACGGCTTTGGCGTCCGCCTCGAGCGCGCGTAACGCATCTGCGACGTTCTGGAACGCGGCAATGACGGTCGACCGATATTGAGCATCTGCCTGGAGAACGCTCGCCTCTGCGGCCTTCTGCTTGTTGAGCAGCGAAAAGCCGTCGAAAATCGTATGCGTCACGGCTGCCGACGCCGTATAGAGTTCCGTGCCGGGCGTGAAGAGTTGCGCGAGTCGATAGGCGCTGTATCCGCCATTCGCGCTCAGCGTGACATTCGGAAGCCGCGCGGCGATGGCGACGCCGACCTGTGCGGTCGCCTCGTGCACATTGGCTTCGGCCGCCCGAATGTCGGGCCGCTGCCGGACGAGTTGCGCCGGCAGGCTGAGCGGCAGTTCGCGCGGCGCCGAGAGAGAACCAAGATGAAAAGTCTCGGCGATCTCATCCGGCGCATAGCGGCCGGCGAGCGCCGTCAGCAGATCGCGCTGCTGCGACAATTGCTTTTCGAGCGGCGGCAATAGCTGCAGGGCCTGCGCCAGAGCCGCTTCTTGGGTGAGAACGTCCGCCTGCGCCGTGTAGCCAGCCTCGAACTGCTTGCGGAGCAGCCCCAGCATCTCTCTATCTATCGCGATCGATCTGCGGACCGCCTCGATTTGTCCCCTTAGCGTGGCCTCCTGCATCGCCGCTGCGACCACATTGCCGGTCAAGGCCAAATAGGCGGCCTCCAGCTGGTAGCGCTGCTGATCCGTCTGCGCCTCCGCCGCCTCGACGCTTCTGAGATTCTGCCCCCAGATGTCGAGCGTATAAGCGACGGTGAGCTGCTTCAACAGCAAGCCATAGGGTGAATTCGGAGGACCGATGTTGGTCGTCGGCGAATTCAAGGCCTGGTTGAAGAGGCTCTGATTGATCGTTTCGAGCGATCGATTATTGGACTGGAGATTGAGACTGTCCGTGGAGTTGAAAATGGCGGTGGGAAGAAACGCGCCTTTTTGCGCCTCGGCGTTGTGATAGGCGACCTTTATCGCGGCTTCTGCCGATTGCAAGGTCGGATTGCTCTCGATCGAGGCTTCGATCAGCCGATCGAGGCCTCGGTTATGGAAAACCTGCCACCAGCGCTTCGGAATTTCGGAGCCTGGGATGTATCTCGGCGCGCCGGCGAGACCCGGCGCCTTGTTGGAAGCGAATTTTTCCGTCGACGGCGGGGAAGGCGACACGAAGTCCGGTCCGACCGCGCACCCCGCCAGCACGGGAAATATCGGCAAGAGCGTGAGGAATATCGGGCGCCCCCAGCGCGTTTTCGAAGTGGACGAGCCGAAGATTTTCATCTCTATCCGAGTTTCCGCCCACGATCATTCTCTAATCGAGCGGCTTCGCTCGGTCCTGTCGCTCCGTGAGACCGGTAAGACAGGAACACGGCGACCGCGAGACTTCAGAGCTTAGGTAGTTCTCCTCCCGCCCGGGGTCTACTGTCATAAATCACAGTAGACCGATCGACCGTCGATCCCCATAGAAAAGTTGGGGATGATCGGGATCGCCACACGCGCATCCGGTCCCGAGAGTCCGCTTCATAAGGGCTTCATATGCGTCTGGGCAAAAGAACAATCGAGGCGAGCGCCCTCGCAGCCGCGATCCTCGTCGCTCTCGCCCTCTCGATCTGGGCGCTCCGAAAGCAAGACGACGGAGATCCGCGCCCCAAGGTAAAAGAACCGGCGGAAACGGAGATCGGGCTCAACGATAAGCAGGCCGGCGCGCTCGAGATCGGGAAAGTGGAAGAGCGAATTTTCGTCGAAGAACGACGAGCCGTCGGGAGCATCGACTTCAATCAGAACCGACTTGTTCAGGTCTTCACACCCTATCAGGGACGGATCATCGACGCCTATTTCAACATCGGAGACCGCGTCGAGAAGGATCAGGTCCTCTTCACCATCGACAGCCCAGACCTGTTGCAGGCGGAGTCCAATCTGATCGCCGCATCCGGCGTGCTCACGCTCCAGACGCGCTCGCTCAACCGCGTCAAGTCGCTTGTCAAGATCGGCGGGGTTTCGCAGCAAGCGGTCGACCAGACGACCTCCGACCAGCAGACGGCGGAGGGGACTCTGAAGTCAGCGCGGGACGCGGTTCGTATTTTTGGCAAGACCGATGAAGAGATCGACAAGATCGTCGCAGAGCGGCGCGCAGATCCACGTCTCATCGTGAAGAACCCGATCGCCGGCTATGTCACCGCTCGAGCCGCCGCCCCTGGCCTCTTCGTCCAGCCCGGCGTCGCTCCGGCGCCCTATGCAGTCGCCGATACCTCGACCATGTGGATGCTGGCGAATGTCGTGGAGGCCGACGCCCCGCTTTTGCAGGTCGGACAGGATGTCCGTGTCCGCGTGGCCGCCTTTCCCGATCGCGAATTCCTGGGAGCCATTACCGTGCTCGGGCCCTCTGTCGATCCGACCACCCGGCGTATCTTCGTGCGCTCGGAGATCAAGGACCCGGAGCATCTCCTTCGCGCCGGAATGTTCGCAGATTTCGTCATTCGCGTCGGCGCGCCGTTTCGCGCTCCGGCCGTTCCAGAGAGCGCGGTCGTTCGAGAAAGTGATGGAGCCGTGACCGCTTGGACCACGCTGGATCGTCGACATTTCAAGCAGAAGACAATCAAGATCGGCCTGCGCCAGCAGGGCTTCGACCAGATAGAGGAAGGTCTTTCCGTCGGCGATCTCATCGTCTCGAAGGGCGCAGTCTTTCTCGACAACCTCGCCGCGATCAGCGCGGCTGAATAGTGCGCTCGCGTTCGAACCGAGGTCGAATCTGTGCTGAAATCCATTCTCGAATTCGGGCTGACGCGGCGCGCGGTCATCGTTCTCGCGGTCGGCGTGTTTATCATCGCCGGAGTGACAGCCTTCACGCGGCTCAATATAGAGGCTTACCCCAATCCTGCGCCCGTCATTCTGGAAATCACCGCCCAGGCGCCAGGGCTCTCCGCCGAGGAGATGGAAAAATATTATACGATTCCGATGGAGATCGCTCTCTATCCGACCCCGCGCGTGACGAACATTCGCTCGACCTCCTTCTACGGCCTGAGCTTCGTGAGAGTCACTTTCGAATATGGGACTGATTATCATTTCGCCTATGCGCAGGCGGCGATCGCCCTGCAGCAAGGCGCATCATTGCCGAACAACGCCTCTCCCATCATTCAGCAGTCGAGTCTCGTCGGCGAAATCTTTCGCTATCAGATCGTCGGGCCGCCACATTTCAGCCTGACCGATCTTCGAACCGTTCAAGACTGGATCGCCACGCGGCGGCTGCTCACCATACCCGGCGTCGTCCAAATCAATTCCTGGGGCGGGACGACGAAACAGTTCAGCGTCGAGATCGATCTCGGCAAGCTCGAGGCCTACAATGTCACCCTTCCACAGGTCATCGCAGCTCTCGGCAACGCCAATGTCAATGTCGGCGGACGTGAGATCGAGCTCGGCCAGCAGTCCGTGAATATTCGCGGCGTCGGTCTCATCGACGACGGCGGCAATGACGATCTGACGAAAGGCTACCGGACGGAGGACATCGAGAATGTCGTTCTCGCGCAATCGAACGGCGTGCCGGTTCAGATCAAGAATGTCGCGAAAGTCACTGTCGGGCATGTTCCGCGTCTCGGCATACTCGGACGCGACCACGAGGACGATGTCGCGGCGGCGATCGTCGTCATGGGCCGCACACAGCATACCAACGAGATTTTGCCGAAGGTCGAGGCCGAGGTCGAAAAGATCAATACGGACGGATCTCTTCCGCCCGGCGTGAAGCTCGTTCCTTTCTACGATCGTGGCTCGCTCGTCGCCGTCACCACGCATACCGTGCTTCATAATCTCGTGTTCGGCTGCCTGCTCGTCTTCTTCATTCAATGGATTTTTCTCGGCGATCTGCGCAGCGCGATAATCGTCGGCGTCAATATTCCCTTCGCTTTGTTCTTCGCGATAATCCTGCTCGTGGCGCAGGGGGAGGACGCCAATCTCCTGTCGCTCGGCGCGGTCGATTTCGGAATCATCGTCGATTCCGCGGTCATCCTCGTCGAGAACATCTTCCGTAACTTTCAAGCGGATCGACCGGCGCGCAATCGTCTCCTGCAACATCTCGCCGAAGGCTTTTGGGGCCCCGATCCCACCGCGCCGACCGGCAGCCACGGCAGCGTACGGCGCTGGACCAATCGGCTCCGACTCATCCTCGTCAGCGCGCTACAGGTCGACAAGGCGGTGTTCTTCACGGCGGCGATCACCGTCACGGCCTTTCTGCCCTTGTTCACCATGACCGGCGTCGAAGGTCAGATCTTCGGGCCGATGGCGCGGACATACGCCTACGCGCTGGCCGGCGCGCTTCTCGCGACCTTCACCGTGACTCCCGTACTCGCGTCGATCGTCCTTCCCGCACGCGTCGCCGAGACGGAGACGGCGATCGTTCGGCGTTTACGCGCGGCCTATACGCCCATGCTGCGCTGGGCGCTCGGCAATGTGCGACTGGCGATCGGCGCGGGTCTTTTGTTCCTCGCGCTCGGCGCGCTTCTCGCGACGCGCCTCGGCAGCGAATTCCTCCCCGCTCTCGAAGAAGGCAATTACTGGATTCGCGCGTCGCTTCCGTCCACCATGTCGCTCGACGCGGGCGTCGAATCGACCCGCAAGATGCGCGAGATTCTCCTACGACATCCCGAGATCATCACCGTCGTGACGCAACATGGGCGTCCCGACAATGGCAGCGACGCCTCGGCATTCTCGGACGTGCAGATTTTCGCGCCGTTGAAACCGTTCGACGAATGGCCGCGCGGTTTCACGAAAGACAAGCTCACGGCCGAGCTCCAGAAGGAGTTCGAAGACGAGCTGCCGGGCGTCGTCTTCGGCTTTTCGCAGTATATTCAGGACAATGTCGACGAAGCTCTGTCAGGCGTGAAGGGCGCCAATTCGGTGAAAGTCATCGGCCCGGATCTCGCGACCCTCGAAAAGCTGGCCGACCAGGTGCGCGAGCAGATCCGAACCGTTGCAGGCGTCGAGGATCTCGAGCTTCTCCACACGCTCGGGCAGCCCAATCTCAATATCAAAGTCGACCGTCAACGCGCCGCGCGCTACGGACTCAACTCTGGCGACGTCAATACGATCGTCCAGGCTGCGATGGGCGGAACGAACGCGACGACCGTGCTCGAGGGCGATCGACAATTCGCGGTTGTTGCGCGCCTCGCGCCGCAATATCGGACGACGCTCGCTGCGATCGGAGACATCAAGGTCGGCTATACGCCTCCGGGCAACACGACCAACGCCTATATTCCTTTGCGCGAGCTCGCGACCATCTCGCTCGAAACGGGAGCATCCTTCATCTATCGCGAACGCAGCCGCCGCTATGTGCCGCTGAAATTCAATATCCGTGGCCGCGATCTCGCCTCGACCGTCGCGGAGGCGCAGGCGAAGGTCACGAAAGCGGTCACACTTCCCCCAGGCTATCAAATTCTCTGGGCCGGTGAATTCGGAAATCTGCAACAGGCCAAGACGCGCCTCGCCGTCGTCGTGCCTCTGTCCTTCCTGCTCATCTTCTCGCTGCTCTACAGTCTGTTCAATTCGCTGCGGGACAGCTTGCTGGCGCTCGCGGGCATTCCCTTCGCGATCGTCGGCGGCGTGATCGCCCTCTATATCTCCGGCGAGAACTTCAGCGTCTCGGCGGCGATCGGATTCATTTCCCTGTTCGGAGTCGCCGTGATGGACGGGATATTGAACATCACCTATTTCCGCGAGCTCACGATCCAGGGCATGGAATTCAGCCAGGCGATATTCCATGGCGCGGAACAACGCATGAGGCCGCTGCTGATGACAGCATTGTCGGCGGGCGTCGGGCTCTTTCCAGCGGCCGTTTCTAACGGCATTGGCTCACAGGTGCAGCGACCATTGGCGACGGTCGTCGTCGGCGGCATGCTGCTCGGCCCGATCATGCTGCTCGTCGTCGCGCCGGCGCTTCGTCAAAAATTCTTGCGAACCTATCGTCCAGCGAAAGAGCCTCGAAATGCTGAAGAAACGCGTCTCGATGCATAGAAGTCGAAATTCGGTGGCTGTCTCCGTGATGATTGTCTGCCTCTTTTCCGGCGGGTCTCTGGCTGGCGACGGACCTCCCACTGCAAGCTCCGATATCCACGCGCGTAGAAAGCAAAAAGAGCCCACAAACGCGAGGCGAGGTCGCGAGAAATCGGCGCAGGGCGAGCGCCCTTGCCCGCGCGCGCAGTGGAAGAACGATCCCGTCTGCTTCGATGCGCCGGATGAGCACACGCTTCCGACGCCCTCTTCCACCGGACCGACGGCAGCGCGCAAATATTCGAATCATGCGGCTCCGGTCGCGGAGGATGTCGAAGTCGGCGTCAAATGGGGCGCGAGCAACAATCCGTCGCAACATGGCTACGACAGCATTCCCATGATCAATTCGGCGAGACGCGGCGTTTACGGGAACGAGGACAATTGGGGCGGCGGTGGCCCCGATAAGCACGTCGGGGCGGGAGTGAATTTGAAATTTTGACGAGAAAGGCGGCTTTATATTCGATCGGTCGCCACGAGGAGGCTCGTGACGGACGCACATGTTCAATCTGACATCGGTGCAATGCTTCCGACGAATCTTTTCTCCTCGACGATTTCTGACTCGAGAACATCATTGATTCGTCGTTTGAGAAGCGCGCGCTCGTCGTTGAGCTTGTAGATCGATCGAGCGAGCTCGATGAACTCCGCGTCGAATTCCTGTCTCCGCTCTTTTTCACGAATCGCGTTCTCGAGCTTCCACAATGCGCTATTGATCTTTTTCAAGTCGTCCTCGAAATTCGAAATTTGGTCATATCCTCCATGCATATCTACGACTTCTAGCAACAGGCGCAGCTCCTTCAGCACGTTGGCGCGGGCCGCGGGCTCAAATATTTCGATGCTCTTGATTTCGAGGATTGTGATTTTGTCGATGAGCTCGCCCCACGAAATCGGCGCTCTCGGCGTCCTGAGCTCGCGCTTCTTTGTTCGCTGACGCTCTTCGTCCATCAGCTCACGCAATGCGCTTGCAATATCAGAGAAAACGCTACGCCAATCGTCCCTTGTCTGTTGGCGAAAGAGACGCATCGTCGGATACCAGGGACTGTCTGTTCGGTCCAACATCCAGCGCCAGTCGGGAACGTGTTTGATCGCCAGCCACACTGGGCGCCCCAATGAGCCTGCGAGGTGCGCGATCGATGTGTCGCAGCTGATGACGAGGTCCAAGCTTTCCATGACCGCCGCCGTATCCACAAACGCGTCGTCGCCTGTGTCATAGTCTTTACCGAGCGTCTCGACCGTCATTCCTTCGGGCAATTCGCGTAGCTGTTCGACGCCCTCGTTCTTTTGCAACGAAATGAGCCGTACGTTCGGCAGCCGTGATATTGGCAGAAACTCCGAGATCGCAAATGATCGGCCGATGTCGATCTTCCCCGCCTTGTTTCCCTGCCAAGCGATCCCGATCTTAAAGCCATGGTCTCCAAGTCTCGCTTTCCATTTCCATAAGCGGTCCGGCTCGGCGCGCAGATAAGGCGTCTCCGCAGGAGAAAACTTTAGACGGCTTTCAAAGGCGAGCGGAAGGCTCAACAAAGCGCATTGATAGTCGAAGGTCTCGCCTTCAGGAAAGCTCGGCAAGATCCGGGCGCCGGGGATAGAGTGGCTCATCAAGCGCAGCAGGCTATAGCGCACAATGAAGGTTACTTTCGCTCCAGACGTAGCGAGAGGCAGGAGGTATCTACAAAATTGAATTACATCTCCCAGGCCCTGCTCATCGTACACGACGATTCTCTTGCCCGCGATATCCTCGCCACGCCATATCGGACACGAAATCGACAGGCTTCTCCGTGGCGCTCCTTTGCGATTCCATCGGCTTTCATACCCAGACCATCCTGCGATAAAGTCGCCTCGGAGCAGCGCGAGCAATCCGCGATTGTAGAGGGCGTCGGCATGGTCGGGCCGAATCGACAGCGCCTTGTCGTAGGAAGCCGACGCCTCGTCGATGCGTCTGAGCTCTAGGAGCGCGTTACCGCGATTATAATGAGCCTCCGTGAAGTCGGGCTTGATCGACAGCGCGTGGTCGTAGGACGCCAACGCTTCGGCGAACCGGTTCAGCTCTTGGAGCGCGCGACCGCGATTGATGACGGCGACAGCATTGCCGGGCTTTATGGACAACGCCTTGTCATAGGCCGCCAATGCCTCGCCGAGCCGACCGAGCTCCTGGAGAGCGTTGCCGTAATTGATGATCGCGTCGATATGGTCGAATTTTATCGACAACGCTCTCTCGTAGGACATCACTGCGTCGTTGAGCCGCCCCAGTATTTGGAGTGTGTTGGCGCGATTGAAGTGCGCGTCGACGTAGTCGAGAGAAATGGCGATGGCCTTGTCGTAGGACGCCAACGCCTCGTCGAACCGCTTCAGCATCTGGAGCGCATTGCCATGGATGTAGAGAATATCGGGGTCGTCGGGCGTGATCGACAACGCCTTTTCGATCAGCTCCAGGCCGCGTTCCAGACGATCTGTTTGGATCATGATGACGCCGAGCAGATGCAATGCTGTGACCTGCATCGGATCTTCGGCAAGAATCAAATGGTATATTTTCTCTGCATGAGATAGAAGACCACTTTGATGAAAGCCGAAGGCTCTGAACAGGCGCTCCGAGGTCTGAGTCGAAGGGGTATTCTGTATGTAATCCGACATCTCGATGGCTCCAAAGCCCGACCCGCCTTGCTGACTGTGTAGCTCGAATCGCTGATTTACTGAACGAATTTGTTGTAGAAGTCGGTCCTCGCCAATTCAGGTGGATCGCACCCGCCAAGGTCGATCCTATTCGGCCGCCGGCTAGAGAGTGTTATGTACTTTAGCGATTGATTGCGCTAATAGCATCGGATGGCTCCGCTTCGCAAACGCGCGGTGTGTTGCGCACGTCCTCGCCTTCGCATGCCTCATGCTCGAGCGCGCCGCGGAATTCATGATACAAAGCGCATGATCCCCTCTCGATGAAACATGAACGCAAAAGCCGGCGTTGTCGCCGTGGCTTCGCCATGCGACCGCGCCAGCTCGTTTATGAAGAAGCATTGTGATTAATGGCTGATCATCCAGGGCCTCGCAGAGGGGAAAGACTTGGCCCCCTCCCCAGATGTTTTCGACGCCCCGCCGCAACAGGCGCAGCCGGCGCCGTGAGACGATGACCGCCGCGGCGCATGACGGCTTCGTTCATTCGCCTCGAACGCGCCGCGGCTCGCCGAGCTCATCAGCGACGTGCGCGGCGCGGTCAGCACGACTCGCGGCGCCGTGGCGCCGCAATCGGGACAGTCGCAAGGCTCGAGATAGTCCGCCATCGGGCGCATCGTCGTGAACGGTCCACAGGCGTCGCAGAGATATTCATAGATCGGCATGACGGCCTCATTTGTCGGGAACGATCGGCATCTGGACCGAGCCGTCGAGATATTTGATCGGACCCGCCGCCGACGGCGAGATATCGAAGTCGAAGATTTGAGTCGGCAGCCACAGGGTCGCGCAGGCGTTCGGCACGTCGACGACGCCCGAGACATGCCCCTGTACCGGAGCCGTGCCCAGGATCGAATAGGCTTGCGCGCCCGAATAGCCGAACTTCTTCAAATATTCGATCGCGTTCAGGCAGGCCTGGCGATAGGCGACCGTCACGTCGAGATAGTGCTGGCCGCCGTGCTCGTCGACAGAAATGCCCTCGAAGATCAGATAATCATTGTAGTTGGGAGTGATCGGGCTCGGCTTGAAGATCGGATTTTTGATTCCGTATTTCGACATTCCGTCCTTGATGACGTCGACCTTCAAATGCAGCCAGCCGGCCATTTCGATGGCGCCGCAGAAAGTGATCTCTCCGTCGCCCTGGCTGAAGTGCAGATCGCCCATCGACAATCCACCGCCCGGCACATAGACGGGAAAGTAGATTTTCGAGCCGCGCGAAAGATCCTTGATGTCGCAATTGCCGCCGTGCTCGCGCGGCGGCACGGTGCGCGCCGCCGTCGCCGCGGCCTTCGCCTTAGCCTCGCCTTCGAGC
Source organism: Methylosinus sp. LW4 (assembly GCF_000379125.1). Lineage (NCBI taxonomy): Bacteria > Pseudomonadati > Pseudomonadota > Alphaproteobacteria > Hyphomicrobiales > Methylocystaceae > Methylosinus > Methylosinus sp. LW4. Next base: position 305,463 of record NZ_KB900627.1, on the reverse strand, counting down.
CGGCCGAGATGTGCGGTCGGCGCGAAAGGAGGATTGGCGAGCCCTGGAACGCGCGTCGGATTTGTCGCGATCAGCGCTTCCTCACGCGTGTTCCATGTCTCCAGCAGCTTGGGGTCGGGCAGGCAGCCGATCAGCCCGGGATGGATGAGGCCCGCATAGCGCACGCCCGGCACATGACGCGATTTGGTGAACATCCCCTCGAAATCCCAGATGGATTTCTGCGCGAGCGGAAACTGATCCGTCAGAAAGCCGCCGCCATTCTGCTTGGAGAAGAAACCGTTGAAGCCCCATTGGCTCTCCGGCTTCGCGCCGATGTCGAGGAGATCGACGACGAGGAGATCGCCGGGCTCCGCGCCTTTGACGCCGATCGGCCCAGACAGGAAATGTACGATCGACAGATCGATGTCGCGCACGTCCGAGGCGTCGTCGTTGTTCTTGATGAAGCCGCCGGTCCAGTCATAGGTCTCGATGATGAAGTCGTCGCCCGGCTTCACCCAGGCGACAATCGGAATGTCCGGGTGCCAGCGATTGTGCACCATATCGTTTTCGAATGCGGATTGGGTCAGATCGACCTTGATCAATGTTTCGGCCATTGTTCTCTTCCTTCGTGGTTAGCCGGTCAGACCGACAGAAAATTCGCCACCTTCGCCTCGTCGATCGTCGCCCGGCTCTCGGAATGGACGATCTCGCCGTTCTCGAGCACCAGCACGCGATCGGCGATGTCGAGCGCGAAGGACAGGACCTGCTCGGAGACGACGATCGACAATCCGCGGGTGTCGCGGATCGCTTTCAGCATTCGCGCCATCTCGCGAATGATCGAAGGCTGTATGCCTTCCGTCGGCTCGTCGAGCAGCAGCACCTTGGGTCGCGAGGCGAGCGCGCGCGCGATTGCGAGCTGCTGCTGCTGACCGCCGGAAAGATTGCCGGCCTTACGGCGTCTCATATCCAGCAGCACGGGAAACAGCTCGTATATGTCTTTGGGAACCTCGCGCTCGCCCGTGACGGTCAATCCGGTCTCGATGTTCTCTTCGACCGTCATCGCCGGAAAGATCATCCGGCCCTGCGGCACATAGGCGAGGCCAGCGGCGACGCGCTGGTGACTCTTCAACGCAGTGATGTCGCGATCGGAGATCCGCACGGCGCCGGCGGTCGTACGCGCAATGCCCATTAGCGCCTTCATGAGCGTCGTCTTGCCCATGCCGTTGCGTCCCATGATCGCGACGATCTCATTCGGCGCGACCTCCGCCTCGAGGCCGTGAATGACCTCGCTCTCGCCATAGGCGACCCGCAATCCTTCGATGGCCAGCATGGCGCTCCTCAATGTCCGAGATAGACTTCGACGACCTTCGGGTCTGTCTTCACATGCTCCATCGAGCCTTCCGACAGCACCTTTCCCTGGTGCAGAACGGTGACGCGATGTGCGATGTCCTCGACGAATTTCATGTCGTGCTCGATGACGAGCACCGATCGGCCGACGATGATCTTGTTCAAGAGCTCCGCCGTCTTGCGCCGTTCGGAGACGCTCATTCCCGCGACCGGCTCGTCGAGCATCAAGAGCTCGGGGTCCTGAATCAGCAGCATGCCGATCTCGAGCCACTGCTTCTGCCCATGGCTGAGATATTCGGCGCGCTCGGCCAATTGATCGGCGAGAAAGATGGTCTCGGCGATCTCCTCTATGCGCTCGCGAACCGCCCGATCGCGGCGAAACAGCAGCGCGCCGAGCACGGAGCGGCCGCGCGGATAGGAAATCTCCAGATTTTCGAACACGGTGAGATCGTCATAGATGGAGGGGTTCTGGAATTTGCGCCCGACCCCCGCCTCCACGATGGCGTTCTCGCTCATGCGAGTCAGCTCCTTGTCGCGAAAGCGAATCGATCCGGAGGTGGTGCGCGTCTTGCCGCAGATGAGATCGAGCACCGTTGTCTTGCCGGCTCCGTTCGGGCCGATGATGACGCGAATTTCGTTCGGCTCGACATAGAGCGACACGTCGTCCACAGCCTTGAAGCCATCGAAGGAGACCGACAATGCTTCGACCGAGAGAAGGAAATCCTGATGTGTCGACAATGGCGTCACTCCGCGAGTTCGTGATCGAGAGAGCGCGTCATCGGCGTGCGCCAGAGAGCCCGCAGCTTCGCGACGAAGCTTCTCGCGAGGCGCGGCGCGGAGCTGCGATAGACGCCGGCGAGCCCCTCCGGGAACGACAGCACCACGATGATGAACAGCGCTCCCAGTCCGAACAGCCAAAGTTCGGGAAAGCTTTCGGACAGGCGCGTCTTGGCAAAATTGACCAGCAGCGCGCCGCATACGGAGCCCAGGATCGATGAGCGTCCGCCGACCGCCGTGTAGATCACCATTTCGATCGACGGGACAATGCCGACGAAGGACGGCGACATGAACCCGACCTGCAATGTGAACATGGCGCCGCCGAGCGCGGCGAGCGCCGCGGCGAAGCAGAAGGCGAATATTTTGAAGCTCGAGACCGAGTAGCCGGAGAAGCGCACGCGATCCTCCTTGTCGCGCATGGCGACGAGAATGCGGCCGAGCTTCGATCGCGTGACGAGCTGCGTTGCGACGATGGCGGCGAGCAGCAGCCCGCATTCGACATAATAGAGCGTGAGCTTCGCTCCATCCGAGCGGATGTCCCAACCTTTCAGCGTGCGCAGATCGGTGATGCCGTTGATGCCGCCGGTGTAGCCCTGCTGGCCGACGATCAATATGGTGAGGATCAGCGCCACCGCCTGGGTGATGATCGCGAAATAGACGCCGCCGACGCGGCGTTTGAACATCGCCGCGCCGATGATGAAGGCGAACAGCGTCGGAACCAACACCACCGCGGCGAGCGTGACGCCGAGGTTCTCGAACGGTTTCCAGAACCACGGCAGCGCAGTGAGCTGATTCCAGTCCATGAAGTCGGGAATGCCGGGCGTCGATTGGATTTTCGTGTTCTCGACGCTCGACGCTTCGAGCTTCAGGAACATGGCCATGCAATAGCCGCCAAGACCGAAGAAAATGCCCTGGCCGAGGCTCAGAATTCCGGCATAGCCCCAGCACACGACGAGGCCGATCGTCACGAAGGCGTAGGTGAGATATTTTCCGACGAGATTGAGCCGGAAGATGTCGAGAGCGGCCGGCAGCACGACGAGGATGAGCGCCGCGAAAGCGAGGAGGCCCAAGAGCTCGGACCGGCGGAAAAGCGCATTGTCTCCATGGAGTTTCATCGCCGCACCTTGGTTGCGAACAGGCCCTGCGGACGCAGCATCAGAATGACGACGACGCCGATCAGCGTCGCGACCTGCGCCATGGAGCCGGATGTGAAGAATTCGAGCGTCGATCGCGACTGCGAGATCGTGAAGGCGGATGCGATGGTGCCGATGAGGCTCTGCGCTCCGCCGAAGACGACGACGAGGAAGGAGTCGACGATGTAGAGCTGGCCAGCGGTCGGCCCCGTCGATCCGACCATGGTGAAGGCGGACCCTGCTATTCCCGCGATTCCGCACCCGAGCGCGAAAGTCGCGCGGTCCACTTTCTGCGTGTCGATTCCGACAGCGCCGGCCATCACTCTGTTCTGCACGACGGCGCGCACTTGGCGACCGAGGCGAGATTTGTAGATCAGCAGAGCGACTCCGGCGGTGATGACCGCTGTCAGGGCCATCACGAACATGCCGTTGATCGGCACCTCGATCGTGGACGTCATCTGCCAGGACCCCAGCATCCAGGGCGGCAGCTCCACGCCGACCTCGCGCGCGCCGAAGATGGAGCGATAGAGCTGCTGGAGAATGAGGCTGAGGCCCCAGGTCGCGAGCATCGTATCGAGAGGGCGCTTGTAGAGCCGACTGATCAGCGCCCATTCGACCACGGCGCCGAGCAGCGCCGCCGCGAGAAAGGCGACGATCATCGCAACGAAGAAATAGCCTGGAAACAGCGCCGGAAGATGCGTCTCGAACAGCTTGGAGGTGAGATAGGTCATATAGGCGCCGAGGATCATGAACTCGCCATGCGCCATGTTGATCACGCCCATCTGACCGAAGATGATCGCGAGGCCGAGCGCCATGAGCAGGAACACCGAGAACAGGATAAGTCCGGCGAATCCCTGCATGACGAAGATCGAGCCGAGATCGCCGAGCGAATAATCGCCGAGCATCCGAGCCTCCATATGTCGTGAGGAAAAAGAGCGGCCGAAGCGGAAACGGCGGACCGGACGCCCGGTCCGCCGCCCGATCATTGATAGCCTTTCGGGAACGGATCCGGCTGAACGAGCTCGGCGGTTTCGTAGATCACCTCATATTGTCCATTGGCGCGCGCACGACCGACGCGCGTCTTCGACCAGAGATGATGGTTCTCGTGAATGCGCACATAGCCTTCCGGCGCGCCTTTGAATTCGACTCCGGGCGAAGCGGCGGCGACTTTGTCGATATCGAACGAGCCGGCTTTCTCCACTGTGAGCTTCCATAGCCAGGGACCGAGATAGGCGGCTTGGGTGACGTCGCCGATCACGGTTTTTTCGCCCCATTTCTTCTGAAAGGCGGAGACGAAGCCCTTGTTGTTGGCGTTGTCCAAGGACTGAAAATATTTCATGCAGGCGTAGGCGCCGGCGATATTCTCGCCGCCGATGCCGTCGATCTCGTCTTCGGTCACGGAGATCGTGAGCAAGGTCTGCTTCGACAGATCGATGCCGGCCGCCTTGAGCTGCTTGTAGAAGGCGACATTGGAGCCGCCGACGATGATGGCGTAGATCACATCGGGCTTGGTCAGCTTGATCTTGTTGATCACCGAATTGAACTGCGTGTGCCCGAGCGGGAAATATTCCTCGCCGACGACCTTGGTTTTCAGCACGTTCTCGATATGCTTGCGGGCGATCTTGTTGGAGGTGCGCGGCCAGATGTAATCGGATCCGAGCAAGTAGAAGCTCTTGGCGCCCTTCTGCTTGGTCACCCAGTTCAAGCCGGCGATGATCTGCTGCGTCGCCTCCTGACCCGTGTAGATGACGTTCTTCGACTGCTCGAGCCCCTCATAGAAGGTCGGGTAATAGAGCATGCCATTGTACTGCTCGAACACCGGCAGGACCGCCTTCCGGGAGGCGGAGGTCCAACAGCCGAACACGGCGGCGCATTTGTCGTTGACCAAAAGCTTCTTGGCCTTTTCGGCGAAGGTCGGCCAGTCGCTGGCGCCGTCCTCCTGCACGAATTTGATTTTGCGGCCGAGCACACCGCCCATCGCGTTGATCTGCTCGATCGCCAGCTTTTCCGCCTCGACGGAGCCGGTCTCGCTGATCGCCATGGTTCCCGTGACGGAATGCAATATTCCGACAGTGACCTCGCTATCCGTCACCGCCAGCCCAGTGGCGTTGGCGGCGGAGGCCGCCAGAGCCGGCCGTCCGATGAAGCCGAGCGCCGGTGTCGCCGCGAGCGCGGAAAGCATTTGACGGCGGGATAGATTGCGCGCGTCGCCGGATTTGGTGGTCATTTAGTCTCCCCTCACACTGTCGGGACGAGCCCGTCCTGAGGCAAAGACTGGCCTTCCGCCGGGCCGCGCGGCCATACGTCGATTCGCGTATTCGCCTACGCATATCGCGCCGCTATCTTCGCGATCGGGTCGAATGGCGAAGGGCGCGGGCTCAGCGTCGGCGCCGCGGAAATGGGCGTCGCGAATGAAATACGGGCGGTGGATTCGCCGTGGCGAGGCGTAGCTTCGTCGGCGCCCGGTGAGGCGCTGGGCGCAGAGGCGATCGGAGATGACGGCACAGCAGCGGATCGTTCGGGTTCGACGCGAATACAACAAATGGGTCGCGGATCAGACCCTCGAGGACTACGCTCTGCGCTTCACAGCCGAACGGGCGCGCCGATGGTCGCCGTTTCGCGTCGCCAACACCGCCATCGCGTCAGTGTCCTTCCTGGCTCTCGAGGCGATCGGCGCCGCGATCACGCTGACCTGCGGATTCACCAACGCCGCGGCGGCGATCGTCGTCGTCAGCGCGATCATCTTCATCACCTGCGTGCCGATCGCCTATTATGCCGCGCGCTATGGCGCGGACATCGATCTTCTGACCCGCGGCGCAGGCTTCGGCTATCTCGGATCGACCATCACCTCGATCATCTATGCGAGCTTCACCTTCATCTTCTTCGCCATCGAGGCGGCGATCATGGCCAAGGCGCTGGAGGCGGGACTCGGCGTGCCGGACGCTCTCGGCTACCTCATCTGCGCATTCGCCGTGCTGCCGATCGTGACGCATGGATTCACATCGATCAGCCGGTTCCAAATGTGGACGCAGCCGCTTTGGATCGCGCTCCATGTCGCGCCCTTCGCGGCGATCGCGCTGCAGGATCATGCGACGCTATCCGCCTGGACGAAGTTCACCGGCCGCATCGGGCCGCTCGACGGGAAGCTCGATCTCACTTTGTTCGGAGCCGCGTCCGGCGTCGTCTTCGCGCTCGCCGCTCAAATCGGCGAACAGGTGGATTTTCTGCGCTTCCTGCCCGGAGCCGCGACGGTCGGAAAAGCGAGGTGGTGGGCGTCGCTCATCGCCGCCGGCCCCGGCTGGATCATCGTCGGCGCGGCCAAAATGCTGGCGGGGTCGTTTCTGGCCTATCTCGCCTTCAAGCACGGCGTTCCGCCGCAGAACGCCGGCGATCCGACGCAAATGTATGTCGTCGCCTTCGGCTATGTGGCGCCCGACGAGACGATCGGCCTCGGACTCGCCACCACTTTCGTCATCGTGTCGCAGCTGAAGATCAATGTGACCAACGCTTATGCGGGATCGATCGCCTGGTCGAACTTTTTCTCGCGGCTGACGCACAGCCATCCCGGCCGCGTCGTGTGGCTCGTGTTCAACATCGTCATTGCGGTCGTTTTGATCGAGCTCGGCGTCTATCGTGCGCTCGAGGGCATTCTCGGCTTCTACTCACATGTGGCAGTCGCATGGATCGGCGCGCTCTTCGCGGATCTCGCGATCAACAAGCCTCTCGGCCTCAGCCCGAAGGGCATAGAGTTCAAGCGCGCCTATCTCTATGAGATCAATCCGGTCGGCTGTGGCGCGACGCTTGTCGCCGGCGTTTTGTCGATCGCCGCGCATGCCGGGGCGCTGGGCGAAACGGCGCGGGCCATGTCCTGCTATCTCGCTCTCGCCGCGGCGCTGATCGCCGCGCCTCTCATCGCCTATGCGACGAAAGGCCGATTCTACATCGCCCGGCGTGAGCGGACGCCGGTCTCCGCCGAAGCGCAAAAATGCTGTATCTGTGAGCATGAGTTCGAGCCGCAGGACATGGCGAGCTGTCCCGCCTATGCCGGCCCGATCTGCTCGCTATGCTGCACGCTCGACGCCCGCTGCGGCGACGCCTGCAAGCCGGACACGCGGCTCGCGGATCAGCTGCGACGCTCTCTCGCACGCGTGCTGTCCGAGCGTGCGGCGATGATGCTCGGCTCGAATGTCGGGCGTTACCTCGTCATCTTCGCCCTCATCATTTGCCTGCTGGGCGGCGCGCTCTGGCTCGTCTATTGGCAGGCGGTTCTGGATGCGCGCATCGCGCCCGCGCTCATCGGTCCGCCTCTGCTCAAGGCTTTCGTGATCTTGAGCTTGATCTCGGGAATCATCTCCTGGTTTTTCGTGCTGGCGCAGGAAAGCCGGCTGGTGGCGCAAGAGGAGACGCAGCGCCAGACGACGCTGCTGATGCAAGAGATAGAGGCGCATAAGAACACCGACCGCGCATTGCAGAAGGCGAAGGAGGCGGCGGAGGCCGCCAATATCGCCAAGAGCCGCTATGTGGTCGGCTTGAGCCACGAGTTTCGCACGCCGCTCAATTCCATTCTCGGCTATGTTCAGCTGCTCGAGAGACGGCCGCATTCGGCTCCGTCCGATCCGAACGCTCTGCGCACGATTCGTCGTTCGGCGGAGCATCTGGCCAGTCTGGTGGACGGGCTGCTCGACATCGCCAAGATCGAGGCCGGCCGCATGGAGGTGCATCGCGATCATGTGCGTCTGCCGGCCGTGCTGCGGCAGGTCGTCGACATGTTTCGGCTGCAGGCGGAGGCCAAGGGCGTGGCGTTTCGCTACGAGGTTCGCGGCTCATTGCCGAAATGGGTGCGGATCGACGAGAAGCGGCTTCGGCAGATCCTGCTCAATCTCCTGTCGAACGCCGTGAAATTCACCGAGGTCGGCGAAGTGCGATTCACGATCGTCTATGATCGCGACATGGCGACCTTCGAGGTGGAGGACACAGGTCCCGGAATTCCAACGGATCAGCACCAGCGAATATTTCGTCCGTTCGAGAGGCTCGAATCCCTTGGACGTAAATGGGCGCCGGGAACCGGACTCGGCCTCACCATCACCAAGCTCATGACGGAGGTGCTCGGCGGCGACATTTCCTTGCGCAGCAGCGTCGGCCACGGCAGCCTCTTCTCGGTCAAATTCTATCTTCCACAATCGGCGCCGCCGATCGTTCTATCACGGCCGGATTATTCGCAGATCAGCGGCTATGACGGCGCGCGCGTCACCGTGGTCGTCGCGGATGACGAGGCGAGCCATCGGGAGCTGGTCGCGCGTCTGCTCGCCCCGCTCGGCTTCGTCGTTTTTGCCGCGCGGGATGGAACGGCCTGTCTCGAGCTGGTCGAGCGCGTCGCTCCGCAGCTCGTATTGCTCGACATCAACATGCCCGGGCCGTCCGGCTGGGAGGTCGCGCAGACGGTGAGGCGTCGCAAAGGTCGAGACGTGGCGATCGTCATGCTTTCGGCGGACGCCGAGAAGGAGCTCGATGTCGACATCGATCGATGCGCATGCGAAGGCTATCTCGTGAAGCCGTTCAAGCTCGGCGATCTGCTCGATCTTATCGCCGCGACTTGCGATCTCGTCTGGCGGTTCGGCGCGCCGATATCAGGCGCGGAAGGCTGCGGCTCCGGGGCGAGAGGGCGGCTGCCGGTCGATGATCTTGTCGCGCTCGCCGAGATCGGCCATGCGCGCGGAGTGACGGCGCTGCTGAAGAAATATCGAGCCGAGTTTCCAGAGGAAGACTCGCTCGTCGAGACGCTGAGCCGGCTGGCGATCGAGATGAAATTCGACGAGCTCGTGACCGTCGCGCGGAGGTCGCAAATCCGCTCGGATCAGCGAGATCAGATGGAAGCGAAAGATGAAGTCTAGTGTGATCCTCATCGTCGACGACGATCCCGGCGCGCTCGCCTTTCTTTCGACCGCGATAGAGGACCGCGGCGCGACGGCGCTGGTCGCGCGAAGCGGCGATTCGGCTCTCGCTATTTTGGAGCGCTTGACGCCCGACATTATCCTGCTCGACGCCGTGATGCCGGGGCTGGATGGATTCGAAGTCTGTCGCCGACTCAAGCGGGACGACCGTCTGGCCGGCGTGCCGGTCATTTTCATGACGGGGCTCAGCGATACGGATCATGTCGTGCAAGGCTTTACCGTCGGCGGCGTCGATTATGTGACCAAGCCGATCGTCGTCGAGCAATTGCTGGTGCGGCTGAGCGCACATATGGCGACGTCCCGCATGGCTTTGCGCGCCAGATCGGCGCTCGACGCTTCCGGCCGTCATCTTTTGGCGACCGACCGGCGCGGCTCGGTCATTTGGAGCACGCCGAAAGCCCGCTCGCTGCTCGATCTCGACATAGAAGACGAAGACGTCACGGCTTCCCGTCGAGCTGCGCAATTGCGCGCGCTCATGCCCGATCAGCGCACGAATGCGCAGAAGGAGGCGATCATCACCACTCGGGCCGGCGTCAGAATCCGTATTCTCTATCTCGGCCTCGTCAGCGGGGACGAGCTGCTGTTCTGCGTGACGGAAGCCGATGAGAGCGGCGCGGAAAGCGCGCTGTCGCGCGCTTTGTCGGTCACGCCGCGCGAATCCGAAGTATTGCTCTGGCTGTCGCGGGGAAAATCGAATGCGGATATCGCCGCGATTTTGGGGCTGAGCCCCAGAACCGTCGACAAGCACCTCGAGCAAATCTACAAAAAAATGGGCGTCGAGAACAGAACGGCGGCCGTTCGCATGGCGATTCAGATTATCGAACGCCTTTGAGAAGCGTCATCATGTGGTGTGCGGTTCCGCGAGCGCGAGGCAATAGGCTCGCCAGCCGCCATGGACTGTGATGTCGTCCGCGCCGTTCAGAGCGGCCGGCTCGACGAGAAATCCCTTCGGCGCAGATCCGTCCGCGAGACGAACGGTTCCGATGCAGAGCGGCGGCGGAACGGATGCGACAAATCGGCCGAAAGCGGCGACGTCCAGCGTCCAGACCTCGATCTCCACTGCGCCCGAGCTCGTCTCGTCCCGCATGAGACCCGGCTTCGGCGGCGTCTGTCCCGCGAGCGCATAGAGCCGGTAGCCGGGCGCGGTGCGCGCAACGCGCGAGAATCTCGCGCCGAGCGCCGTCAATTCGCCATTGAGCGGCATGCCGGAGAGATGAGCGCCGACGACGACGATCTCGATGCGCTCGCCATCGTCGGGCGGCGGCGCCGCGCGCGGCCGCCTTCGCCAGCCGGTCGCGCCGAGGCCATTGTCTGCGTGCAAATCGCGCGCGAGCGCCGCGACGAGCGTATCGCGATTGGCCGGCGCCAATAAGGTGACGCTCGCCGGTCGGCCGTCGGCGAGCGCGCCGACGGGAACGGCGACGCCGCAGAGATCGAGCAAATTGACGAAATTCGTATAGGTTCCGAGCCGCGTATTGGCGTCGATCGGCTCCGCCGCGATTTCCGCGAGCGTGTAATGGGTCGGCGCCGTGGGGACGCAGAGGAGATCGACCGACGCCAGCAGTGGCTCGATGCGCGCCTGCAGCGCCCGCAGCGCATAGACGCTCTCGAAAGCGTCGACCGCCGACAAGCGGCTCGCGCCGCAGATGATGGCGCGGGTGACGGGATGCAGCGCCGCCTCATTGGTCTCGATGAACTCGCGGATCGCGGCGTAGCGCTCGGCGACGAAGGCGCCGCGATAGAGCAGATCGGCGACGGCGTGGAAATCTTCGAAAGGCAGAGCGACGATCTGGCATCCGAGCCGAACGAGCCGCCCGAGCGCGGCTTCATAGCCCGCTTCCATCAGCGCGTCGCCGAAGAAGCGGAGCTCCGCCGGGACGCCGACGCGCAGCCTGGGCGGCCGCGCGCCGAGCGGGGCTTTCGGGACTCGCTTGGAAAACGGATCGCTGGCGTCATACGTCGCCGTGATCTCGAAGACGCGATAAGCGTCCTCGACGGTGAGGGCGAAGATCGAGACGCAATCGAGCGAGCGGCAGGCCGGCGTGACGCCCGAGGTCGAGAGCGCGCCCAGGGTCGGCTTCAGGCCGACGATATTGTTCAGCCCCGCGGGTATCCGCCCAGAGCCCGCCGTATCCGTTCCGAGCGCGAAAGCGACAATGCCTCGCGCGACGACGACAGCCGAGCCCGAAGACGAGCCGCCCGGCGCGAGCGTCGGATCGATCGCATTGCGCGGAACGGGATAGGGCGTTCGGACGCCGACGAGGCCCGTCGCGAACTGATCCATGTTCGTCTTGCCGATGCAGAGCGCTCCCGCGCGCTTCAACAGAGCGACGACGGTCGCGTCGACCTGCGGGACATGAGAAAAGGCCGGGCAGGCGGCGGTCGTCGGCATTCCGGCGACGTCGATATTGTCCTTGACGGCGAAAGGAACGCCCCACAGCGGGACGGCGGGGTCGAAGGCGCCGAGCGCGGCCGCCTCGCGCAGCAGCGCCTCCTTCGGCGCGAGATGAATGAAAATGCCCGGATCGGCCGCAGCCTCGAGCCGGTCATAGACGGTCTCGACGACGGCGAGAGGCGAGAGGCCGCGCGCATAAGCGTCGAGAAGGCTTTCGATGTCGAATTGCAGCATCATTGCTCCGAGTCGAGAATCTCGACGGGCTTCGTCCATTGGATCAGCACGACGCAGCCGTCCTTTGACCAGACCGAATGCGCGCTGCCGGGGATGTTCAGCGCCACGGCGCCGGCGCGCAGCTCGCCGGTCTCGTCGCTTTGCGCGCCGTCGAGAACGACGATGGTCTCGAGGCCCGAATGCCTATGTCTGGGGACGCTCGCGCCCGGCGCGTAGCGGAGCACGGCGAGCGAAGGGTCGTTCGGCGTCTCGCCGCGTTCGAGCCAACAAATGTCGACGCCATCGCGAAAAGGCGAGAAGGCGAGCGCTCGCCAGCCGCCGGCGAGGAGATCGGCGTAGCATCGATCAGACATCGCGCAGCCCCGCGAGAATTTGCTCTGTCGTCGCTGTCCATCCGATGATCGCGCCCTGGGCGCGGATCATCTCCAGCGTCGCGGTCTCGAACTGTGGAAAATAGCTCGCGGTCGCATCTTCGGCGAGGAGGCATTCATAGCCGCGGTCATTGGCCTCGCGTATCGTGGTCTGCACGCAGACTTCCGTGGTGACGCCTGCGAAGACGAGCTGGCGAGCGCCGATCCGCGTCAGCTCCTCTTGCAGCGACGTAGCGTAAAAGGCGCCCTTGCCCGGCTTTTCGATCACGATCTCGCCGGGGAGAGGGGCGAGCTCGGGCAGTATGGCGGCGCCGGGCTCGCCCACGATCAGCACGCGGCCCATCGGACCTGGATCGCCGATGCGCAGGCGCGGAGCGCCGCGGTCGCGCTTGGCGGGAGGGCAGTCCGACAGATCGGGGCGATGACACTCCATCGTATGGATGACGGGAAGGCCGCGCGCGCGAAAGCTCAGCAGCAAGCGCAGCACGGTCGGCACAATGGCGCGAAGCCGCGACACGTCGTTGCCGAGACTCTCGCCGAAGCCGCCGGGCTCGATGAAGTCGCGTTGCATATCGATGATGACCAGCGCGAGCGCGCTCGGCTCGAGCTCGAAGGCGAACGGCTCCGCCGCGATTTTCGTCATCAGCCTCTCCCCGCCATATGTCGGCCGATCTCATGCGCGTCGGCGGCCGCGATCGGCGTCTCGTAGACGATCGCGCCCTCGGACATGACGAGAATGCGGTCCGAAAGCTCCAGAAGCTCGTCGAGATCTTCGGAAACCAGCAATACGGCGGCGCCGGCGTTGCGGGCTTGCATGATGCGGGCGCGAATTTCCGCCACCGCCGCGAAATCGAGTCCGAAGCAAGGATTGGCGACGATGAGCAGATCGACGTCTCCGGTCAGCTCGCGTGCGAGGACGGCGCGTTGGACATTGCCGCCGGAGAGCGTCGCGATCGGCGCATCGATGGAGGCGGCCTTGACCTCGAAGCGATCGACGAGCCGTTCTGCGTCGCGACGGATCGCCCGGCCGTCGAGCCAGCGTTGCGGGCCGCCGTCGCGATCGAGATCGAAAGTTCGGAACGCCAGATTTTCGGCGACGCTCATCAGCGGCGCGCAGGCGTTGCGCAGCGGCTCCTCTGGAATGAAGCGCACATTGAGCTCCTTCATTTCGGCGCGCGTCGCGCCATAGCGCGCGCCTTTGACCCTGATCTTGCCGGCCTCCGGCGCGCGCTGGCCTGCGAGAACGTCGAGCAGCTCCCTTTGCCCATTGCCGGCGATTCCGGCGACGCCGACGATTTCGCCGCCGTGAAGCACGAGATCGTCGATCTCGATCGATGTCCGCCCGGCGCCGCCCGGCGCTCGGAGCGTTCTGATTTCCAGCACGGGCTCCGCCGTTTCGGCGACGGCGGCGCGGGCGTCGAGCGTCGCGATCTTCTGCTCGCCGATCATCATCGCCGCGAGCGCGGAACGGTCGAGCGCGCTTATCGCGCCGCCGCCGGCGCGCCTGCCTTTGCGCAGCACGGTGACGTCGTCGGCGAAGGCGAAGACTTCGCGGAACTTGTGCGAGATCATCAGCGCGGTGAGCCCGCCGCCGCGCGTCAGCGCGCGCACATGGCCGAGAACTTCTTCCGCCTCGTCGGGGGTCAGCGCGGAAGTCGGCTCGTCGAGGACGAGGAAACGCCGTCCGAGATAGAGCTGCTTGGCGATTTCGAGCTTTTGCCGCTCTCCCGTGGAAAGCGCGCCCACCGGCCGGTCGAGCGGGACGCGAAAGGGCATGCTCTCCATGAATTGCGCGAGCGCGGCGCGCTCCTTTCGCCAATCGATCACGAAGCGCCCATCGGCGCGCGCGATCACGAGATTCTCCGCCCCGGTCAGCGACGGCGCCAAGGTGAAATGCTGATAGACCATGCCGAGCCCGAGCGTCGCGGCGTCGCGCGGGCCGAGGATCTTCGCCTCGCGACCGTCGACGAGCATCTGCCCGTCGCTCGGCTTCTGGTAGCCCAGCATGCATTTGACGAGCGTCGACTTGCCCGCGCCATTCTCGCCGAGCAGAGCATGGAAGGAGCCCGCGGCGACGCGCATGGACACGTCGTCGAGGGCGAGAAAGCCGCCGAAGCGCATCGTCATGCCGAGCGCTTCGACCTCTATTGCGCGTCCTGTCGCCGAGCCCCTCATGCGAGCCTCACGGAAGCGCGGCGAGCAGCGCGGCGGAGGTCGCCACCGCGCCGAAGACGCCGCCTTGCATCTTGATCATCTCGACCGCGGCGCGATGATTGCCATAGTCGGTGGCGCCGCAGCAGTCTTCGAGGAGCAGACATTCGAAGCCGCGGTCATTGGCTTCGCGCATGGTCGTGTGGACGCAGACATCGGTGGTGATGCCGGTCAGCACGATGTTTTCTATGCCGCGCTGCTTCAAGATCAATTCCAGATCGGTCGCGCAGAAGGAGCCTTTGCCCGGCTTGTCGATGATCGGCTCGCCGTCCAGCGGCGCCAGATCCTCGATGATTTCCCAGCCCGGCTCGCCACGCACGAGAATGCGCCCGCACGGGCCGGGATCGCCGATGCCGGCGCCGATCCGGCGCGAGCGCCACCGCTTGTTGGCCGGCAGATCGGCGAGGTCGCGTCGATGCCCTTCGCGCGTATGGATGATGTGATAGCCCTTGGCGCGCATGGCGCCGAGCACGGATCTTATGGGCTCGATCGGCGCGCGCACGAGCGAGAGATCATAGCCCATCGCATCGACGTAGCCGCCCTTGCCGCAAAAATCGATCTGCATGTCGATGACGATGAGCGTCGTATTGTCGGGACGCAGAGCGCCATTATAGGGCCAGGGATAAGGGTCTGCGGCGATATATCGTTCCGCGGCGGCGCGCTCGTTCATGGCGTCGTCTCCTGTTCATCTCGTGATCGACAATTCGCACGGCGCTCCGGCGAGCGCTCGTCCGGGAGAAGAGGTCGCGATCATGATCGCGAGCGTCAGCGCGTAAGGCGCGGCGTAGAACAGATAATAGCCATGGGTCACGCCGACCGATTGCAGCGCAGGGCCGAGCGCCCCGGCGCCGCCGAACAGCAGGGCCGCCGCAAAGCAGCCGAGCGGATTCCAACGCGAGAAGACGACGAGCGCCACGGCCATCAAGCCTTGGCCGGACGAGATGCTCTCGTTCCAGCTGCCGGGGTAATAGAGCGAGAGATAGCCGCCGCCGATCGCCGCGAGGCCGCCGCCCGCCGCCGTCGCGAGCAGGCGCACGCGATCGGGGTCGATTCCCATGGCGCGCGCGGCGTCCGAGCTGTCGCCGGCGATTCTGAGAATGAGGCCGGCGCGCGTGTTGCGAAAGGCCCATTGCAGGAAAACGGCGAGCGCCGCGCCGATGACGAACAGTGCGTTCACGTCGAGCGCGGCGCGCAGCTGCGGAATGTCGGACCAAAAGCCCAAGGAAATGGCTGGCAAGCGCGGCGCCGAAGGTTGGATGAACGCCTTGCCGAAGAAGAAGGCGAGCCCCGTTCCCAGCAGCATGAGCGCAATGCCGATCGCTATGTCGTTCACGCGCGGAAACTTGCAGATCCAGCCGTGCAGCAGGCCGGCGGCGATTCCCGAGACGCCGGCGGCCGCGACGCCGAGCCATGGCGAATTCGACAGCACGGCTGTCGCATAGGCCGACATGGCGCCGAAGATCAGAATGCCTTCGAGCCCTATGTTGACGCGCCCGGCGCGCTCGGTGATCGTCTCGCCGAGCGAGACGAAGATGAAGGGCGTCGAGACGCGGATCGCGCCGCCGACGATGGCGAGCGGCACGCTCCAATATCCAATGTCGGTCGTCTGCATCGTGTCAGCCTTTCCGCGCCCAGCGCTCGGGCGTAAAAATATGGAATCGCCCGTAGAGCGTCTCGGCGAATAGAACGACGATGAAGACCATCCCCTGCAGGACGAGGATCGTGGCGTCCGGCAGCTCCATGCGGCGCTGTATGAGTCCGCCGGCGGCGCCGACTCCGCCGAGCAGCATTGCGACAGGAATGATCGCGAGCGGATTTTGCCGCGCGAGAAAGGCGACGAGGACGCCCGTGTAGCCGTAGCCGGAGGCGAGCGACGCATTGGCGGCGCCATGGACCGCCGCGACTTCGATCATGCCGCAAAGCCCCGCAGCGGCGCCCGCGAGCGCGCAGAAGGCGACGATCAGCGCGCCGACCGGCAATCCCTGTATGCGTGCGGCGCGCAGATTGCCGCCGGAGATTCGCGCGGCGAAGCCCCAGGAGGTCTTCTCGATCAGGATGGAAGCGAGAAGGCAGAAAGCAATGCCGACGGCCAATCCCCAATGCACGTCGGTCCCCGGAATGGCGCCGATGCGATCCGCGTCCGGCAGCGGCGCGGTGGACGGCTTGTTGAGCGAGGCTGGATCTCGCAAAGGGCCTTCGACGAGATGATTCATGAGCGCGATGGCAATATAGGCCATCAGCAGGCCAGAGATCGTCTCATTGACGGCGCGGTAATGACGGAGGGCGCCGATGGCGCCGATCCAAGCGCCGCCGACCGCCATGCCGGCGAGGGCCATGGCGACGATGACGAGCGGCGCCGGCGCCGATGAGAGAGCCGAGCCCGTCGCCGCGGCGGCGACGCCGCCGAGCGCTATGGCGCCCTCGCCGCCGATGACGAGAAGCCCGAGCCGCGCCGGAAGCGCGACACAAAGTCCGGCGAGCAGCAGAGGCGCGGCGCGCGACAGCATGTTCTGGACGGAGAACCAGCTGCCGAAGCCGCCGCGCCACAGCAGCTCGAAAAATTGCGCCGGCGATTTGTCCAGCGCCAAAAGCAGCAGGCTGAACAGCCCGCAGCCCGCGAGCGAGGAGGCGACGACGATGACGAGGGGCTCGGCTCGACGCGCGATCCAGGCGCGCTGCGCCGTAAAGTCGCGGCGCTCGCTTTGTCTCGTCGGGTCGTCGGCGATCGTCTCTGTCATGTCGTCCGCTCCCTGCGCGCCCGAGGTCATGTCAGGAGGTCGCTCCGATGACGCCTTCGACGAGATAATTCATGCTCTCGAGCTCGACGGCGGTCTCGACATATTTCTTGCCCGCGGGCACGACCAGCGCGCCCTTGTTGTCCTTCAGCGGACCGGCGATGATCGCGTAGCCGCCCTTTGACATTTCGGCTTTTTTCGCCTCGAATTGCCGTCTCGCGGCGTCCGGCGCCATGGCGCCGAGGGGGCTCGTCTTGACGAAGCCCTCCGCGAGGCCGCCGCGCGTGAAATTCGGCAAAGGCTGGCCAGCCAAAAATTTCTCGACATAAGTTTTATAGACTGTCGCCCAGTTCCATTCGGCGCCGGTCAAATAGCGCTCTGGCGCGAGCGGACGCTGGTCCGCATGATAGCCGCAGACATAGGCGCCGCGCGCAGCCGCCGTCTGAACGACGACCTTGGGGCTGTCGACATGGCAGGTGACGACATCGACGCCCTGATCGAGCAGAGCGTTGGTCGCTTCCGCTTCTTTGACCGCGAGAGACCATTCGCCGGTGAAGATCACCCGGCAGGTGATGTCGGGATCGACGGAGCGCGCGCCGAGCAGAAAGGAATTGATGTTGAGAAGCACCTGCGGAATCGGCTTGGCGGCGACAAAGCCGAGCTTCTTGGTCTTCGTCATATGGCCGGCCACGACGCCATTCAAATATTGGCAGGAGCCGATATAGCCGAAATAGGAGCCGGCGTTTTTCGGATTCTTGTCGGTCCACAGTCCCCCGCAGTGGCGGAACTGCGTCTTGGGATATTTGCTCGCGGCCTGCAGCACGAAGGGATTGAAATAGCCGAAGGACGTCGGAAACAGCAGCGACGCGCCCTCGAGATTGATCATCGACTCCATCGTCTTGACGACGTCGATCGTCTCCGGGACCTTCTCTTCCTCGATGACGGTGACGCCGCGCAGCTTCTTCACCGCCGCGGCGCCTTCCGCATGCGCCTGATTATATCCATAATCGTCCTTCGGGCCGACATAGATGAAGCCGATCGTCACAGTCGCCGCGGCCGCGGGCCGCGCGCCCAGCGCCGAAGCCGCGAGCCCCGTCGCCGCGCCCTGGAGGAGATGCCGCCTGTCGAAAATCATGCGTCGCGTCATGGAGAGCTCCCTTCCGCCCCGCGGCGGCTTCGCAATGTGTATGCAATTGATGGTCCATACGCGAAAATCTAATTGTTTCAACTAACATAATAAGTTATAACGAGTTAGCTGCCTTTTCATTCGGCAATTGCATGCAGTTTATGCCGAAGATTTGGTCATCAGCGCACGGAAGCGGCGACGGAGGATCGGCTCGTTGACATCGGAGGAGGAGCAGGCGAGGCCGACCGGCAGCCGACGCAAGCTCGTGCGGACAGGCACGACCGTCGACCAGATGGTGCGCGCCATTTCGGATCGCATCGTCACCGGCGGCATGCATCCGGGCGAAAAGCTGGACGAAGCTTCGTTGGCGGAGCGCTATAAGGTCTCGCGCACGCCGGTGCGCGAGGCGTTGAGCCGGCTCTCGGCCATGGGGCTCGTCGAACGTCGTCCCAATCGTGGCGCCATCGTCGCCGTCGTCTCGCGCGCGCATCTCGCATCCATGTTCGAGAGCATGGCCGAGCTCGAAGCGATCTGCGCTCGTTTCTGCGCCGAGCGCATGACGGAACAAGAGCGGCGCTCGCTGGAGATCGAGCATAGAGCGGCCGCGGAGCTGGTGGCGCGAGAGGCGGAAGCCGACTATGAGCTCTTCAATTCCGACTTCCACACGCGTCTCTATCGCGGCGCGCATTCGCCGCATATGAGCGAGCTCGCGTCACAGACGCGCCGCCGGCTGGCGCCGTTTCGCCGCGCGCAATTTCGGCTCGACGGGCGGCTGCAAAAATCGTGGCGCGAGCACGACCGCATCGTCCAGTCGATACTCGCGCGCGACGCCGCCGCCGCCGGATCGGCCGCCCGAGATCATTTGACCGTCGTCGGCGAGGCGAGCGTGATTTTTGTCAACGACGACGCCATCGCCACGAATTCTTGATCCGGCCGCCGGCGCCGGCCCTCGTTTCCTCGCGTCGAAGGCGCGAGTGACCGATCTCGGGCTCTTCGACGACGTTCGAGTCGAGGTCCTGGTTTCGATCCATATATTTGACGGCGGCCGAAGCGGTCCGCGGTCACGGCGACGTCTTTGCGCCGCGTTGGAAGCGCTTCGCGCGTCGCTTCTGGAGCCAGCGGATCACTCCGGTGACAAAGAGCAGCGGACAGACGAGGCCGGTGACGAAGACGAGAATGCGGCCCGTCCAGCCGAAGGCGCGACCCGAATGCAGCGGCCATTGCCATTGCATGAAGACGTCGCCCGCGGTTCCATGCGTAGGATCGCGAACGCCGAGGATCTCGCCCGAATATTGATCGACCATGACGCAGCGCGTTCCGATGAAGCGGCTGACCTCGGCTATGTCCTTGCGACACACTTCGTAGACGCCATTCGCTTCTTTCGGGAAGCCGATGTCCTCGAGCCGTCCTTCGGGATATCGCCGCGCAGCGGCGCCGACCGCCTGCTCGAAGGGGATGCGGGGCCGTCCCTCGGCCGGGCCGGAGACGATCTCGCCGCGCTGCGCCGCGCTGAGCGGAGAGAACAGTGCGACGACCCATTGGAATTGCGTGGAGAGATTCATCGAGACGCCAGAAATCAGCACCGCGATCATCACCGCCGCCGTATAGACGCCACCGAGCTTGTGGAGATCGTAATTCAGTCTTTCGCGGCTGGCGTTTCGCTTCAGCGTGAAGGCCGCGAGCCATTTGCGGGGTGAGGGCCACCAGAGATAGACGCCGGTCGCCACGGAGACGACGAGCAAGAGCGCCGCAACGCCGACGACGACGCCCGGATCGCCGGCGACGTCATAGAGCAGCAGCGACCAATGCAGCTGGAATAGGAAGCTCATCAGACTATGCTGCGTCGGTCCGCTCTTCGACCAGTAGACGCGATCGCCGAGCACTTTGGCCGTATAGGGATCGATGCAGAGACGACGTGTGTCGCCATTCGCGGCGTCGTCGTAATAGACCTTGTAGCAGCCATTCTCATTGCGCGGCATGCGGACGCCGTCGGTTTTCGCGCCGGCCGGCAACGCCGCGTCCAGCGCTTCGCGTATGCGGCCGAGCGGCGCGAAGGCGGCTTCGCCGGCGGGCGCCGCCGTAGATGTGAACATCGACGGGTCGAGGAGCTCGTCGATCTCGCTCCAGAACACCAACGCGCTGCCGGTGAGGCCGATGAGCGCGAGCATGGCTCCGGCGACGAGGCCGATATAGAGATGGATATCCAGCCAGAGCTTGCGCCGGGCTTTCATTTTCTCGCGTCGACGCGCCGCCTCTCGGGCGCCGCCTTCGTCGGAGGATGAGGCAAAGGGAGAAATCTGCTGGTCCGTCATGGATGCGTTCCCGACGAAAAGGGAAGGGGGCCGCCGCCGCGACGGCCCCGTTCCATCAGAATTTGAAATTCACCGAGCCCATGAAGGTGCGCGGCGCGCCATAATAGGCGAAGCCATAGGAGTCGCTGCTCTCGAAATAGCGTCTGTCGGTGAGGTTCTTGACGTTGAGCTGGAATTTCACCTCGTGTCCGTCCCACACGGTGCGATATGCGCCCATTGTGTCGAATTTCACATAGCCCGGCATTTTCCACGTATTGGCGTCGCTGCCCCAGCGCTCGTCCATCGCATAGACGCCGAAGCCGAACTCGAAGCCCTCGCGCGCGCCGGGCGCCGTGTCCCATTTCGCCCAGATGTTTCCGACATTCGGCGCGACGCTGTTGAAGCGCTTGCCGATATTGCCATTGCCATTGTCATTGACGATTTTCGCGGAGTCGAATGTATAGCTGGCGATGACGCTGATATTTTCCGTCACCTGTCCAGAGACGTCGACCTCGACGCCGCGGCTGTTCACCGTGCCGGCCGGCACGCTGAAGCCCGGATGGAAGGGATCGTTCTCGAGCACATTCTTCTTCGTCAGATCGAAGAGCGTGACGCTGGTCGAGAGCCGTCCGTCGAACCACAGGGCCTTGACGCCCGCCTCCCACTGGACGGCTTCTTCCGGCGGAATGATGCGTCCATCCGCCGTCGAGGAGCTGTTGTTCGCGCCGAAGGAGCGAACATAGGAGCCATAGGCGGAGATCGTGTCGGTCAGCTTAACCAGCACGCCGGCGCGCGGCGAGAGCTTCGGCGAATCGGGATAGGATTTCAGCGGATAGCCGCTGCAGAGCGGAAAGCAACTCGCGCCATCCGCGCCGTAAGTGCTGGCGTAGCCGAGCGACGCCTTGTCCCAACGGCCGCCCAGCAGCACTTGCACGCGTCCGTCGAGCAGCGAAATCTGGTCTTGCGCATAGACGCCGAAATCCTGCTCGCGCGAGCGCCAGAGCACATTGGTCCGCGCGCTGTCGGAGAGGGCGTGGAGAATGGGCGCGAAATAGCCCGTCGGCCCAGGCGCGAACACGTTGATCGGCGCGACGAAGGGAAGGGAGAAGCCATAATCGCCGACCCAATCGTCCTGATATTTGTACCAATCGACGCCGACGAGAACCTTGTGGTCGAGCGGGCCGGTGACGATCTCGCCCGCGAGGTCCAGATTGGTCGACAATATCTGACGGGTGAGCGGATTATGGGTGAAGGCGCGCGTCAGATTGACGCCGTCGAAGCCGCCGAAATTGCCGAGGCCGGTCTGGTTCTCATTGTCGTCGACATAATGGAAGCGATTGGTGATCCGCCATTTGTCGTCGAACTTGTAGGTCCAATCATACGAATAGAGCGCTCGATTGACGGTGTAGGGGAAGTCCGACCAGATCGACGGATCGCTGATCGAAAAATGCCGCGGCAGATTATAGGGCCGGTCGTTCACGCCCTTGACCACGATTGGTCTTCCATTGCCGTCGAAGAGCAGATTGACGGGAATGGTTCCCGAACCGTCGGGCTGGGTCTGCTTCTTCGCGTAATATTCGAATCCGACATTGAACTCGAAATTCTGCGTCGGCCGGAAGGTCAGGAACAGCGCGCCGGCGGCGTTGTCGCGGTGGTCGTAATCGGTGAAGGAATCGGCGTGGTCGAAGACGCCGATCACTCGGTAGAGCACCGTTTTCTCTTTGTCGAAGGCCCCGGTGACGTCGGCCGTTGTGCGCGAGAGCCCCCAGCTGCCGAATTGCTCGTTCAGCTCGGCCTTGAACTCTTCCTGCGGACGCTTGGTGACGGTGTTGACGAAGCCGCCCGGCTCGATGCGCCCATAGAGGACGGAGCCCGGCCCCTTCACGATCTCGACGCGATCGGTGAAGGCGATCTCCTCGGCTCCGAGCAGGCCTTCGAGCTGCAGGCCGTTGCGCCAGGTGACGCCGTAGCCGCTCTTGAAGCCGCGGATCAGATATTGGTCGTAATAAGTCCCGCCCTGCGCCTGCACGCCGGAGACGTTCTTGACCGCCTCCATCGTGTTGAGCGCCTGCTTGTCCTCGATCACCTCATGCGGGACGATCTGCACGGCGACCGGCGTGTCGAGGAGCGGCGTGTCGGTCTTCGTGGCGCCGAAGGAGACCTTGCGCGCATAGCCGGTCTCTTTGGCCGGCGCGGCTGCTCCGCGCGCGGCGTCGGGTTTGGCGCCGGCGCCGGAAATATCGATCGTCGGCAGGGCCTCCTGCGCGACGGCTGCGGAAGAGAGAGCAAAGGCGAGGGCTATGGCGGAAACGCCGTGCGACAGTTTGGAACGAAGCATGGAAATTCTCCTGGAGCCGCGCGAGCGCGCGCCGGCTCGGACCGTGACGAAAGAGCCGCTGGCGCGGCGTTCGGCGGGGGATCAGGAGACGGCGGGAGGGGCTCTGGACGACCAGGAACTGGCCCAGCCGTCCGGCGGCCCGCGCGGCGGCGCGGAGAGCCGCGAGAATGTGGCGAGAGCCAGAATAGGCGGTCGGCTCGGCGCTACGATGCTCTCGACGACGAAAGGCGGAGCCGAGCCGTCGCAGCTCTCGCCCGGGAGGCAGCAATGTGACCGCGCGTGATCTCGCGCGGGCGCTTTCGGATCGGCCGGTGCGTCGAGAGCGCAGATCGGCGCGAGGCCGGCCGCTGCGCCGAGACGCGCCGAATGCGTCGGCGCGGCGACCGTGACAAGGCTCTGCAGGATCAGCAGCAGCGCAGCGACGACGGCCGCGGCCGAATGCGCTGCGCCCGAGCTGCGGCGATTTGCGCCTTTTCGTTCGAACACTCCGCCGGTCTCCGCCAAACAGCGCCGGTCCTCTCGTCGAGAGGGTCCCGTCGTCCCGGGTAAGGGGAAAATGTCCCCGCAGAGTTACGTTTTGACGGCCGAGTTCCAAAACCCGGGCGACTGTGGCAGAAACATCACAATCGCCGCCTCTTGCAAAGCCCGGAGTTTCGTTTTTTGAACGCCCGGGCCGCGGAGCCGGCGGCGGCGGGGAGCGGCGCCCATGCGAATATTATTGGTCGAGGACAATGCGGAATTGGCGAGCCGTATCGCGCGGCGTATCCAGCGCGCCGGCTACGCCGTCGATCGGGCGGACACGATCGAGACCGCGCGTTCGACGCTGGACGGCGGCCCCTATGCGGTGACGCTGCTGGACCGACGGCTGCCCGACGGCGACGGCCTGTCGCTCATTTCGCTGGTGCGCGAGAAGCAGCCGGGCGGCCGCATTCTGATGCTGACGGCGCTCGACGCCGTCGACGACCGTATCGAGGGGCTCGACGCCGGCGCGGATGATTATCTGACGAAGCCGTTCAATCTCGATGAAATGATGGCGCGCATTCGCGCGAGCCTGCGCCGTCCAGGCGGGGAGCGCACGCCGGCGGTCGAGATCGGCGCGCTGAGCTTCGATCTGGACACGCGGGCGGTGACGATCGCCGGCAAGCCCGCGCGGCTTCTGCGGCGCGAGCTCGCGCTGCTCGAGGCGCTGGCGCGCCGCGCCGGCCGCGTGGTGCTGCGGGACGCGTTGATCTCCAGCATCTACGGCCTCGACGAAGAGGTGGAGGAGCATACGCTGACGACTCTCGCCTCCCGCCTGCGCGCGCGTCTGCACGAGCTCGGCGCCGATGTCGACATCCATTCCGCACGAGGGCTCGGCTACATGATCGTCGAGGCGAAGCCGAAAGGGCCGAGTTGAAAAAAGCGCCCTCGCTCGCCCTGCGCATCGTCGGCTTCCTGATCGTCGCGCAGTTCACGGCCTTCGTGCTCGGCTGGACCGCGACGACGATCCTGGGGTTCCTGGGATGGGGCGATTTCGTCGCCTCGCTCGACTCGCTCGCCGTCACACGCGTCACGGACCTCGTGGTGCGTTCGGTCGTTCGCGACGAGGACGGCGTTATGCGGCTCGAGCCCATACCGGAGCTGCGCGCCGAACTGGGCCGCGCTCCGGCGATGCGCTTCGCCGCCTTCAACGCCGCGAAGGGAAAGGCGCTCGCCGGCTCGACGCCCGAATTGGTCGCGGTTCTGGAGAGCGTCGTCGATATGAGCACGACGCACGCGCATTTCGTGCTGCCGGGCGATCCGAAAGGCGAGGAGCTCGGCTTCATGGGGGTGCAGCGAACGCCGTACGGCCGCTTGCACGTCGCCACCTATCGGATGAAGTTTCGCTGGGACGACGTCTTCTACTCGCTTCGCGGCGATCTCTATTGGTTCGGCGCCTATTTCGCCGCCGCCATGCTCGTCTCCGCCGGCACGGCCTGGCTCGCCGTTCGAAAAGGCTTGTCGCCGTTGAATGCGGTCGCCGAAAAGGCGGGGCGCATCGATATGGATTCGCTGCATCAGCGCCTGCCGATCGGAGGCGTGCCGGCCGAGATCATGACGCTCGTCGAGTCGATGAACGGCGCCCTGGAGCGGCTGGACGCCGGGGCCGCGCGCATGCGGCGCTACACGGCGAACGCCGCGCATGAGCTGCGCACGCCGCTCGCCATCATGCGCGCGCGGCTCGAGGATACGGAAGAGCCGAGCTTCAAGAGCGATCTGATGCGCGACGCCAGCCAATTGCAGGCGATCGTCGAGCAGCTGCTGGTCTCGGCTCGGATGAACGAGCGCCAGAGCTCCACCGATGAGCGCATCGAGCTCGTCGGCGTCATACGTCGCGTCGTCGCCGATTACATGCCGCTCATCGTGGAATGCGGCCGCGAGATCGCCTTCGAGGCCGGCCCGGAGCCGGTCATCGCGCTCGGCAATCGGCGCGCCGTCGAATGCGTCGTCGCCAATCTCATCGACAATGCGCTCCGCGCCGAGCCGGAGGGGGGAGCCGTCATCGTGAGCGTAGGCGACGATGCGGTGGTCGAAATTGTCGATCATGGCGCGGGAGTCGCGCCGGCGGATCGTGAGATGATCTTCGAGCCCTTCTGGCGCAAGAGCGAGACGACTCGGGGCACCGGCCTCGGCCTCGCGGTCGCCAAGGAGCTGATGGAGAAAATGCGCGGGCGCAGCGACTTCGCGGAGACGCCCGGCGGCGGCGCGACTTTTCGGCTGTCGTTCCGGCGCGGCTGAGGCTTCGGGAGGCGATCACCATGACCTACGACGAGTACAACGCCTTCTGCGCCGCTCTGCCGGCGACGAGCCATGTCGTCCAATGGGGCGGATCACATGTCTGGAAGGTGGGAGGAAAAGTGTTTGCGATCGGCGGGTGGGACGAGGGTGAGCCGCGCTTCACCTTCAAGGTCGGCGACATCGCCTATGAGATGCTGAAGGAGCAGCCTGGTCTGCGTCCCGCGCCCTATCTCGCGTCGCGCGGCATGAAGTGGATCCAGCATTTCGCCGAGCCCGGCCTCTCCGACGAAACATTGCGCGACTATATTCGTGAGTCGCATGCGATCATCTCGCGACGCTTCTCCCGGAAAAAGCGCGTCGAGCTGGGACTGGATGTCCTATAGGCCTATCGGCGTCCTCTAGCGACGAGCTGAAACTCTGCTTATAATCGTTCTGCCGGCCATAGGGCGAACGACGACGCTCGCCCGCGAGGCGCCGGCCTGATTTGCAGTTTCGCAGCGAAGTCGTTTTCTAAAAAAATGGCAGGTGGCGTCGTGGCGTATGCTTCATTCTCTGGCTCTGCGACGAGAGGGCTTGTCGCCGGCCTCGCCTTCGTTCCCGCCGCATCGGCGCAATCGGTCGATATTCCGCTCCAATTGGAGCAAGCGAAAACCGGCGTCATATTGACGATCGATGTCGGAATCGGCGGCCAGGCGCCGCGGCGATATCTCTTCGACACCGGATCGTCGCTGTTCAATGCGGCCTATTCGGCCGACGCCTTCGGCGCGGTTCCGTCGAGCATGGCCTCGACATTGCCGACCGGCGTCTCCTACAGCTATACGGGCGGCAACACTTTCACTGGCAATCTCGTGAGCGCGCCGTCTCTCACCTTCTATCCGGCCGGGGCGTCACAGGCGGGCGCGGGCGTGACGCTGAACGCGACCACTTCGAGCGGCGCGCAATCGGGTTTCGTCATCAATGCGATCTATTCGCGCAACGGCGTCGCGATCGACAACGTCGTTCCATTGCAGGCGCTGGGCGCGTTTCAGGGATATTACGGCATCTTCGGCGCCGGGGATTTCGCGCAATTCAGAACGGGAACCGGCGCCAATTCGAGCACGACGGTCGTCGGCAGCGTGCTCGGCCAGGCGGTCGTGCCCGGGACGACGGCAGGATATATCGTCGCGGCGAATGGTCAGGCGCTCTCCTCGCTGAACGCCGCGATCCCCGGGGCGTCCGTGAACGGGCCGCAGGTCGGGCAGAGCGTGACCGCCTGCAGCCCTTGCGTGATGCTGGGCCTGACGCCGGCGCTGCTCGCGCAATTCAGGCCCGTGAATAGGCTCGCCTGGACGTCGCCTCCCGGCAATACGCCGCGGAACTTCCCGAACTCGAACGCTCCGAGCTCCTGGGAATATGGCGTCAACATGAATTACACATTCGTGAACGCCGGCGTCACGACGTCGCTGCAGAATGTGCCGACGCTTCTCGACACCGGGACGCTCATCGTCCAGCTCAACAGCAAGAGCCTCGACGGCGCGCAGAGCCTGCCCACGGGGTCGACGCTGACGAGCGTGGGCGGCGCGATCGGCGCCGCCCCGACGACGGACCAGCTCTTCTCGGCCGGCCCCTACAGGGTCGCTTTGAATAATACGAGCAACCTCACGATCAATGGCGTCGGATTTTTCCTGCAGAACTCGGTGCTGTACGATCTCGCCGGCCAGGCGGTCGGCTACACGCCGAATTTCGTCACGGATCAGGCTATTTCGACGACCGCATCCAAGCCGCTCGTCATCGGCTCGGATTCCGTGCCCCTGGGTCTCGCCGGCGTCATCTCTGGACCGGGCGGCGTCACAGTGACCCCCGGCGGCTCCGCTGCTCTGAGCGGCGCGAACGCCTATACGGGCGCGACGACGATCGCCGGCGGCGCGCTCGCCCTCGTCGGTTCCGGCTCCATATCGACGTCGAGCGGCGTCTCGGTCTCGGCCGGCGGCCTCTTCGATATTTCGGGAGCGACCGCGCCCGCGAAGATCGCGTCGCTCGCGGGCGATGCGACCGGCGCCGTCGCGCTCGGCGCAAATACCCTCACTCTCTCCAATGCGAGCCGCTCCTACGCCGGCGCGATCGTCGGCTCGGGCGGCGTGTCGCTGCAGGCGGGCGTCGAGACGCTCTCGGGCGCAAACCGCTATCTCGGCCCCACCTCCGTCGACGGAGGAATGCTGATCGTCGATGGCTCGATCGCCTCGTCGTCTCTCACCACGGTGCGGGCCGGCGCTGCGCTGTCCGGCGTCGGAACCGTCGGCGCATCGGCCGTCGAACGCGGGGGCGTTTTCGCGCCGGGGTCGGGCGCGGCGGCGAGCGCGACGACTGTCGCCGGCGATCTCGCCTTCGCCGCGGGCTCGACTTATCTCGTGCAGATCGATCCGACGACGGCCTCGCGCGCCGCGGTCGCCGGCAAGGCGTCGCTGACTGGCGCCACGGTGGTCGCCTCCTATGCGCCTGGAAGCTATCTCGCCAGA
The DNA here is from genome assembly GCF_000379125.1 of Methylosinus sp. LW4. Taxonomy (NCBI): domain Bacteria; kingdom Pseudomonadati; phylum Pseudomonadota; class Alphaproteobacteria; order Hyphomicrobiales; family Methylocystaceae; genus Methylosinus; species Methylosinus sp. LW4. Next base: position 277,323 of record NZ_KB900627.1, on the reverse strand, counting down.
AGCTACACGATTCTGACGGCGGCGAATGGGCTCGGCGGAACCAGCTTCACTGGCCTCGCGTCCCCTAATCTGCCGCCCGGCCTGACACAGAGCCTGAGCTATTCGACGAACGCGGTCTATCTGAGCCTCAATGCGAACCTCGCCAGCGCAGCCATGCTCCCGAGCGATCAGCGTGGCGTCGCCAGCGGGCTCGACCGCTATTTCAACGCGGGCGGCCTGCTGCCGCCGAATTTCATCAAAGTGTTCGGGCTGGGCGGCGCGGCGCTCGCTCCGCTCTCCGGCGAGGCCGCGACAGGCGCGCAGCAGACGATCTTCCAATCCGGCGGGCGATTCCTGGACACGATGCTCGAACCCTCCATTCCCGGTCGCGATGGCGGCGACGTCGGCGGGGTCGGCTCGATCGCGCCGGCGCTCGCTTATGCGGAGAGCGAGCCGCGCATCGCGAATGAGATTTCACACATCGCCGGCGCGTCGACGCGAGCCGCGCCGGACGCCGCGCGGCAGTCGAGCATATGGGCCACATCCTTCGGCGGCCGCGGCCGCCTCGCCGGCGATGCGGACAGGACCGGCAGCCATGACGTCTCTGCGAATCTCTTCGGCGTCGCGGCGGGTCTCGATTATCGCGTCGATCCGCAGACGACGCTGGGCGTCGCCATGGCCGGCGGCGGCGAGAATTGGGATTTGTCGGAAGGGCTGGGCGGCGGACATGGAGACTTTCTTCAGGCCGGCGTCTATGCGTCGACGCGTTTCGATGCGCTGCATGTCTCGGCCGCTTTCGCCTTCTCCGAACATTGGCTCTCGACGCAACGCACCTCGGCGTTCGGCGATATGCTCGCCGGCACCTCGAATGCGCAGAGCTATGGTGGGCGCGTCGAGAGCGGTTATCGCCTCGCGACTTCACTCGGCGGCGTGACCCCTTATGTCGCCGCGCAAGCTCAGAGCCTCTCGACGCCGGGCTATACGGAGCGCGACGGCGCCGGCGGCGGCTTCGCTCTGAGCTATCGCGGACGAACCTCGTCCGATACGCGCGGCGAAGCGGGCGCGCGTTTCGATCGGATCGTCGCAGCCCTCGGCGACGCGGTTCTGCTGCTGCGGGCGCGGGCGGCCTATGCGCATGACTGGGTCGGCAATCCGATCCTTGCAGCGTCCTTCGCATTGCTGCCCGGTTCGAGTTTTTCGGTCGAAGGCGCGCGGCCGATCAAAAATGCGTCGTTGGCGACGACAGGATTGGAGCTGCGCCTGCCGCGTGGTGCGGCGCTCTTCGCCAAATTCGACGGCGAATTCGCGCGGCGCTCGCAGAATTATGTCGGCAGCGCGGGCCTCCGCTACAATTGGTGAAGCGCGAACGCGCTGCTGCTGCGAGAAGGGCGCAGCGCGAATGGGGTCACGGTTCGATCGCCCCCAATCGTAAGCCTGCTCGAGGGTCCTTCAGCGATCACGCGCGACATTCTCGATCGGCTCGTGTGTCCAGCGAAGGCTGGTGCGTTCGGCACGGGATAGACCTGCCGGGGCAATAGTCGGAAGCCCCGTAGCTCGGATAGCAAGGCGGCGGGGACGTCCATCTCCATCCGCCGCTCAACGGCGCAACCGATCATCTCGCGCAGGAAATCGGCGTCGGAGACTTTTCCAGAAGCGCCCGTAGGCTCATCGTCTCGTCGGTCATCGGTGGGTTCGGTTGCGTCGAGATTCGCAAACCGACCATAACCGGAGAAGCGCCTGCGGCCGCGGCAAGCCGCTCGCTCGTTACGGCGCAATGAAAAGCGAACGCCGCGAGCCGCTCGCTCACGAACTGCTACACCACCGGAGGGGACACGACCCCCACCACGATAGCTGCTTCGTTCAATCGGCAGGCCTATCCGCCGGCTTGCTCAATTGATGGCAGGCTCTAGACGGCGCGACACAGGCGACGAAATGCCTTTTCTTCAAACTTCGGCTCATGACGAAACAGAGAGATCATGAAAATCCGGCGCCCGCGAGCACGCGATCCGCCAAGAGGATGCGCACGAAAGTCATAGTGACACGTCGAGCGATGTCGCGATCGTATCGATCGATCCAAATGCGTATATCGATACGGGTATTAACGGATAGATGCGCGATCCGAGGCCGGGCTATTTTAACACCACGCCTGCGGCGTCTTCTCCTCGACGGATCGAGCTCATGCTCACCCGTTGTGCGGTAGCTTGGAAGCGTCCCGCGCCACGAAGGCGTTGGACGACACACGACTGGATGCGACGAAGTCGCTCCGCGGTGTCGCACTGATCGCCGTGGGCTTGCGGCGGCGCCCTTCGTCCCTCGAGACAGCAAGGTGAGTCGATGCGCCCATGGGCGCGTTCGCCCTCACCCTCTGATCCGAAACGGTCGTTGGCCGTGGCGCGCACTGCGACGCTCGACGTCGACGTCGGGTGAAATCGAAATGTCGAATGCAGTCTCGAATCGAAGACGGGAGGAATGATGGATGTGCTGCGCCTCATTGGGCGAACGCGAGCCCTCTTCGACGGAGATATCCGCGCGCACGACGACCATTTGTGTGATCTGGTCGCGGACGGCCGCTTTCTCGTCATCGGCGGCGCGGGGTCGATCGGACAGGCTGTAACGCGCGAGCTGTTCAGACGAAACGCCCGAGTGCTCCATGTTGTCGACATCAGCGAAAACAATATGGTCGAGCTCGTGCGCGATCTTCGCAGCACGTTCGGCTATATCGATGGAGACTTTCGAACGCTTTCGATCGATTGCGGCGGGCGCGAGTTCGAAGAATTCATGTCCGCCGACGGCGGCTACGACTATGTGCTCAACCTCTCCGCCTTGAAGCATGTTCGGAGTGAGAGGGATCCATATACGTTGATGCGTTTGATCGACGTGAATATCCGTCATGCGGTCAAGACCGTGGGTATGGCTCGTGAAGGTGGAGCGAAGCGCTACTTTTGCGTCTCCACCGACAAGGCCGCCAACCCGGCCAATATGATGGGAGCGAGCAAGCGCATAATGGAAATGTATATGATGCGAGAGAGTCGCACTCTCCCGATTTCTATGGCGCGGTTCGCCAATGTCGCATTCTCTGACGGCTCGCTACTGCACGGGTTCAATCAGCGTTTCGCCAAGCGGCAGCCGATTTCAGCGCCGAAGGACGTGCAACGGTATTTCATCACGCCACGAGAGTCGGGAGAGCTCTGCTTGTTGTCGTGCCTGCTCGGCGACAATCGAGACATATTTTTCCCGAGGGAATGCAGCGATCTGAAGCTAACGACATTTTCGGACATCGCTATACGCTATGTCGCCTCGATGGGCTTCGAGCCGCACGTCTGCGAAAGCGAAGACGAAGCGAGAGAGCGCGCGGCGGCGCTCATCGCGACCAAGCGCTGGCCGTGCTATTTCTTCTCCAGCAATACGACGGGGGAGAAGGAGGTCGAGGAATTCTATACCGAGAGTGAAACGCTCGACCTCGACCGGTTCGAAAGCATCGGGGTGATCAAGAATTGCGACACGGAGGATTACGTGCCGCTAGACGAGTTCTGGTCACGGATCGAGACAATGAGACAATCGGCGTCTTGGGACAAGAAGGCGATTGTCGCACTGTTCGAGTCGCTCGTTCCAGAATTTGGCCATCTCGAGACCGGTAGATATCTCGAATCACGAATGTAGGCGTCGAGCGCCTCCTCGACCGACGACCTAACGGCGAAAGAAGCTCGCGCTTCGCGCCTCGTCGATCGCGGGGAGCCGGCTTGTGCTTCTGACTCGTCGCCCGAGCGATGTGAGCATGGCGCTCGAACGATGATGTCGCCGAATTCTCGAACTGGCGGCGGAAGACGACCTTCGAGCCAATCGGAGAAGACGATGAGCTATGCCGATCTGCGATTTGATCTGAGCGTGTTGCACGAGAAGCGGAGCGAGCTCGAGAAGAACGGATTTCTGCTCATCGAGGACGCCCTGCCTGCCGACTATTGCGAAGACATTGTTTCGTTCATAGACCGCCATCTCGACGAAGCCGGAGGCGAATGCGAGCTCGGGCAGCTCGGGTCCATGCAACGAATTTATGCAGCCGAAAAATACGCGGATATCGTCGAGGATTTCAAATCCAAATGCGCTCAAATTCTGAGCTCGATCTTTTCCGAGCGCCTCGCTGTGAAATGGATTTTGGCGATGCGTGATCGGACGATCGCTTTGGATGATGACGCCGCCAGGGAAAAGTTCGTCAAGGGACGCTGGCATTACGATTCGTGGAGCGATCAATACAAAATATTCTTGTTTCTACGGGATATCGGTCCCGAGAACGGGCCGTTCGAGTTTATTCCAGGAACGAATGGTCGCTTCAAGAAGCGCTTGGCGTTGACCAGGCCTTGGTGGCTGTTCAATCCGTTTACTCACTTTCTTTCCAGGAAGCGTCCCTATCAGAGCATCTCGGACGAAAGAATTCAGACGATCATCGATAGCGGACTCCCTACGAGGCCCGTGCTCGCCGAGCAGGGCTCGATCCTGATCGTCAATCCGTCCGCTCTGCTCCACCGCGCGGCTCCCCTTTGGGAGGGGCGTCGCTATCTGGCGGTAGCGTATTTCTAGAGATTTCCGAACGACGATGTCGTCAAGGTCAGGACCCGATATGTTGAACGGCAAAAATATCTTGATCACCGGCGGGACCGGTTCGTTCGGGAGGGAGTGCGCTCGGACGATCCTGACGAAGCATCCGTACGTCAAAAGACTCGTGATTTTCTCTCGCGATGAGCTCAAGCAATTCGAGATGGCGCAGGAGCTCTCTTTGAGCGAATTTCCCGCCATTCGATATTTCATCGGCGATATTCGTGATCTCCCCCGTTTGACGCGCGCGCTCGAAGGCGTCGACGTGGTCATTCATGCGGCTGCGTTGAAGCAGGTGCCGGCGGCGGAGTACAATCCGTTCGAGTGCATCAAAACGAATATTCTAGGCGCACAGAATCTCATCGAGGCGTGTCTCGACTGCGATGTCACCAGAGTCGTCGCTTTGTCGACAGACAAGGCGGCCGCGCCGATCAATCTCTACGGAGCGACGAAGCTGTGCTCGGACAAGCTGTTTACAGCGGCGAACAACATCAAAGGCAAGCGCAACGTTCGCTTTTCCGTCGTGCGCTACGGAAATGTCATGGGATCACGCGGCTCGGTGATTCCGTTCTTCATGGAGCGCCGCAAGTCCGGGGTGCTTCCTATCACCGATCCGCGGATGACTCGCTTCAACATCAGCCTTCAAAGCGGCGTCGAAATGGTGCTGTGGGCTCTGGAGCATGCTCGAGGGGGAGAGATTTTCGTTCCGAAGATACCGAGCTATCGGATCACCGACTTGGCCGAGGCGATCGGGCCGGATTGTGAACATCCGGTGGTCGGAGTCCGTCCGGGCGAGAAGATTCATGAGGAGATGATAACGGTGAGCGATAGCTTCAATACAGTGGATCTCGGCCCATATTACGCCATTCTCTCTTCGGCGGGCGAGGTGTCTGTGGAGAGGTACGCAAGAGAAGAGGGCGGCATTCCGACACCGGCCGGCTTCGCATACAACAGCGGGACGAACAAGGATTTCTTGTCGGTAGAGCAGTTGCGTCGCTTGATGCGCGAGAAGCTGTATCTCGAGGTTTGAGGACGTGATTCCTTATGGACGCCAGTCTGTCTCGGAGAAGGATATTCAGGCCGTTGTCGATGTCCTGCGTTCGGACTTCCTGACGCAGGGGCCGAGGGTCCCCGCATTCGAGCGAGCCATCGCCGCGCATGTCGGCGCAAAGCATGCCGTGGCCGTCAACAGTGCGACTTCGGCGCTGCATCTCGCGTGCTTGGTCCTCGGTCTCGGCGCAGGCGACGCTCTGTGGACCAGCCCGAACAGTTTCGTCGCATCGTCCAATTGCGGGCTCTACTGCGGTGCGCGCGTGGACTTCGTGGATATCGATCCACGAACGTATAATATGTGCCCTCGGGCTCTGCGACGGAAATTGGAGACGGCGCGGTCAGCCGGTCGCCTGCCGAAGATCGTGGTGCCTGTTCATTTTTCTGGGCAGTCGAGCGATATGGACGCGATCGGCGAGCTGGCGAGAGAGTTCGGCTTTCGGGTGATCGAAGACGCATCCCACGCCATTGGCGGTTCGTGGCGAGGCAGTCCCGTCGGATCTTGCGCGCACAGCGATATCGCCGTTTTCAGTTTCCACCCGGTGAAGATCATCACCTCGGGCGAGGGCGGCATGATCCTCACGAACGACGCCGCGCTCGCGTCGCGCGCCATCGAGCTGCGTAGTCACGGCGTGACGCGCGATCCCGATCGCATGGTTCGTCCAGGTGGTGGGGCTTGGCGCTACGAACAGATCGGGCTTGGTTTCAACTATCGCATGACGGAGATGCAGGCGGCGCTGGGGCTATCGCAGCTCGAGGAACTGGTTCGCTTTGTCGTCGCTCGGCATGCTCTCGCGGCCCGCTATGACGAGGCTCTGAGAGACCTGCCTCTGGTGTTGCCATGGCGCCACCCCGATAGCTATTCGGCGCTTCATCTCTATGTGGTCCAGATCGAGGATCACGCTCCGATCGGACGAATGGAGCTGTTCGAACGCTTGCGGGAGGAGGGGATCGGGGTGAATGTGCATTACATTCCCATTCACACGCAGCCGTATTATAGCGCCCTCGGCTTCCAAGTCGGCGATTTTCCGCTGGCGGAGCGCTACTATAGCCGGGCCATCAGCCTCCCTCTCTATGCGGATATGAGCGAGGCGGCTCAGGATCACGTGATCTCCGCTCTGATCGAAGCTTTGCGTCGATGAGAATCGCCGTCATACCCGCTCGCGGCGGCAGCAAGCGAATTCCGCGCAAGAACGTCAAGCCGTTTCATGGCCACCCGATGATCGCATATGCCATCATGGCGGCCCGTCGAAGCGGGGTCTTCGATAAGATAATCGTCTCGACGGACGACGCCGAGATCCACGCTATCGCACGCGATTTCGGGGCGGAGACGCCCTTTGCGCGTCCTGCGGAACTAGCGGACGACCACACGCCGACCGTTCCGGTGATCGCTCACGCGATCGGCGTCTGCAAGGAGATGGGGTGGGAAGTCGGCGATGTATGCTGTGTGTATCCCAGCGCGCCTTTCGTCGCGGCCGAGGACATTCGTTCCGGCTGTGAAATGTTGGCGGAGGGATCGTGCGCCTATGTGTTTCCGGTCACGAGCTTTCCTTCACCGATTCAACGCGCGCTTCGGCGGTCGGAAAATGGAACGGTGACACCGTTCTTTCCAGAAAATTCCAGTGTGCGGACCCAGGATCTCGAGCTCGCTTACTTCGACGCCGGCCAGTTTTACTGGGGCCGAGCGTCGGCGTGGGAAGCCGGGCTCGATATTCACAAGAATGGTCGTGCTCTCATTCTACCTGAGTGGCGGGTCGTCGATATCGATACCCATGCAGATTGGGAGCGCGCGGAACTGCTGTATTCCGTCTTGGTGGAGAGGCGCCTTCTTTGAGAGCGATCTTTCGAGCGGACGCTTCTATTGATATCGGATCGGGCCACGTGATGCGGTGTCTCTGTCTGGCCGACCGTCTGGCGGCGGCGGGGGTGGAGACAGTGTTCGTTAGCCGCGACCTGCCAGCCTTCCTGCAGCGGCGATTCGAGGCAGGTGGGCATCGGTCGATCTCTCTGTCGAGTTCATCGTGCATGAGCGAGGTTGCCGATGTCGACGAGACTCTTCGCGGAATCGATACCGCGGATCTGATCATAGTGGATCATTACGGCTTAGGGGCGGTATGGGAGCGCGTGGCGCGGTCATATGCCCGGGTTCTGGCGATCGATGATATAGGCCGTGTCCATGAGTCCGATCTGCTGCTCGATCAGAATTTCTATCTCGAGCCGCAGGCGCGGTATGAGGGACGATTGGTTCCGGGCGCAATTTCCTTGCTCGGTCCTCGCTATGCCTTGTTGCGACCGGAATTCCGCGAGGGACGGTCGGTTGCGTCTTTCCGCGATAGAGGTGTTGGACGGATATTGGTGTCGCTCGGCGGAGTTGATCGGGACGATGTCACCTCGGTTGCTCTCGAGGCCATTGACCAAGCGAATATTTCCGGCGTGCATGTCGATGTCGTGATCGGCGCGATGCATCCGGCGTCAGCGCGCATTCGGAAATGGTGCTCGACTCGAGCGCGCTCGAATCTTCACATGCAGGTGAGCAATATCGCGGAATTGATGGTCGCGGCCGATCTGGCGATCGGCGCCGGCGGGCAGAGCGCCTGGGAGCGTTGTTCGGTCGGGTTGCCATCCGTAGCGATCTGTGTGGCGGACAACCAACGAGAAGTCGTCCGGGAGGGCGCCCGAGCGGGCTTTCTGCTCGGAGTCGAGTCGATTCCTACCTCCGAGCAATTGGCGGAAGATATTCGTCTATTCGTCCGCCGCCCGACGATGCTGGAGGCCATGTCGCGGCGCGGGTACGACATTGTAGACGCGCAAGGAGTCGATCGATTGGCGGCGATATTGTGTCCGCCGACAGTGATCGTTCGCGCGGCTAGAATGGAAGACGCAAGATCGATCTACGCATGGAGAACGGACGAAACGGTTCGGCGGGCGTCTCGTGACGCTGCTTTGTTTTCCTATGATGAACATTGCGCGTGGATGCGCCGCGTCTTAGTGGATTCTCGTCGTATGCTGCTGATAGGCGAAAGCGAAGGTCGCGCCATTGGCGCGATACGTTTCGATCTACAGGAATCGAAGGCCGAAGTGTCGATATTCGTCGATCCAGAGCAGAAGGGGCGCGGTCTCGGCCTCGCGATCCTTCGAGCTGGAGAGCGGCATCTCGCGCAACGGATACCCGAGGTGGAACGAATCGAGGCCTGGGTAAACGAGGGCAATGTCGCTTCGGAGGGCTTGTTTCGCCGCGCGGAATATGAGGCTCAGATGCGATTTTTCGAGAAGAGGATTTGAACGTTGCCGGCATTTCGAAACTTCGTGATATCCGGGCGCATGGTTGGACCGGATCATCCGCCGCTCATCGTCGCGGAAATGTCCGGCAACCATAATCAATCGCTCGACCGGGCGCTGGCGTTGGTCGAGGCTGCGGCGAAGGCGGGCGCTCATGCGCTGAAGCTGCAGACATATACCGCCGACACGATGACCTTGGACTGCGACGAGCCGGGGTTCGTGATCGAGGACGCGAATAGCCTCTGGGCCGGGGCGCAGCTCTATCGGCTCTATGACGAGGCGCGGACGCCATGGGAATGGCATGCCCCGCTCTTCGCGCGGGCGCGGGAGCTGGGAATGATCCCGTTCAGCACGCCGTTCGACGCCACAGCGGTCGAATTTTTGGAAACCTTGAATTCCGCTTGCTACAAGATCGCATCTTTCGAGAATACCGACATCGCGCTGATCAGACGCGTCGCGGCTACGGGGAAGCCGTTGATCATTTCGACGGGGATGGCGTCTGTCGGCGAGCTGGCGAAGTCGGTTTCCGCCGCCCGGGAAGCGGGTTGCGAGAATCTCGTGCTTCTCAAATGCACGAGCACCTATCCCGCGACGGCGGATAGTTCGAACATTTCGACGATTCCACACATGCGGCAATTGTTCGAATGTCAGGTCGGTCTATCGGATCACACAATGGGAACAGGTGTCAGCGTTGCCAGTGTGGCGTTCGGCGCGACTGTGATCGAAAAGCACTTCACGCTGGCGCGCTCCGATGGCGGAGTCGACAGCGCCTTTTCCTTAGAGCCCGACGAGCTTCATCGTCTCGTGATCGAGACAGAACGCGCTTGGCGAGCGGTTGGCCGGGTTCACTACGGCGCGACAGTGGCAGAACAGCAATCGCTTCAATTTCGCCGGTCTCTCTATATCACGAAGGATCTCAGAGCGGGGGAGCGCCTAACGCGAGAAAATGTGCGGGCGATACGTCCCGGCTTCGGATTGGCGCCAGAACATCTCGAAGAAGTGCTCGGCGTGGTCTTGGCTACGGATGTCGTGCGCGGCACGCCACTGTCCTGGACGCTTTTGCGAGGATCGCCGACGTGAATTCGGGCGGAGGGCCGTTGCGAGTGCTGATTGTCGGGTGTGGAAACATCGCCGGCGGGTTCGACATGACTCGCTGCGCGGATGCGCCGCCGTTGACCCATGCCGGCGCCTATGCCCGCCATGCCGGCTTTCGGATCGAGGCGTGCGTCGATCCAGACAGGCGCCGTCTCGCCGAGTTCGCTGATTACTGGCGCGTTCCCTTCTCGGCGGCGTCCATGGCCGATTTGCCTGACGAGCGCGGGGCGTTCGACGTCGTTAGCATTTGCTCGCCGACAGCCCTGCACCAGGAGCATATCGAGGCGGCTCTGCGACTCGAGCCACGGCTGATCTTTTGCGAGAAGCCGTTGACGTCGAGCGAAGGGGCGTCGAGCCGTTGGACACGAGCGTGCCGTGAGCGGAGCGTCACTCTCGTGGTCAACCACACTCGCCGTTGGGATCCCGCTGTCGACGCCTTTGCGACGGAGCTGCGTCAAGGCCGTTGGGGCGCGATTCGCTCTGTCGTCGGCCACTATAACAAGGGAATAATGAATAATGGCGGGCATCTCGTCGACCTGCTTCTCAGGCTGGTCGGGCCGATGGAGCTGATAGCGACAGCGGGCGTTCGGTATGACCACTGGAGTGACGATCCGACGGTCGCCGCTTTGCTCGTCACCGAGAACGGCGGCGCGCCAGTCTATCTCAGCCCGGCCGACGCTCGGGATTACGCGTTTTTCGAGCTGGAGCTGGTTTGCGAGAAGGGTGTCGTGCGTATGGAGTCCGGGGGGATGGCTTGGCGTCTTCGCGAGATCGTGGCGAGCGAGCAGTTCAAAGGTTACACATCGCTGGGCCAGTCGTCGGAGCGCGAGGGTTCGTATCCGAGGGCGATGTCCCGGGCCGTGTCGGACATTTATTTCCATCTCGTCGAGGGACGAACGATCGGCGGCTCAGGAGAGCAAGCGCTCGAGGCGCAGCGCATTTGCCAAATCCTTCTGGACGCCGCCACTTCGTCCGACGCCGCGAACGCATGCCGCGAGGTGAGAGGTCATGAGGCGTAGAGTTCTAGCGATCCATGGCGGAGCGCCGGTGATCGACCGGCCTCTAGCGCGCTTCGAGAGCATTGGTGAGGACGAAGTGGCCGTGGCTTGCGATGTTGTCCGTGGCGGCGTCTTGTCCGCCTACATCGGTGCATCGGGACCCGGCTTCTTGGGCGGTCCCAATGTCCGACGGTTCGAATCGGAAGCAGCGCGCCATTTCGGAGTCGAGCATGCGATTGCTGTGAACTCTTGGACCTCGGGTCTGATCGCCGCAGTTGGCGCGATCAGCTTGGACCCTGGCGATGAGGTCATCACGACGCCATGGACGATGGCGGCTACCGCCACAGCAATTCTGCACTGGAACGGTATTCCGGTCTTTGCCGACATCGATCCGCAAACGTTCAACATTTGTCCGCGGAACGTCGAAAGGCTGATCACCTCTAGGACGAGAGCGATCATGGCGGTGGACATCTTCGGGCAATCGGCCAATATGGCGGCGCTTCGGAAGCTGGCGGACAAGTATCAACTCGCACTTCTGAGCGACACCGCGCAAGCCCCCGGCGCCAGAGTGGGAGACTCCTATGCCGGAACGCTCGCGGATATCGGTGGCTTCAGCTTGAATTATCATAAGCATATCCATTGCGGCGAAGGCGGCGTGCTGGTGACGAATGACGACAGGTTGGCGCAGCGCCTCCGTCTCATCCGCAACCACGCGGAAGCGGTGGTCGACACTGACGATCCGCTAGAGCTCGCCAATATGCTGGGGTTCAACTTTCGAATGGGCGAGATCGAAGCCGCGATCGCTTCCATTCAGCTCTCGAAGCTCGCGCGGCGTGTCGAGAGTCGTCAGCGCATCGCACGACAGCTGAACGACGGTCTTGCAGGTCTTCGGGGATTGACGACCCCGACGGTCGCCGAGGGAGCGACGCATGTCTATTACGTCTACGGCGTCACATTGGATATCGACTGCCTCGATGTGTCGCGTGAAGCAATCGCCGCCGCGCTGCGCGCGGAAGGCGCGCCGGTCTTCGAAGGCTATCAGAACCTCCATCTGCTGCCCCTCTTCCGCAACAAGATCGCTTACGGCTCGAAGGGCTTCCCTTGGAGTTCGTCCTATTGCTCGAATGATATCCAATATGGTCCGGGCCTATGTCCGGTAGCCGAGGAGCTGCATGGAAAGACTTTTTTGGGGCTCAATCTGTGCATGCACGAGTTTCCGACCGAGGACGTCCAACTCGTGATCGAGGCGTTTCGAAAAGTGTGGAACGCGATGGGCGAGGAGCTATGCCCGAAGGCGGGCGACCGCGTGAATCAAGCGGCGGATTTTTGATCGGGCACGATTTCGATTTCGGCGCGGAATTTTACATCGCTGATGAGTTCGACGACAGCTCTCCTGCGTATGCCTGAAAATCAGAGATCGTATCGTCAGTTGAAGCGGTATTCGAATTCGACGAGGCGCCGTTCTGCGCCTCCGTGCGGGGAGGAAAACATATTCGACGTGATCGACCGTGAACTCGCGTGACTCCCTCACGTCTCCCGAACAGGCGCGGAAGCGAGGATGCGGAAACTGCGTTGGCTCATAGAAGGCGCGTCATGAAAACGATCCGTCTCGCGAATCCTGTTCTGCTTCTATATTTGCTATATACGTATATAGCGCCCGCTGCGCTGAATTTTCTCACTGGATACGAATCGGAAATATATCTCAATCCGAGCAATGGCGTATTCAGTTGGCTCTACGCTGTCCTGCTCTTGGGGATCGTTGGAGCCTTCGCTTTTGATTTTGAATTTTTGACCATAGGCCCTCGTTCTCTCCCTCGCGTGCTCCCATCCGCATGGAACCTTCCGGCGCCCGCGCTGATCGTATTCTTGTCGATCGTGCTCGGCGTCGGGATCACGGGTGCGGCGCTGGGGCTTGCGAGATGGCGTTACTCGGGAGAGGCGCTCTCGTCGTCGTTGGATCTGACGACCTTGCTGTATGTCCTGGCCCCGAATTTCGTCGAGATGCTGTTGTTCATTCTGATTTTTTTCCGCTACGTCGCGCGGCCGTTTTCTGTTCGCGTCATTTTGGTGTTGGTGATCGCATGTTTGTCGCTCACGGCGACGGGCATCGGTCCAATGGTTTCGGTGCTATTGGCTTGCGTCGCGTTTTTGGCTCCCGATACCTTGAGGCGTTGGTTGTTCCGCGTTAGCGACGGAGCGAGCGTTGCCGTCTTCGAAGGTATCACAGTTCGGAAGCTGCTCTTTGCTGTGGTCACGGTCATCCTAGGAGCCGGCGCCTATGTGATCGGCGATGCGATCAAGAGAGACGTAGCTCCTCTGGACGTGATCGCGGAAATGGAGGCGGGGGGAAAAGGCGCGTTCGCCGAGTACCTGATCGGCAGGCTTTCGGTGCATTGGTACTCCCTCGTGGTGGCGGTTCATGAATTCGTCGATGTCGATGTCGGCGGTCAATTCGATCATCTGATGGCGCCGCTCGGCAACGCCTGGTTTCGGTTCTCGACGTTGATTGGCGGCTGGATGCCGAGCGAGCGTCCCCTCAACGGATCGCTCGGACGCCTGAACTACAATCTTATCAACCGTTACCCGCTCAGTGAGCGTGAAGGCTCGTCGCCCGGATTGATCGCCAGCTTTCTCATCGCATTTCCGGTTTGGCTCGCGCCGTTTGCGCTGACGGCTTATCTGGCGGTGTACAATGGCATACAGAAGCGATTGCGACAGCGAATGGCAGGGCTGTCGATTTCCGTCGAGATTTGACCCAGGATTTCCATTGAGAATTGACCCGGGTTGAAGATGGCTTGCGGGTCAGTCGGTCGTCAAGTTTTGGTCTTCTCCTTTGCAGGTTTGTCCGCCGTCGCCGAGCTGTCCTTGAACCGGAAGCTGTCGTTCCCGGTTTCGAGGATGTGGCAGCGGTGAGTGAGGCGATCGAGCAGAGCCGTCGTCATCTTGGCGTCCCCGAAGACGGCGGCCCATTCGCCGAAGCTCAGATTCGTCGTGATGATGACGCTGGTCCGCTCGTAGAGCTTGCTCAGCAGATGGAACAGCAGCGCCCCGCCGGAGCCGCTGAACGGCAGGTAGCCGAGCTCATCGAGGATGACGAGATCGGAATGAACGAGCCGCGCCGCGACTTGGCCCGACTTGCCTTGGTGCTTTTCAGTTTCGAGCGCGTTGACGAGCTCGACGGTGGAGAAGAACCGCACGCGCTTTCTGTGATGCTGGATCGCCTGGACGCCGATTGCTGTCGCCAGATGCGTCTTGCCCGTGCCAGGTCCCCCGACCAGGACGGCGTTATGCGCATCTTCGAGGAACTCGCAGCGATGAAGCTGGCGCGCGAGCGCCTCGTTGACCTCACTGCTGGCGAAGTCGAAGCCGGCGAGATCGCGATAGTTCGGGAACCGCGCGGATTTGAGCTGGTAGGCGATCGATCTCACCTCCCGGTCGGCGGTTTCCGCCTTCAAGAGTTGCGACAGGATCGGCAGCGCCGCCTCGAAGGCCGGGGAGCCTTGCTCGGTCAGCTCGCTGACGGCTTGCGCCATGCCGTGCATTTTGAGACTGCGCAGCATGATGACGATGGCGCCGGCGGCAGGATTATGACGCATGGCGCGCCTCCCGACCTTTGCGCAGCGCGTCGTANCGCTCGACATTGGCCTGCGGCTCGGTGGTGAGCGTCAGCGCATTGGGCGGCTTCACGGGCGGCGCGTCGACCGGCTTGCCGTCCACCAGGCGATGCAACAGGTTCAAGATGTGCGTCTTGGTCGGCGCGCCGGCCGCCAACGCCAGTTCGACGGCGGTCAGCACGGCCTGCTCGTCGTGCTGTAGGACCAGAGCCAAAATCTCGACCATCTCACGGTCGCCGCCCGGCTTCTCGAGCATGCGCTGTTGCAGCGTCCGTAAGGCGACCGGCAGTTCGGCGAAGGGCGCGCCGTTGCGCAGCGCGCCCGGCTTGCGCTGGATGACGGAGAGATAATGCCGCCAGTCGTAGACCGTCACGCTCTTGTCGTTATGCGAACGGGCGAAGACGCGGGCGTGCTCGCACACGATCTGCCCCTCGGCGGCGACGACGACGCGCTCGGGGTAGACCCGCACGCTGACGGGGCGATTGGCGAACGAGGCCGGCACGCTGTAGCGATTGCGCTCCAGATGGATCAGGCACGTCGGCGTGACCCGCTTGGTGTGTTCGACGAAGCCGTCGAATGGCCGCGGAGGCTGCATCAGCTGCGGAACCTCCTCGCGCCAAGCGTCCGCGATCGTCCCCGGCTGCGCGCTGTGCGGAATCTCGGCCCACAGCTCGCGGCATCGCGCCTCCAGCCAGTCGTTGAGCGCCGCCAGCGACGGAAAGCTCGGGATCGGCTGCCAGAGGCGGTGACGAGCGTCCTGAACGTTCTTCTCGATTTGCCCCTTTTCCCAGCCGGAGGCCGGATTGCAGAATGCGGCCTCGAACAGGAAATGGCTGACCATGGCGGCGAAGCGGGCGTTGACCTGGCGCTCTTTGCCGCGCCCGACCTTGTCGATCGCCGTGCTCATATTGTCGTAAATGCCTCGCCGGGGCACGCCGCCCAGCACGCGGAAGGCGTGATTGTGAGCGTCGAACAGCATCTCATGCGTCTGTTGCGGGTAGGCGCGGAGGAAGAACGCGCGGCTGTAGGAGAGCTTGAACTGGGCGACCTGCAACTTCGTCCGCTCGCCCGCGATGATCGCCCAATCCTCCGACCAGTCGAACTGGAACGCCTCGCCGGGTAGAAACGTCAGCGGCACGAACGCGCCGCGCCCGCAGGTCTGCTGCTCCCGATGCCGCGCCGCCCTCCACTCCCGCGCGAAGGCCGCCACGCGATTGTAGGAGCCGTCGTAGCCGAGGGCGACCAGATCCGCGTGCAACTGTTTGACCGTCCGCTTCTGCTTGCGCGACTTTGCGGCCTCGTGACGCAGCATGTGCGCCAGCTTGTCGGCGAACGGGTCGAGCCGGCTCGGTCGATCGGGCGTGGCGAACCGCGGCTCGACGCTGTCCGAGCGCAGGTATTTGCGCACGGTATTGCGCGACAGCCCCGTGCGTCGCGCGATCTCTCGGATCGAGAACTCCTGCCGATATCGCCAGCGTCGGATGACGCTCAATAACTCCATGTCGATCACTCCCAGGTCCCCCGCGACGGTCGAGGGGGAAAGGTTCGAACATGGGTCAGTTCTCGGTGGAAAAACCCGTGCTGCCTGGGTCAGCTCTCAGTGGAAATCAACAGCAGGGCGGCTGAGCTGGGTGGGCGAGTCCGTGCTGCTCGAATTCACGTCGATTTTTTTCGATTCGCCCGTGGATTTTTTGTTGATTTTCGATCCAATGGTTGTCACCGCCATCGGATGGGTGGCTTTGGGATATGGTTCGAGAGAAGCGGCGCCGGATGTCCGACGCGATGCAGAGGATGTCGAGCGACTTCGCGCCAAGGTAATTTGAAAGCCATTCGGACCTTTGATCGTGTCGCGAAGTCGGACTCGCGATCTGACGCGAATTACCGGGCGGGAATCCCTTGCGCTGAGAGATGCGTTCGTTTGTGATGGTCGATCTTGGCGTGGCGGCGAGGCCTTTGATTCATGAACATTGCTTTTCCTGCGATCATCTCCAAGCTTGAGGTGGAGGGGAGCTATGTTCTGGGGCGCACAGCGGCGCTAGGCTCTAAGCCGGCAATATTGCTGGTCGTCAATCAACTGATCGGCAATTCGACAGCATCGCTCATCGCCGTGGTGCTTGTCGTCGTCAATCTCGCCATGGCGGCTTCTGGATTCAATAGCCATCGTGTTTTCTATAAGCTATACTTCGGCGAGCGAAAGCAGCCAGGTCTAAAACTAAGCTATCGTTCTTATGTAAATGCAGTCGTATGTCAGATAGTCTTAGCTGCAATTCCGATAAGTTTATATATGCGTTGGCAGAACGGCCAGTTTCTTCTGGCGTGCGTCGTCGTAGCCTATTTCGCCTCGGAACGTCTCGCCGATGAATCGCAAAGATTCCTGATTTTCTCTGGCGCGCGCGCGGAATGGGGGCGCAAGATTTTGTTCAAAGCCCTCATTCAGGTGCTCGGAGTGGGGGTCGTCTGCGCCGTGGCCTCAAACGAGCGAGCGGCGACCGGCGCCGTGGCGGCGCTAGCGCTCGGCAATCTAATTCCATATGGAGGACACTTTCGGTGGCTGTATTTTCCCAGCCGATGGTCGATGCTGCTCGACGGTTGGCGAGCGAGCCGCGAACAGACGAATTTCTGGATATTGTCCGCAGTCACTGCGCCGATTGCATACATGGATCGGATCGTGGTGATGATCTATAATCAGTCGGATATGGCGTTGTTCGTGTTGCTGGTGTCATGTCTGTCTATTGTACAAAATGCAGTTGAGTACTTTTTTTATAGCCTACGACGCAGAGATATACTTCAATCTAAATTTAAAATTCAAGAGCTTGTTTTCAGCCGGAATATGTATGCAATTGTCGGTGTGAGCTCCTTCGTCGGCGTCACGCTCTGTTTTGTAGTTCTAGATCAATACTCAGGACGGTCGATCGACAAATACGGGCTGATTCCATTCATTCTGATCTGTCAGCTCAGTCTGGCCTTTTGCATGGTCATCAGGGAGATCATTTTCTGGAATCACGACATTTTGCAATTGACCCTATGGGAGGCCGCATTCGTCATTGCAGTGCTCGCTATCCTAACGGGCCTGCGTGTCATTGGTGCGGATTATATTGCCGCCCTCGGTGTCTTGTCAGCCTTGTTCGTCGGGCGGTTTGCGCTCCTGAGCGCCCTGACGGTTCGCGCGACGCGTTGGTGAGGATCGAATTGTGCGATTGACCGTCGTTGTCCCGTTTCATAAAGAAATCGCGTTGATTGCTCGAGCAGTCAATTCCGTGTTTGCGAATGCAAACGCTGTGGACGACCTGTCGGTCGTAATCTGTAACGATGGACCGTTTCAAGAGGCCGAAATTTATGCGCAGCTCGGGCGGAAGGACGGTGGACGTGTGCTTGTCGTCCCGAATGTCGGGTCCAAAGGGCCGGGCGGCGCGCGCAACATCGGGCTCGATATGGCGGATGGAGAACTCATCGCCTTTCTCGATGCGGACGATTTTTGGCTTCCAGGAAAGCTAGCGGTTCAGGTCGCCGCCGTGCGCGCCGGCGCCACCTTTATCGCGACCGGCTACACGTTCGACAAGGGGAGGGTCGTCATTCGGCCGCCAGCGTCGCTCTCCGACGGTCAACACGACGTATTTCTAAAGCGAGGCTTGGGGACGTCGACGATTCTGATCACCCGCGAGCTTCTCGGTTCGCACCGCTTCAGGAATATCCGATTTGCTCAAGATATCGATTTTTGGCATCGACTGACCAAGTCTCCTGATTTCCGCTTCCTTTCGATAAGCACTCCGTTGGTTGTCTATTCGACCGGGGGATCCACAAAAAACAAGTGGGTTCAATTGAACTATTTGAACAAAGTGCTTTCCCTCAACGAGGTATCCTTCGTTCCGCGGTGCAGGGTTCTGTCCAGCTATGTACTTGCTGGCGTCGCCAACCACTATTTGAGACCTTTCCTCTGCGGCCTGCGGAATCGATCTTCAGGTTGAAAATACAATAGAGTTCGCTGATCCACACGAATAATATTTCATCGCACGAGTGGCGATCGCGATGAACGAGAATACCGGCGTGGCATTGGTCCAAAGGAGCCAGACGGATGCGAAGAGCAATTCGTTTGTCCAAACGATTTCTCCGTTACTTGGAGTATTTTTTGACATGGGCGTTCCTCGAAAAGCCTCGAGGTCTGGACTTTTCGATGCGTGCTAAAACGACGAGGATCATGGCGCCGGGGAACCATGGTTACGCATTGACGTCGCGAAATGCGCTGACGAATATCCTACGACGGATTCCGATCTCGCCCGAGGATGAATTCTTGGATATTGGATGCGGGAAAGGCGGCGTTGTGTGTTATGCGGCGGATTTCCCGTTCAAGAAGATCGCAGGCGTCGAAGTCGAGTCGTGGCTCGTCGATATTGCGCGGAAAAATGTAACAACTCTGAATCTGGAGCATCGTGTAGAAATTATACATCAGGATGCGGTGGAATTTGACAGGTATGAAAATTTCAATTTCTTCTTTTTATTCAATCCGTTTGATCTAGACATATATGCTTCCGTCTTGGAAAATATATTTAATACGATGAAATCGCGGGAGCATGAAGAGAGGCCGGTTTGGCTTTTGTGTTACGGAGCTTCTAACATGGAGGCGATAAGCAGTAGCGCTATGTTCGATTTGTTCATAGATGAGATGTGCCCATATCGTGGAAACCTATTGCGAGTGTGGAAGTCTAAAAACGCATCTGCTCGTTCCGGTTTATGATCGATAGGTCGCCTCATGAATTTCAAGCTCAAGAGCGCTGTTCAGTGGGCCTTGTCCATGACGCCTGGCTCGGTCGAGCTAAATCGCTACATGCAACTCTATGTCACCAAGTCTCTTCCGATCTCGGACACCCAGCTTGCAGCGCGCAGAGCGATCGCGCAAAAGCACCTCTCATCATACATAAGGATCGTCGGACGCCCTCCCGTTGCAGTATTGGACCTAGGGTCTGGATCGGACTTGGCCATCCCAATTCTGATGGCGGCCAGAGGGAGAGCAGTGACGGCCGCGGACATCAAGCCGCTCGCCTCCGAGCGACTGCAAAATGATATATTGCTTCGTGTCGACGCAGGCTCCTTGTCCGAGCTTGGCGTCGAATACATTGTTTACGATCCACCGGACCTTCCCTTTCAGGACAACTCCTTCGATTTGATTACATCGACGTCCGTGCTCGAGCACGTGCCCTCGGGGCAAGTCGAACGATTGGCGTCGGAGTTGCACAGAGTTTTGCGCCATGGTGGGGTTTCGACCCATCATATCGCACATAAGGATCACTGGTCCGATTCCGACGCATCATTACATGACCTCAACTATCTGAGATACGACGAACGCAGATGGAGGCGTTTCAACCCGCCACTGCTCCACCAAAATCGTCTCCTCAGCAGTCAATACGTCGAAATATTCGCTCGTTATGGATTTGTGATCGAAAGGCAGACGAGTTTCACAACGCCGCCGCCCTTTCAAATCGCCGAGCAATTTGCGCGCTTCTCCCCTGAGGATTTGAGGACGACGCACACTTGGTTGACGCTCACGAAGGGCTGACCGATGTGTGTGGCGGATGTCGCGGCGTCCTCTGGAGGGCAGAGGCGATCTGGGGCGGCGCGCCCACAAAATTGCAGAGGAATGTGATGGCGGACAACTTCATCTGGCTGCGCGGAGAGATCGTTCGGCAGAGCCAGGCGTTCGTGAATGTTCTGTCTCCCGCGGCGCAGTTCGGATTGAACGTTTTCGAAGGCATCCGTTGCTATTGGAACGCAGAAGATGGCGTGCTCTACGCCTTCAGGCTGCGGGATCACTTGCATCGCCTGTTGCAGTCTTCACGCATAGTGAGTTTCAAATCGCCTTACTCCGTGGCGGAAATCGAACGCAGCTTCAGACATGCGATCGAGGCGAATGACTTTCTCTGCGACACAGCGGTACGACTTACGCTATTTGGCGATGGCGAAGGCTCTTGGAGCTCTTGCGAGCCGATTTCGATGTTTATCGCTCCAATGCCCAGGGCGCGCACCGACCTGCGCAAAATCCCGAAATTCGCAGCATGCGTGTCGTCCTGGGAACGGATCAACGACAATGTGCTTCCCCCCCGCGCAAAGGTCGGCGCAAACTATATAAATGGGCGCTTCGCTCATCTGCAGGCGCGTCGGGACGGCTACGATCTTCCGATTTTTCTCGGAGCGGATCGCAAGGTTGCCGAAGGCGCCGGCGCCTGTCTCTTCATGGTCCGGTCAGGCGAGCTGATCACTCCGCCGACTACCTCCTCCGTTCTCGACAGCATCACACGTGACACGGTAATCCGCATGGCTCGCGATATCGGAATCGGGGTGCGAGAACGAACGATCGATCGCACGGAGCTCTATCTCGCCGATGAGATCTTTCTCTGTGGAAGCGCCGCCGAAATTTCCCCGATCGTATCTGTCGACCGCTTCGAAGTGGGTCGAGGCGAGCCGGGGCCTCTCACGGTCGATATGCTGCGCCGCTATCTCGCGGTGGCTTCGGGCGCGGACGGGCGCTACCCGGACTGGCGAACGGCAGTGAACCGCACGAAAGCCGGTTCCCGCAGTCAAAACGAGCTGGAGGCGCGCGGCCGATGAAATTGTCCTATGAGCTTTTGGATCGCATAGCGGCAGAGCATGGGTCGACTTTCTATCTTCTGGATTCTTCGCGCTTCCGCCAAAATTTCGAAGCTCTCAGCGCGGCCTTTCGCAGCTACTATCCTAGCACGAGGGTCGCCTACTCCTACAAGACCAACTATGTGCCGAGGTTTTGCCAGATCATCGATCAGTTGGGCGGCTTCGCCGAGGTCGTCTCCAGCATGGAGCTGACTTTAGCTCGACAGATCGGCGTTCCCGATGAGAAAATATTCTTCAACGGCCCCTACAAAGAGCTGGCCTATGTGAAATCATTGCTCGAAGGCGGCGGAATCGTCAATGTTGATTCCTGGGACGAGTTATGTGCGATCCGTCGAATGACGGATGGAATCCGTGGGGCGCCATTCAAGCTCGGTCTGCGCTGCAACTTCGACGTCCAGGATGGTGTCCTTTCACGTTTGGGTTTCGATGTGCATGGAGCGGCGTTCACGGACGCGATTTCGCTCATCGACGCCAATCCGTCGCTCGCGTTGACGGGTCTTCAGTGTCATTTCGCGACCCGCAGCCTGGCGTGCTGGGAGAACCGAACGAAAGGCATGATCGGCGTCATCGATCGACTCTTTCGTAACCGCGTGGCGAGCTTCGAATTCGTCAGCCTCGGCGGCGGAATGTATGGGCGAATGCCGCCGGAGATGATGGCGCAGTTTCCGGTCCCCATTCCGGAGTTCGACGACTACGCCGTCGCAGCGGCGAAGCCCTTCGCAGAGTTCTTACGCGGTCTGGGCAAAAACCCTTCTCCGGTTCTGATGGTCGAGCCTGGCACCGCTCTGGTCGCGGATGCTATGAGGTTCGTTTGCGCTGTCAATAGTATAAAGGACGTTCGCGGCCAATCCATCGTGACGCTCAGCGGAAGCTTGTACAACATTAATCCGACGCCGAATCGTAAGAACGTGCCGATCACGGTATTCTCCGCCACCGAGGGCGAGCACTTGGTGGAGAGAGCGAATTTTGCGGGCTATACATGTATCGAAGGTGACTATCTCTACAAAGGCTACACCGGACGGCTGTCTGTGGGCGATTATGTGGTGTTCGAGGACGTCGGCTCCTACTCCGTTGTGATGAAGCCGCCGTTTATTCTGCCGAATGTCGCGATCCTGGAGCCTGATCCAGACGGAGTTTCATACCGGATCATAAAGCGACGAGAAACGTACGAAGACGTATTTCAGTCATATGCCTTCGCATGAAGGCTGTGGTGTTCCATTAGCGTCGTCGCCCTTGGCCTCTCGAGGCCGAGGAGACGACGCTCGATCGCGACATCTCGCGCGGTGGTTCTTGTACGGTTACCGGCTGATTACTTCGGCTTGGCGATTTTTGGCCAGCTCTGCGTTGTTACCGTTCACGCAACACATCGACGCTCAAATGCGCAGCTATCGTCGCCATGACCCGCCTCCAGCGATTCATAGCGACACAGCCTAATTGCTTTCGATTCGTCCCGGGAATCCTCTCGCCCGAGTCAATCAGCCCGAAAAACGTATTACATGTCGATCCGATTGCTCTATATCACCAAAGACCCCCGTGTCGCCCTGATCGCAGAAGCGGCGGGCGTGGATTGGATTTTCGTCGACCTCGAATATCGCGGCAAGAATCTCCGTCAGATCGGTCGGAATACCGTCATTTCGGCGCACACAATCGAAGACATCGAGGGGATTCGACAGGTGCTGACGAGATCGAGGTTGCTCGTCCGCGTCAACCCGCTCGGCGAGTGGAGCGAAGGTGAAGTCGACAGCGCGATCGCCGCCGGGGCGGACGCGGTGATGCTGCCGTTTTTCAAGACGAAAGATGAGGTCTGTCGTTTCGTCGGACTCGTCGGCGGTCGCGTCGAGGCTTGGTTGTTGCTCGAAACGGTGGACGCTGTCCGGGACGTAGACAAAATTCTGCAGGCGCCGGGTGTCGACTACGTCCATGTCGGGCTCAACGATTTGCACATCGAGCGCAAGACACGATTCATGTTCGAATTTCTCGCCGACGGCTCCATGGATGCATTGGCGCGCGAGATCCAGGCGACAGGAGTGGCCTTCGGAATTGGCGGGATGGCGCGCATCGGCGAGCTCATTCCGCCTGCCGAGCATATTCTCGCTGAACACTATCGGTTGGGATCCGTTGGCGTAATCCTCGCGCGTAGCTTTTGTTCATCGCCTATAGGCGATCAGAACGCAGAGTTCGCGGTACATTTCGCCGACGGTGTGCGTGCGATACGCGCAACGGAATCGTGGCTCGCCGATCAAGATGCAGCGTTCTTTGAATTCAACCGATTGCAGGTACAGCGCGACGTTCGAACGGTGCTCGACTCGCTTTCGGAGCGTCCGTGACGCACAAAGTTTCGCAGATCTCAATTCAAACTCGCGTTCTCATCCGAGCGACGGACATCCTGCTTTCCGGCTCGGCGCTGCTATTGCTCGCTCCGCTGTTGGCGCTGATCATGCTGGCGTTGCGGCTTACGGGAGAGGGCGATGTCTTTTTCCGGCAGCGACGCATTGGAAAGAGAGGCCGAGAGTTCGAACTGTTTAAATTTGCGACGATGCTGAAGGACAGTCCGAGCATCGGTGCAGGCGAACTGACATTGGCCGACGACCCCAGGGTTCTCCCGCTCGGTCGTTTCCTACGTCGCACCAAGCTCAACGAATTGCCGCAACTCCTCAATATTCTCAAGGGCGACTTGAGCATTATCGGACCGCGGCCGCAAACGTCGAGATTTTACAATTCTTATCGACCGGAGGATCGGGTCTATGTGTCGATGGTCCGCCCGGGTCTTTCGGGGGTCGGCTCGGTACTGTTTCGCGACGAGGAAAAGCTCCTCTCCGAAGTGGCCGATCCCATTCGCTTCGACGAGGAGGTCATCATGCCCTATAAGGGGCGGATCGAACGTTGGTTCGTTTGTAACCAGTCAGTATCTCTGTATTTCGAACTGATATTCTCGACTTTGCTGGTCGTGCTTTGTCCCCGGAGGGGCTATCATCGAAGATTGCTTATTCGCCTTCCGCCGCCGCCGGAGGGGCTCCGCCGATTTCTCTGAGCTAAAAAATTATAAGGCCGCACCGTCGCGAATGCACTTTCGATCGGGTTCTGTCTCGGTCAGCTCTCAGTGGAAATCAACAGCCTGATATCCGTTGACCCATCAACCTAGCGTTTGGTTTCGCCCACGGATCATGGCCTGCTCACGCTGTTTGCACCAGAACTCCTTCACGCGGCCATCCCCAAAATTTGCTCCGCATCCGATACGGGTATTAACGGATAGATGCGCGATCCGAGGCCAGGCTATTTTAACACCACGCCTGCGGGGTCTCGTCCTCGACGGATCGAGCCCATGCTCACCCGTTGTGCGGTAGCTTGGAAGCGTCTCGCGCCCGCAGCGAAGAAAATTTTCGACGGCTCGAATGGCCGTCGTGACGTGCCCAGCTCGAGGTAATGACGTGAGCCGCGAAGTCGAACGAGCGGTCGCCGCCAACGGCGCTTCTCCCTTGCGTCTAGAGGGGCCTCGATTGCTCGTGCGGAGCTTCACGGTCGACGACATTCAGCCGACCTATGTAGCTTGGCTGAACGACCCTGAGGTCGTTCGGTTCAGCAATCAAAGGTTTCGTCGGCACGACGAGGAAACCTGCCAAACCTATCTGTCGAGCTTTGAAGGTTCGAGCAATTACTTCCTGGCCATCGTCCTACGGGAAAGCGGACGCTTGATCGGCACAATGACGGCGTATTGTAACGAACATCACCAGACCGCCGACGTCGGCGTGATGCTGGGCGCACGCGAAGCTTGGGGCAACGGTTTCGGGCTGGAGGCGTTCTCGCTGGTTCTGAACTGGTTGCTGGCCCGATCGGATATCCGCAAAGTCACAGCCGGCACGCTCACGCGCAACATCGGCATGATTCGGGTCATGGAGCGCGCCGGTCTGCGCCTGGAGGCGACCCGCCGGGCGCAGGAACTGCTCGAGGGGCAGCCCGCGGATATCGTCTACTATGGCCGATTCAAAGACGCCTGACCTTCCATCTCCGCTCGCCGTGGTGTGCCATGACGCCGGCGCGGCCAATCTGATCTTGCCTTGGATCAAGGACTGGCGTGGAGAGCTGCGCGCTTGCATGTTCGGACCTGCCAGCAGGCTGTGGGCGAACTACTTCCAAGAACGGCCTTTGCAGGATGACATGCCGACTGCTTTGCTCGGCGCCGCCGCGCTGTTGAGCGGCACGGGCTGGGCCAGCGATATCGAGCATCTCGCCCGTATCGAGGCCGCGCGCCTGGGAATCCACAGCATTGGCGTCATCGATCATTGGGCCAACTACGCGGCGCGATTTGAATGGAACGGCTTCCGTCAGTTGCCCAATGAAATATGGGTCGCCGACGTCCAAGCGGAGGCGCTTGCGCGGCGAACTTTTCCGCAAACGCGAGTGTTCCGGCGGCCCAATCTCTATGTCAGGGAGCAGCTCTCGCGTATCGGTCCGCCTCCCGGAAAGGAACGAATCCTTTACGTGCTGGAGCCTGTTCGCAGCGACTGGGGCCACGGAACGCCCGGCGAATTCCAGGCGCTCGATTACGCCTTGTCGCGCCTCACCCTGCTCGCCCCCGCTTCCAACGCGATTCTCACCTTGCGGCCCCATCCCTCGGAGTCCGCGGAGAAGTACCAAGCGTATGCGGACCGGCATCCATACATTCGTTTCGACCGTGCGCCGGACTTGTCGGCCGCCATTTCAGATGCCGATATAGTGATCGGCGTTGAATCGTTTGCTCTGACGCTGGCGCTCGGAGCAGGTCGGCGAGTGTTCAGCACGCTGCCGCCTTGGGCGCCGCCGCTGCGCTTACCTCATCAGGGCATAATCCAAATCAGGCACCTGCCCCAGGAGTAAATTTCTATGCGTGGGGCATTTTGCCCGCGCGATTGACGAGGAGCAAGTTCTATGCAGACAGCGACCTCCACGCCTTTTGAGAGCCTTCGCTACTGCGTGCGTTGCTGCATGCCTGAAACCCAAGAAGGCGTAAAATTCGACGACCAGGGCATCTGCCAAGCTTGTCAGTCATCTGAACAGAAAATCCATATCAATTGGGTCGAACGCGAAAAGCGCCTTCGGAATTTACTTGAAAACGCGAAGACGAAGGCCGGGAACAATTACGATTGCATCGTCCCGATCAGCGGCGGTAAGGACAGCGTCTTCCAATTGCACGTGCTGGTCAAAGTTTATGGCATGAAGCCTTTGACGGTCACGTTCAGCCACAACTGGTACAGCGAGACGGGTTGGTACAATCTTCAGAACGCGCTGCAGCAGTTCGACGTCGACCACGTCATGTTCACCCCGAACCGAAGCTTGGTGAACCGGCTCGCTCGTCGGTCGCTGGGAATGATCGGCGACGCCTGTTGGCATTGCCACGCCGGCGTCGGGGCCTTTCCTCTGCAGGCCGCTGTTCGTTTCAATATTCCGTTACTCATCTGGGGCGAGTCCGTCGCGGAATCCTCTGGAAGAGCCTCATATGAAGATCCGGTTCACAAGTTCGATCGCGAGTATTTTACAAAGGTTTCAGCCAAACGATCGCCGAAGGAAATGACCTGCGGCGCCCTTTCCGAACGCGATCTGTATCCTTTCAACGTGCCGTCTCTCGAAGACGTTGAACGGGTGGGCATCCACGGCATTCACCTTGGCGACTATATATTTTGGGACGAGGAGCGCCAGACCGAATTTATTTGCCAGGAATACGGTTGGAAGGAAACGGAGATGGAGGGTGCTTACAAAGGCTACAAGAGCGCGGAATGCATCATGGCCGGCGTTCACGACTTCACCTGCTATCTCAAGCGCGGTTATGGCCGTGCGACATTCCAGGCGTGCGTCGATGTGCGCAACGGTCTCATGACGCGCGAAGAGGGTTTCAAGATCGCCCAGGCGATCGATTCGGAGCGTCCCGGCGCTTTGGACTATTACTTGAAAATCACCGATCTTTCCGAGAGCGAGTTTTACGAGACGATGCGGCAGCTCAAACATCTCAAGCTGATCGACATTAATCCGCCCGTTCACCCCAAGCAGCGCCAGAACCGGGAAGTGACCGTGCCATTCTTCGAGCAATTGATCGCTAAGCACCGCTACCGTCAAGACCCACGTGAAGAGGCCTAGACGCATGTTCAGGCGGTTTTCGATTTCTGAAATTCATAGCCAGATGGAAACGGGCAGGTTGCATCCCATCGATGTCGCGGAGGAATGTATCTCCCGCGTCGAACGATTCGATCGTGATTACCGGCCCTGGGTCTGCTTCGATCCCGAGGCGCTCCGGCGAGGCGCAGACGCCGTCGAGGAGAGGCTGGCGTCAAAGCAGCCCCTACGTAGCTTGGAGGGTATCCCGTTAGGAATAAAGGACGTGTTCAACACGTCGGACTTCCCGACCGAAATGGGCAGCGAGATTTGGCGGGGCTTTACTCCCGGCAACGACGCTCGAGTGGTTTACTACTTGAGGATGGCGGGCGGATTGATCGCCGGAAAGACGGTGACCGCCGAGTTCGCGGTGCATGCTCTCAATGAGACACTCAATCCTCACAATGTCGAACTGACACCGGGCACGTCGTCCAGCGGCTCGGCGGTAGGGATCGCCCTCGGCATGGTTCCCGTGGCGTTCGGCACACAGACCGGCGGGTCCATCATCCGTCCGGCGAGTTTCTGCGGGATTTACGGCTTCAAGCCGTCTTTTGGGTTGCTTCCCAGGACTGGGGCCTTGAAAACGACGGACAGTCTCGACACGATCGGATTCTTCGTGTCGCACCCATCTGATCTTCGGCGCGTGTTGGAAGTCTCCCGGGTGCACGGCCCGAACTTCCCGTTCAGCTATTCCGCGCTCAAAGACGATAAAAGGCAAAACAAGCCCAAGGAGCGACCGTGGCGTGTGGCTTTGGTAAAGACGCATACATGGCGGCATGCCCCAGATTACGCCAAAGACGCGCTACTGAGCTTCGCCACGAAGTTGGGCGAGCACGGAGTGCATATGTTCGAACGGGAGCTTCCAGCCGAAATGGAGCAGGCTCATCAGGTTCATTCGGTCATTTACGATAAGTGCCTATCTTACTACTTCAGGGAAGAGTATAAAGCTCTGGGCCGGATATCGGAAGTTATGCGGAATATGATCGCTAGAGGTGAGCAAATCACGGGCGGTCAATTTCATGCAGCGCTCGAAATGCAGAATAGACTGATCGCTGAGATGGATCGATTCCTGTCGGATACCGATGCCATCATCTCCTTGTCCACGGCTGGCGCCGCCCCCAAGCGTCACGTGCTCGAGGAGCCCGATCCGGCTCTGATGTGGACGTTGACGCATCTCCCCGCCATCAGCGTTCCCGCCTTCCAGTCGCCACAAGGCGCGCCGTTCGGTCTTCAGATCGCGGCTAGAAAATACAATGATCATCTGCTGCTGAACTTGATCGACGATCTTTGGATGAGCGGCGTGGTGCCGGCCGGTCCGTCTCCTCTGCTGTCGTTCTGGTAAACGACGCGGTCCCGGTTCCTCCTGCGAGGTGGTTGTGGCGCGCATGCCGGATGGCAAGCCAGACAAGCGAATTGAAAAGATGAGCGCTAAAGTCTATCGCGATTTTTGGAACGCCTATGTGGAAATCCAACGTGGAAAGTCGGTCGACACGAGCGCCCTGGCGGCGACGCTCGGGTCTCTGAAGCCCGCGGCTTACACGTCTGTCTCCGGCAATCTGCTAGCCGTATTTAATTCAGGCCGATTGGCCGACACGGATCTCCTTCGCTCCGTGTCGATGCGGCGGCATTTTCTCGCGGGAGAAGACGTGTCGGCGAGCCGTTTCATCTTCGCGGACGTTAGGATTGACAAATATGCTGGAAATCGGTTTTCTCTCCGTCGCGCGACGTTGATTTGGGTCCTGAAACACTTTCCAAGTTTCGTGTCGGGGCTGTTGTCCGGTCGTTGCCTCGCCGCCGGACTGATAAGCGTCTATCAAACTGTGTTTCGCGTGCATGAGATCTCGAAGCTGGAATTGTTTTCGTCCAACAGCCGCTCGATTGAGTTATTACGAATCGCAGCTATTACAGATGGCCTACAAATTACTGAATATTTGCACGGAATATGTTCTGATATTTTTGCGAGTTACTATTTACTATTACACAGTATGGCAGCAGATGGACAAATTAGCTATGTTAATATGGTGCCAAAACTGCCGCAACCTGCCATTATCCGTGATCATCTTCTGTGGCATAATTCGTTGGAAGTTTTCTATCAGAATGAGGCGCCGTGGAGCCCACGCTCTGAAGAAAAACGAACAGATGTGCTGATCGTCGGGAGCGCGGTCGCGGGTAAAAGCTACTGGGATACCGAACAGTTTGTCGAAGACAAGGCTTTGATCGAATTTTGCCAAGACAACAATATTAACGTAATATATTGCCCGCATCCTGATATTTATTCAGATGTTTCAAATCATATCCCGTATAATATTCAAATTGGACGTTTTCGAGAGCATGTCAACTCCTGTAGGGTGTTGGTTGGCCACTACAGCACGGCCCTATTCGTCGCTCATATTTTTGGAAAGAAGATATTTCTGTTCAAGACAGCGTTGCGGCTACTGCCAGACTACTTTGTTTCAGAAATGTTTGATTCCGCTAATGTGACTCTCGATAAGGCGTCTCTTCTCGAATTCTTGGCGACCGAGGCGTCCGACGTCATTGTCGATGGCGCCGCCTACCGAGGCCCAGGGATCTCACTTCAACACGAATCGAAGACATTTGTTTGGAAAAGCCCGAAGGCGACGTGTCGATCTTCACGCGCCGACAGAATTGAACAATCGTGAGCGATATGAGTGTATCGCAATCGGCGAGGGAAATCCGACATGGCGCCCGCTGAAGCCTCGGTCGTTTGGGTCAACGCTCCGGGCGAACTGGAAATACGGACCGAAGCTTTGAGAGCGCCGGACGACAAGGATCTGCTTTGTCAAACGATTGTTTCCGCAATCTCCCCGGGCACCGAACTCGCTGCGTATAAAGGGCTGCCCCCGCTGCGCTCTGGGCCGAACTATCCGCGCTTGGTCGGTTACTGCAATGTTGCTCGAGTGCTCGAGACGGGAAACCACGTGACCCGCTTCAGAACCGGCGATCGCGTGCTCACATTCACGTCGCATCGCAGCGCCTTTGTTGTCGCGGAAGACGAGGTTCTCTATCGGTTGCCCGAATCGGCGTCGGCGGATGACATTGTTTGCGCTTATTTGTTCCACCTGGGCTACAATGCGGTGTTGAGAGGGAATGCGCGGGCCGGAAGTCGTGTTTTGGTCATCGGACTTGGCCCTTTGGGCTTGACTACGGTCGCGATGGCTTCGGTCGCGGGAGCGCAGGTCTACGCTCTGTCCGATCAAGGCGGACCGGCGGCGATCGCCCGAGAATTCGGGGCGGAGGCAGTCTTTGCTCGACATGAGCGCGCCGCAATGATCGAGGCGCTCGGGTCAGATCTGGCAGATTTGGTCGTTTCGACCACCAACGGATGGAATGATTGGGAGACGGCGCTAGCGGCGGCTGGAAAAATGGGGATTATCGGCGTCTTGGGATTTCCGGGCCGCGGAGAGCCTGCACCCACCATCAATCCGTTGGCTAGTCAGTACTTTTACATGAAGCAGCTTCGTATCGAAGCTGTTGGCCTGTCTCCTGAGCATCCCGACAGTCGAGGCTTCAGTCGGTTCAACGTAAGATCCAATCTGGACTATTTGGCGAGACAAATCTCGAGCGGCAACTTGAGGTCTTCGCTACTTGTGTCGGGCGCCTATGAAGGTTTGGATATCCGTTCGGCATACCGAGACTTGGATTCCCGACGTTCGTCTCCGACCACGTATCTTCTACGATGGAGCGCCGTCTGAAAATGGAGCATTACTTCGACGCCGCGGTTATTGGATGCGGGCGCATGGGCGCCTTTACCAGTGAAACCATGATTGCGCACGGGCCGCCCTGCTGGCTTCCGCTGAGCCATGCGGAAGCCATTTTGTCCCACCCTCGCTTGAAGCTAAAGGCCTTGTGCGACACTAGCCTCGAGGCCCTGAACCGGGCCGGCGAGAAGTTCGGCGTGCAGCGTCGCTACGCTAATCCCAGGGACTTGCTCAAAGCGGAAAAACCCGCTCTGCTTGGCCTTGCCACGCGAACATTCGGGCGAGCGGCTTTGATCCACGAGGCCGTGGATTCGGGAACCAGAGCGATTCACGCGGAAAAACCGCTTTGCAACAGCATGGCTGAACTCGAGAAGTTGCGGACACTGTTTGCATCGAAGGAGCTTTTCGTAACCTGGGGAGCGATCCGGCGGCATCTTGACGTCTACAGACAAGCCTTGGCGCTGGCGAGATCAGGGCGATACGGAGCCTTGCGGGAGGTGCGGGTCACTTTCGGCTCGGCGCCGCTCTATTGGACTCACTCTCATTCCGTAGATCTATTGCTGTTCGCTGCTTTCGGTCGCCGCGTCGCTGGAGTTCACGCCGTGCTGGACAATGTGGTAAGAGATGGCCCCGCCACGTCGGTGACGTCCGATCCTCGGGTGATTTCAGCGAGCGTATATTTCGAAGGAGGCTTGGTCGGTCATATCACCCAGGCGTTGGGTCACGATTTCATCCTTTCCTGCGAGCAGGGCGAAATCACAGTTCGCGCCAATGGTGCGGGGCTGGATGTTTATTCGGTGAAAGATGGCGGTGTATATGCGAGCTTCGCGGATTTGGAACTCGAGCAAGTCGAGCGTCCACAGGGGTCGCTCAGTCCCATTCGGCAATTGGTTCGCTGCCTGGAAGGAGAAGAGAAAAGTATTCATGAAAATACCTTGCTAAAGCAAGATATAATTGATGCTCAGCTGATCACATTTGCGATGCTGCAGTCTCATATTCAAGAGTCTAAAATTATAGGCATAGGCTCTATCGATCCCAACATAATTATTTTCGCAAAAACTGCAGGAAGATGCGCCTAGGCTCAGGATCTATTAATTTCGAGTGAGGCGTGACTCCGCTTCGAGAAGTCATACGGTTTCCGGCTGATTACTTCGGCTTGGCGATTTTCGGCCACCAATGGAAGCCGGCGCGGCTTTTGTCGCGCTCGTTTGCGAGCGCGGCGCATCGCGTCGAGTTCCTCTATCGTTCCGACGTGCTTGTTGACGATGGGCTCGTCGACGAGAGCCCATAAGATCTCGGCGGGTTGCAGCTCCGGCGTATAGGGCGGCAGAAAAACGAGTCGCACGCATCCGGCACGCTCAGACCGGCCTCGCCGTGCCAGCCGGCGTTGTCGATGACGAGCACGATCGTGCGATTGACGCCGGCCGCGGCTTCATGCGCGAAGGTCTTGAGCAGCGCCGTGAAAAACGGCTTCGAGACGCCGTCGTGCATATACCAGAAGGTCTCGCCGCTCGCCGGCGAGACGAAGGCGGTCACGTAGAGCCAGTCGAAGCGATGATGGCCATGCGCGATCGGCCGCTCGCCGACGGGCGCCCAAGACGCGCCGCGTGACCGGTTTCAGGCCGAGCCTGTGCTCGTCGCTGGCGAAGACCTCGACCGATCGCTCTGGATGCTTCGCGGCTTCCTCCGCGACGGCGTCTTCGAGGTTTTTTGAACGCCGCCGCCTCCTCGGGCGAAGCCGACTTCGGATTTTTGGGGCGTGGAGCCTGGATCGCCATGCCGCAGGCTTTCAGCGCCTCCCAGCCGCGCTGAACCGCAACTTTCTCCAGCCCCAATTCGCGCGCGAGAAAAGCCACGACTTTCGCGCTCGTCCACAAGCCTCCGTCCCGGGCGGCTCCTTCAGCCGAACGCGCAGCTCGGCGAGCAGATCGGGCTTCAACACCGTCGCCGTCGAGCCGTTGCCCCGGCGCAAGTCGCCGAGAGCCTCCGGCCCTTCTGCGTTGTAGCGCGCCGCGAGCTGCTCGATCCAGCGCTGGGCAAAGGACGTCATCTCGGCGACTTCGCCGAGCGTGTGGCCCTTGGCGAGCAGCCAGATCGCATGGAAATGCCGCGCCTCGCGCGCGTTCGAACTCGAAACATACCGTTCACGCAACGCATCGACGCTCAAATGTGCAGCTATCGTCGCCATGACCCGCCTCCCGCGATTCATAGCGACACAGCTTAGCTGCTTCGATTCGTCCCGGGAATCCCCTCGCCGAGTCAATCAGCCGGAAACCGTATGACAAGGCATTGCAAGCCTTTGGCGCAATGCTTTGCCAGCGATTGGTCGGCACGCTGGCGAGCGATCAGGCGGCCGGCGCCGGCGGCGAAGATTTGAAGGCCCAGGGCATCAGCTCGTCGATGCGCGACTGCGGGTGACCGTCGGCGATCGCCTCGAGCGTCGCCTTCATCCAGGCATAGGGATCGACGCTGTTCAGCTTGCATGTCGCGATGAGCGAAGCCAAACGCGACCAGGAACGTCCACCTTCGTCGTGCCCCGCGAATAACGCATTCTTGCGCGTGAGAGTCAGCGGCCGAATCTGATTTTCGACGAGGTTCGTGTCCATCTCGACGCGACCATCGTCGAGGAACAGGGTCAGCCCGACCCAATGGTTCAGAAGATAGGCGACGGCCTTGCCCATGTCGCTGCGGCCGGACAGGCGAGCGGCCTGGGCGCGCAAAAAGTCTTCGAGCTCGACGACGAGAGGCCGCGACCGCTCGGCGCGAACGCTCTGCCGGAGCGGCGCCTCTTTGCCCCTGATCTCCGCCTCGATCGCATAGAGCGCGGCGATGCGCGCCAGGATCGCTTCGGCGATGGGCGAGCCCGCTTTCGGCGTGGCGGCGAGATCTCGCGCCTGCCATGGCTCCAACACCAGGCGAGCCGCAACGGCGCGCCGCCTTTGCGTTCGGAGCGAGCCAGACGATGATAGCCGCCATAGCCGTCGACCTGGAGGACGCCGTCGAATCTTCGAGCATCCGCTCGGCGTGCTCGCCGCTGCGACCCGGCGCGTAATGATAGACCACGATCGGCGGATCGGCGCCGCCGTGCCCGCGGTCGTCGCGCAGAACGGCCCACAGATATCCCGTCTTCGTCCGGCCGTGGCCGGGATCGAGAACCGGCGCCCGAGTCTCGTCCATGAATAGACGGCCCGACAGCTTCATCAGCACGCTCATGCGCTCGACGATCGGCGCGAGGTGGAAGGCCGTCGTTCTCATCCAATCGGCCAGAACGGCGCGGTCGAGCATGATCCCATGGCGCGCGAAGACCTGCGATTGACGGTAGAGCGGCATGTGCTCGCTGAACTTGGCGACCGCCACTTGCGCCAGCAGCGCCTCGGTGGGGACGCCGCCCTCGATCAGATGCGCGGGAGCCGGCGCCTGGGCGACGCCCGCGCATCCTTTCGGACAGGCGTAGCGAGGCCGCACGGTCTCTATGACGCGATATTGCGCCGGCGTCACGTCGAGGCGGCTAGAGCGGTCCTCGCCGATCCGAACCATCAGGCCGCAGCCACAGGGACAGGCGAGGCTCGCAGGCTCGATCACGCGCTCGACGCGCGGCAGATGAGCAGGAAAAGCGCGCGCGGCGCGGCCGGCGCGCTCCCTGGTCGCCGGGCGCCCCGAGCGGCGCGCGCGATCGTCCTCGCGCTCCTCGACTTCGGCGATCGCGATCTCGATATCTTCCAGCACGAGCTGCAACTGATCGGGATCGAGCTTCTCCGAACGCTTGCCGAAGCGCGCGCGTTCATATTCCTTGACGAGCAATTGCAGACGTTTGACCGTCTCTTTCGACGCTGCGAGCTCGCTCTCGGTGTGAAGGCGCGCGGCGAGCTCATGATCAGCGCGGATGCGTTAGGCTTCGAGCATGGCGCGCTGAGCTTCGAACAATGCGCGCAGCTCGGCGCGCAGATCGGCAGGCAGCTCTGCGAGTCTGGCGGGATCGAAGCTCGGCGTCATGTCGGCGAATCTATCGCAAGCGAGGCGCCGAATGAAGCCGAAGTTGCGATCAGTTCGCCGCGGTCGGCGTCGCCACGATCCGCTCGCCGACGCGCTTCCAGTTGAGCCCGTCGAATAGAGCTTCGAACTGCACTCGGCTCAATTGCAGGACGCCGTCGCTGACCTGCGGCCAAGAAAAACCGTTATCGCCAAGACGCTTGTAGATCAGCACGAGTCCGGTTCCGTCCCACAACAAAATCTTCAAGCGATCCCTTCGCTTCGAGCGGAACACGACGATGAGGCCGGAATGCGGATCGAGTCCGAGCTTGTTTTGCACCAGAGCGGCCAGCGCATCGTGCCCGCAGCGAAAATCGACGGGGCGCACGGCGAGCACGATCCGCAACCCTTGCGACGGAATGATCACGCGCCGCGCTCCAGCGCCGTCATGATCTCGGCGATGCGAGTCGACGCGGTGTCCTGCTCCAATCGTAGCACGACCTTGCCGACGACGATCTCGATCTTCGCATCGCTCTCATTACGAACGGCCGTCTGCTCGAGCTCGATCTCCACGAACTCCGCGGGACCGTCGGTCACGAGACCAGCTTCGGAGCGGTTGCGTAAGGAGGAGGCGCTGCATTTCGGCGCGCCGAGTCACACGCTCTCTTTGTCAGCGCGGAGTCGACGCAAGCGATTTTCCCTAGATCGTGCCCCAGGGCGTGGTGTAGCTGGATCGAGGCGGACACCGGGATTTCCAGCTTTGGCCGGAATGGTCAGGCGGTCACGGCGGACAGTCTGACGATCGGATCATCGCTCAAAGGCGCGATGGTTGCCAGCGTCATGTAGCGACCGCGCTGCACGGCCCATTCATCGTTGGTCTCGAGCAGGATCGCGCCGACGAGACGGGTGATGGCGCGCTGGTATTTGCGATACAAGCTCAGCTTCCGAGATCTCGTGGAAATGATGGCGGCGCGGGCTGTCATTGGCCCATGCGACCATCATCCGCTGGGTTCAATGCTAACATTCCCGGAGTTCAAAAAGCGGTGGAACCGTTTGGCGCGCCAAGTCGGCGAATCGTGGCGCGTCGATGAGACCTGTGTCAAGATCAAGGGGCGCTGGGTCTATCTCTACCGCGCGGTCGACAAGACGGGAAAAACAGTGGATTTTTTGCTGCGCGCGAAGCGAGATGTCTCCGCCGCCAAAGCGTTTTTCCGTCGTGCGTTCGCGAGCCACGGGCGGCTGCCGCGCAAAATTACGCTCGACGGATATCAGGCGTCACATCGGGCGGCGCACGAGCTTCTCACGCAGCACTTGACGTAATCCCCCCTTGATAGCATGCTGAAGCGGGGCAGCCGAGGAACTAAACGTTGTCATTAATTCATTCATTGGAAAAGAGACTGGGCGGATTCTTCTGCCGGATCTCTAAGGCGAGACGCTATTTCGATCCAGATTATTACCTCCGCTGCTATCTGGATGTGGCCGAGGCGCAGATCGAGCCTTTCGCTCATTATTTTCACGAGGGCTGGCGGGAAGGGCGAAATCCCCGCGCCGATTTCAACAGTTTATGGTATCTTCAAATGGTCACTGGCGCCGATGGCTCCGGTATCGATCCGCTTAGTCATCACGTCCGCAACGGCGCGGTGGCAGGCGTCGACACGGTCCCTGGTCCACGCGCCGGAATCGACTGGATCCGTGCTGCAGCCGCCAACGAGAAGCTTCCGCAGGCGATTCGTGCATACGCGTCAGAATATGCTTTTATCTTGAATTCGCGGCTCCTCAATCCGGCCTATTATCGCACGGTCCACGAAAATGTCGTCGGCGATCCGATCGAGCACTTCATCCGCATCGGCTGGCAGCTCAAATATAACCCTTGTCCCGATTTTCATACCGAATGGTACCTTGAAACCAATCCAGACGTTGCTCTTGCCCGCATCAACCCGTTGGTCCATTACTTACAATACGGTGCGCAAGAGGGGCGCGAGCCGCGCCCGCGGCATTATCATTTTCCTGTTGCGACCCAAGCTGTCCTGGCGCGAAAAAAAGCTGTCACGGCGCGAAAAAAAGAGCGAGTTCCAGAGAGAAACGTCGTCACCTACGAAGATTATTTGGCTTATCTCGACAAGAGCGATGAGACGCTCGACGTCCGCGTCGAGCGTATCGAGGAGCGGATAGGTCAGCGCTTCTGCGCCCCCTTCAAGCAAAGTTCACGCGCGTTGCAAGCCTTCGAGCCCATCGCGCAGAACGATCAGGTTTCACAATTTTTTGTTGCCCCGGTGGATTTCATTCACTCCTTCAATATGTTCTTCTTCACATATTGCCAGCCAAATGGAGCGAAAATCAAAATATCCCTTTATGCGCTGATGGACGATGAAAATAAAAAAGCTTTACTACACGAAGAGGTTGTTTCTCCGGAAATGATCTCAGATGGCCACTCTTTCACGGTTTGGCCGAAGGCGCCCGTCTACATAAAAAATGTGGTTTTGCAGCTGGATGTGAAGGTTCTCACGCTCAAGCAAGGTAGCCAGTTTACTATCGCCGGACGCCAGCCGAGTTACCGCGCTGCCTGTTTCCCGATTTTTTCAGCTAATGAAAGTATGGTCTTTGCTCTTGAATTCAATCTCGCGCCGCCGAGAGAGGCGCATAAGACCTTTGCCTTCATAAGCGGTTGCCCAGGCGACGCCTTTCGCTACCGTTGCGAGCACCAAGCCGAGTCGTTACAAAACTGTGGCTATTCAGTTGATGTCTTCCAGCCGCACGATTTTCCTTATGAGCAATTGTTAAAAAATTACTCGATCATCGTAGCCCACCGCGTGCCCGATGATGGCGCTTTCCAGAGCTTCGCCAAGCAGGCTTTGGAGCGAGGCGTCATGCTCGTTTATGACGTAGATGACCTTATCTTCGATCCGGCCCGCGTCACACAAATTGATGCTTACAATTCGATGAACAATGCGGAAAAGTCCCTCTATCTAAATGGGGTTACGAGATACAATGCCGCGATGAGCCGTTGCGGCTATGTTTCCGTCTCGACTGAAAAATTGCACAAGGTTGTTGGAGAGCTTTTTCCAGACAAGCTCGCCTTTGTTATACGTAACAAGGTCAGCCAAGCTATGATCGAAGGCGCGGTGGAGGCGTGTAAGACTAGTAGGGAAAATACAGATCACGTTGTTATCGCCTATTTTAGCGGGTCGAAAACACATAGCAAAGACTTTTCCGAATGCGCTGGCGCTCTCGTATGGATAATGCAGCAATATCCCCAGACGCAACTGCTGATTGTTGGGCATTTAACGCTACCTCAGCAGCTGGACGGATTTTCTGATCGTATCAAAAGATATGAATTCATGCCATGGTCTGATCTACCAAAAGTCTATCACCTTTCGGATATCAGCCTAGCTCCGCTTGAATATGATAATGAATTTACAGAAGCAAAAAGTGAGCTGAAATATCTCGAGGCAGCTCTCCTGGGTGTGCCGACCGTCGCTTGTGACCTCGGCGCCTTCCGCGTATTCATCCAGAACGGAGTCGACGGTGTCTTATGCGCCGATGAGAGAGAATGGCGTGAAGGGCTCTCTAAGCTGGTTTCAGACTCTGATTACCGGCGCTCGATTGGCCTCCGTGCGCAAGAGGAAGTGATGGCGCGATCCACGACCCTCAGCACTCCCGAACTCGTGTACGAACGTTGGCGGGGAGCCTGCGCGCGGCAGACGTCGCGTGGGTCTTGCTACGGGCTCCGCGTCGCTTTCGTCACCCGGGCGCCGATCGCTGAAACTGGCGGCGGCTACAAGAAGATATTCATTCTAGCCAAGCATCTTGCCGACAAAGGCTATGACGTACGAGTTCATGTTGAGGCCATCGCTCATCTTGCCGACAAAACAGATGCGCAGATCAAGCAGTTTTGTCACGTCAATTTTGGGATAGATGCTGAAATAATTCGGGTCGGTCATAGCCTAATTGGGCCGGTCGACGTCGCGATCGCTACCAATTGGCCGACAGCCTCGACGGTTGCTAAACTGCACAACGCTAAATTTAAAGCCTATTTTATTCAAGATTACGAGCCGGATTTCTATCCAGCCGGGTCGCCAGACTATCTGTCTGCAGAAAAGACCTACGATGAGAAGCTGGCTTTTATCACAATAGGCGATTATCTTGCGCGGCGCCTCGCAGACCGGCGTAAATGGATTCGCGCTATACCCTTCGCCGTCGACCGTCATTTCCACGAAGCTGGGCGAGCGCGTCGCACGGGACGCGGAGTGGGAGGCAAGGAGCGTTGCGTCGTTTTGTTTTTCGCCCGTCCTGGAATCGAACGGCGCAATTTTTCCGCCGGCGTTGCCGCTTTGGCGCGGCTTAATTCTAAGTATCGCGATACGGTTAAGATCGCGCTGTATGGCCTGGATCACAGGCTTGATCTACCTTTCCCTTACGAGGATCTTGGAAAAATTTCTCAGGAAAAGCTCGCGGGGTATATGGTGACCGTCGATATTCATTTGTCCTTCTCGCTTACCAACATCAGTACGGTGATTTTTGAGGCGATGGCCTGTGGTTGCGCCTGCATCGAAGCCGACGTTCCCTCGGTGCGCGCCATGGTGCTGGACGGCGTAAACTGCCTATTGGGCGCTCCCGAGGACGGTGCATTTAAGGCGCTGGATGCTTTGACGAAAGACGCGGATTTGCGTAGACGCATTGCCGATGCCGGGTATGCCTTCGCGCAGCAGCTGACAGAAAAGAATATGTGTGAATCTTTCGAGCGCTGCATCGATGACAGCATTCTTTCTGCTGACATAGCGAAAACCGGGTCGCTCGCGCCCGCATAGAAATTCACCCGCAACAATGGGGGCAAGCTCCATG
Source organism: Methylosinus sp. LW4 (assembly GCF_000379125.1). NCBI lineage: Bacteria > Pseudomonadati > Pseudomonadota > Alphaproteobacteria > Hyphomicrobiales > Methylocystaceae > Methylosinus > Methylosinus sp. LW4. Next base: position 237,426 of record NZ_KB900627.1, on the reverse strand, counting down.
GACGAAGTCATCACACGCGAACATTATCAGGCTAAGCGGCTCGAATTCGTCAGATCGATTCTCGACCTGACGCCCTGCAGCGGACTTGAAATTGGGGCCTGCGATCTTCCCAGCATTCCGAAATATCTCGGAGCCTGCGAGTTCGCCGATTTCCGAACTGCGGAGGAGATGATTGAGCTGTGGAAGCTGTCGCCAGAGACCGTTGTCCCGGTCACCTATCTGCTTAATCGCGAAGACTTAGTCAGCTCCCAAGTCGACAAGCGCTTTGACTATGTCATTGCCTGCCATGTCATCGAACATATTCCGAATCCTATCGGTTATATACAAGACCTACAGAAACTGCTCGACCCGAGAGAGGGCGGTATAATCATTCTCGCTGTGCCAGACAAAAGGCACACTGCCGACGTGTCCCGCTCCTCAACGAGGTTGGAACATCTTTTGATGGACCATCACGATAATTGTCGCGCGCCGACCATGGAACACGTCATGGAATTCAGTCGCGCGTGGTCGCCGGAACTCGCCGCCATGAGCGAGCGTTCTACTCTGGAGTATTACAATTGGGCCACGGCCTATCTTGCGTCCGGCCACGCCGACGCACATTGCCATGTTTGGACGGATGAAGAATTCTTCCGCCAAATGGAAAGGCTCGCAGCCGACGGCCTGTTCCCTGATTTGGAGATTTTTGCTACGCAATTGACACAGCCCGGGTTCAACGAGTTTATGATCGCATTTCGTGCACTGCCGGCAAGAACCTGATTAAGAGGTAACCTGTTGGTTCTGGTGCGAACGGCATGAACAGGACATAATCCTTGCGTGAGCACAATCGGACGCGGGGGTTATGAGTGATGTCGAGCGTGGACGATCTTTTCAAAGGACGCCATTTTGCCCGCGAGAAATCATCGTCCTCTGCGTGCGTTGGTATCTGCGATACATGCTCCGCTTCCGAGACCTCGTGGAAATGATGGCGGCGCGGGCTGTCGTTGGCCCATGCGACCATTATCCGCTGGGTTCAATGCTAACATTCCCGGAATTCGAAAAGCGGTGGAACCGTTTGGTATGGCGCGGCAATCTGGATGAGGATTTGATTGTCGCGCGCGCCGAGGGCCGGCCTGGGCCAGCGGCTTTTTTGAGCGCGGCTTTCCGTCGATAGCTGTCGACGTTCATCTCGAAGATCGTCGCATGATGGACGAGCCTGTCGACCGCGGCGAGCGTCATGGCTTGGTCGGGAAAGATTTTCCCCCACTCGCCGAAAGGCTGATTTGCCGTGATGAGCAGTGATCGGCTTTCGTAGCGGGCGCTGATCAGCTCGAAGAGGACGCTCGTTTCGGCTTGATCCTTGGCGACATAGGCGAGATCGTCGAGGACCAGCAAATGATATTTGTCGAGCTTGTCGATCGCGGCTTCGAGAGTGAGGTCGCGTCGCGCGACTTGCAGTCTCTGGACGAGATCCGTCGTTCTCGCGAAGAGCACGCGCCAGCCGTTTTCGATGAGCGCCAAGCCGAGGGCCGCCGCCAAATGTGATTTTCCGACCCCAGGTGGACCAAAAACCAGCAAATTGGCTCCTTTTTCGAGCCAGGCGTCGCCGGCCACGAGCGCTTGGACTTGCGCTTTCGAGATCATCGGCACGGCGTCGAAGTCGAAAGCGGCGAGCGTTTTTCCGGGCGGTAGACGCGCCTCGGCGAGATGACGGGCGAAGCGGCGCTGACCTCTGTCGGCGAGCTCCTGCTCGGCGAGCGCCGCAAGGAAGCGCGCGGCGGGCCAGCCTTCCTTGTCTGCGGTGGCGGCGAGCGCGCTCCAGACGAGCTTGATGCCGGAGAGGCGCAGCTCGGAGAGAAGAAGGTCGACGCGCGCGGCGTCGATTTTGTCGTTCGCCTTCATGCCGCCGCTCCTTCGAGAGAGGCGAGCGCGTCATAGACGGCGAGCTCGGGCAGCGCGACAATCACATTGGGCGCAGTGCCGATCTTCGGTGCGAAGCGTTCGATCAGCCTGGAAAGGTTCGGCAGACGGCCGGCGTCGAGTTCCTCCTCGATCGCGACGGCGAGCTCGGCCTCGCAGGCGCGTTCATGCGCGATGGCGAGCAGGCCGACCATGGTTTTGCAGGCGGCCTTTTCTCCGGTTTCGGAGAGCAGCTCATCGAAAGCGCGCGCATAGGCGCGCCTGGGAAAGAGCTGGTCTCGGTAGACGAGGTTCAAGAGCGCCATGGGCTTTCGGCGCAGAGAATGAATGACGTGCCGATAATCGACGACATGCCCATGCTTGCCGCCTGGTCCGGGCCTTCCGCGCGGCAGATCGAACAGATGCGTCGAGCCCTGAAAAACTTCGAGCCGATCGTCGTAGAGGCGCACGAGAAGCTTATGGCCGATCAACCGAGACGGCACGGTGTAGAAGACTTTGCGCAAAGTGAAGGCGCTGGACGAGGTGACCGAGACTCGCTCTTCCTCGAAGTCCGACGTCTTGCGCGGCGGCAGATCTTTCAGTTCCGCGCGTTCGAGATCGATGCGCGCGGAGTTACGGACATTGCGCCGGCCGACGAGCTCGTCGACGAACTTTCGCCATGCGGGAAGATCGTCGAAGTCGCGCGAGCCGCGCAGCAGCAGCTCGTCCTGGAGGGCGGCTTTGATATGGCCATGGGCGCTTTCGATCGAGCCGTTCTCATGGGAGACGCCTTTGTTGTTGCGCGTCGGCGTCATTCCATAATGGGCGCAGAGCGCCTCATAGCGGCGCGTCATATCCTCCTTGGCGTCGGCGTCGAGATTGCGGAAGGCGGCGGAGAGACTGTCGCTGCGATGCTGCTGCGGCGCGCCGCCGAGCGTCCACAAGGCGTTTTGCAAGCCTTCGGCCAGGGCGACGAAGCTCTCGCCGCCGAGCACGACATGGGCGGATTCGAAGCCCGAGAACGGCAGGCGAAAGTGATAGAGCCGGTGCTCGAGCGGAACGCCGGCGATGGAGACCTCGAGATCGCGCATGTCGCAAAAATCAGAGAGCCCCATACGGCCCGGAGGATGCTCCTGCCGGAAAATCACCTCCTGCTCGGGACCATGGATGGCGCGCCAGTTCCGAATGCGCCGCTCCAGCGTGCGGCGCACGCCGGCGCCGAGTTCCGGATGCCGGCGGCGCAGCTCCGCGAGCACGCCGATCGGGCGCAGCCCGGGAGCCGCCTTCAGCATGGGGACGACCTCGCTGTCCCAGACGCTCTCCAGCGGATCGGGGCGCCGGCGGGCGCGCGGCGCCTTCTTTTGCGAGGGAAGCCGAGGATCGTGTTCCAGCCGGTAGGCGGTCGCCGGGCTGAAGCCGGCTTTCGCGGCGGCGACGGCGGCGCGGTCGGTCTTTCGAAATTGCATGAAGAGCCTCATCTGGCGGTCGGTGACATGGCGGCCGGGCAACGAATCGGTCCTCCCGAGGGGAAAACCGACCCTTCGCCCGGCCCCGCGATTCTCATCCTGATTGACGCTGGACTCTCTCCTTGATTGGCGCGCGGCAGTTTGGCGCGCCAAGTCGGCGAATCGTGGCGCGTCGATGAGACCTGTGTCA